>CALGOH010000090.1 GCA_937957985.1 uncultured Verrucomicrobiae bacterium
AGAACCAGGTCGAGTCGCCGAGCGGAATCACCGCGGCCACGATCCGCTCCTTCTCCCCGACGAGATCCGCGACCACCGCCTCGCCGACCGGGGTCGACAGTTTCCCGGACGACGCCGCGAGCTCCTCCCCGGACACCGCTTCGAGACCGATCTGGCCGCGCCAGCGGTTGATGTTGTCGAGCACGCCGCCCGCCGCACCGGTGAGAACGACGAGCGAGATGTCGGCCATGGCTCCTTCGCCGCCGCCAACCCGGTAGCTGGCCACCCGCATCGAGGGGCCTCCCGCCTTCTCCCAATGCCCGGGCACCTCGCCACCGACGCCGGGCTCGATCACCTCGCCGCCGGAAGGCACCACGTCGTGGGGATCACCCCCGCCTGGCGGCATCTCCATCCCGCCATGGGGGTCGGCCTGCGCCACCGGCACGGACTCCTTGGGCACCTCGTAGACCTCGATCGGGGACTCGCGGCGACAAGCCCCCACCACGAGCGGGAGAGCCAGAACCAGTGAAAATCGAGCGAAAACCATGGAACCCTTGAACCGCATGCAATCTGCTGGATCCCCCGCGATCCCGCTACGCATCACTTCTGATTCGTTGTGGTTCCCGTGCTCAGGAACCCGACGCCGCCCTGGAGTCCCTTGATGCTGTTAGACCCTCGACCCGACCCGCGGGTTCATTTCCCGGCCGATGGTTCCTTCGATTCCGCGGTCGATCCGGCCGCCTCCAACGGATGCTCTTCCTCGTGCAGCTTCTTCGACATCCTGCCATCGAGCCACGCCCAGTTCATCGGATAGACACCCGGATCGAAGATCACATGGTAGAAATGCCAGACGATGATGGCGAGGCAGGCGAGGATCGCCTCGTAGTAGTGGATGGTGATCGCGACCTCGACGACCCAGCGTGGCAGCCACTGGGTGACATCGACCTTGAACCAGATCGCGAGCCCGGTCGCCCCCATGATGACGGTGCCCCAGACGACGGCCCAGTACTCGATCTTCTCCGGATAGCCGAAGCGGCCGAAGCGCGCCTTCGGCTTGCCGAGCGCGAGGTGCTTCGCATTGGTCGCCACGTCGCCCGCGTCCTTGGAGCGCGGCCAGATGTCGCCGAGGAAACGGCGGCCGCGACGGCTGACGATGACGTAGCCGATGTGATAGACGCCGATGCCGAGCAGCACCAGACCGGCGATCCGGTGGGTCCAGCGCCGGATCTCCTCGCCGCCCATCAGCTTGGCATACCAGGTGTCCGGGAACTTCAGCGCGAAGCCGGTGATCGCCAGCACGACGAAGCTCACGGCCAGCACCATGTGCTGGAAGCGCTGGTTGACGTCCATGCGCAGCACCGTTTCCCCGCGGGTGAGCCGGGCGGCGGCGGCCTTGCGCCACCAGATGATGCCGTTGTGCAGGCTGAGCAGGCCGATGGTCACGACGATCAGGCCCAGGTAGATCCGTTTCACCCAGCGGTTGGCGACCGCGCCGGTGTCGGTTTCCGCTCCGTTGCTGTGGATCTTTCCGATGACGAACTTCTCGCCGATGCCCGGATGGCACTCGCCGCAGGTGTTGACCAGGTTCGAGGGGTGGACGGTCGATTCCGGATCGGTCGAGGGGAGGATCAGATGATAGGCGTGGCAACTGGAGCAGTTGGCGGCGGTGGTCGAACCGCCTTCGGTGGCCAGGCCGTGGTAGCTGGCGAAGAAGGTCTCGACCGGGTTGGAGGCCGGCTGCAGGCGGCTGTTGATCCGCTCCTTGTCGTGGCACTTGCTGCAGGTCTCGGCGGTGGCGAGCGAGGATCCGTTTCCATGCAGGCTGCGGATGTTGTGCTCCGAGTGGCAGTCCGTGCAGGTCGCCGCGGCGCGGTCGCCGGCGGCCATGGCCTTGCCGTGGACGCTGAGGGCGAGCTCGTCGGCCTCCTGCATGTGGCATTCGCCGCAGGTCGTGGCGAGGTTCGTGTAATGGATGCGCGACTTGACCGAACCACGCGGGAAGATGTCGTGCGTGCCATGGCAGTCGGTGCAGCGGGCGGACCATTCGTCCCCAGCCTCGAGGGCGCGCCCGTGGACGCTGGTGCCGAAGGTCATCGACTGCTCCTCGTGACAGGCGGCGCAATCGACCCGCTCGGCCGGTTTCTCGTCATCCGGGTGTTCGTCCGTCAGGTCCTTGTGACACTCGGCACACGCGACCTTGGCGTGCGCGGTTTCCGCAAGCTTCTCCTCATCGACGAAGATCGAGATCTCGTTGCCCTCCGCGTCCTCCATCGTGAGGTCGGCATAGCTGTGGCAATCGAGGCACGATTCGTTCGACAGCGGATCGACTTCCTCGTCCGCCACCAGGGAAGTCCAGGCGCCGAGCACACACATGATCGCCACGACCAACGAAGCCCTTCCGGGAGCCGCCAACGTCTTCATGCCGGTGATGCGGCCGAACCGGTCGTGGGGGGATGATTCCCGCGACCCAATCACCGATTCGACCGTCCCTGATCTACGGTGTTCACCGTGGATTTCCAACAGCCGGTCAAGCCATGCTCAGCCTCCCGCAGGATGCGCACATCCGGCGATGTGGCGGGGATGAAGCGGCCTCCCCTCTCCCGCGATGGACGTCATTCCTCCTCCTGGTTCGCGCCGGTGTGGCAATCGGCGCAATCGACGGAGTCATACTCAAAGTCGAGGTGGACGAACGGCAGGCCCTCGGGACTCATGGTCGCCAGTTCCTCCGGCGTCATGCCCTGGGAAACGATCGTGTGACAGGTGGTGCAGTCGCTCGCCTTGATCGTCGTTTCCCCGTCCTCGGCATAATGCTCGCCGTCGTGGCAGCGGAAGCAGCCGGCCCAGTTCTTGTGCCCGATGTGCTCCGGGTAGGTCCGCCAGTCGGCCTTCATCTCGGGGAAGAAGTTCTGCCGGTAGATGTCCTGGACCTGCCCGACCAGTTCGCCGCGGCGCGGGTCGTCCGGATACTCGGCGGTCAGGTACTCCTCGATCGAGGCCATCGCCTCCTCCCGGTTCTGGTAGGGCCGGGTCAGCGCCTCGACCGCCTTCATCTTCACCCACGGCATGGAGGGATCGATGCGGTGGTTCACCAGCGCGCGGTCCACCGCGTCGTTCGGCGTGTCGAAACGGTGGGCGGGACGGTTGTGGCAGTCCATGCAGTCCATGCTGACGATCTCCTCGGGAGCCGGGTCCCCTTCCATGTCCTCGGTGCGGAAGACGGTCACCTTGCCGTCCGCATCGGTCAGCCGCACCCAGGGGATCGAATCCCCGGTCTCGCCCCGCTCGACGAACTCGATGCGGTTCGAAAGGTTCATGTGCCAGTGGATCCCCTTCACCGGGCCATGCAGTGGATCGCCCCCGCCGACGTGGACCATCATCTTCACGGTGAACGGCGTGTTCTCCTCGTCCGCGAGATAGTGCTTGTACTCCCGCAGCACCGAGCCGGTGTACTTCTGCTGCCAGTGGCAGCTCTGGCACGTCTCGTCCGACGGACGCCGGTCGCGCTGGTGGAGGCGGATCGGCCGGTCGAAATCGCCGAGCACCGTGTGGTAGAGCTGCCGCACGCCGTTGACCTTGGTCTTCACGTATTCCGTGGCGCCCGGGCCGACGTGACAGGCGACGCAGGCGACCTGCGCGTGGGCCGAGGTCTGGTAGGCGACGAACTGCGGCTCCATCGGCTCGTGGCACGTCTCGCCACAGAACGAGTTCGTTTCGGTGAGGTGATAGGTCTGGTAGCTGCCGAAGGCCGTCAGGAAGAGAAAGCAGACGCTGGCCATCGCGAACAGCAGCAGCAGGCTGCGGTGGCGCTTCTTAGAGAGGTCGATGTTGAGCCGCAGCGCCCCGGCCTCGAGCCCGGTCTTCTTCTTCTGGCGGCGCTGGATCCAGTGTCCCAGCAGCACGAGCGTCAGCCCGCCGAAGAAGAACGCCGGGGCCACGACATAGGCCAGGATGCCCATGTAGGGGTTCGCGTGCTGGGCGAAGATGTCGACGAAGAACAGCAGCACGAAGGCGAACACCGCGCCCATCGCCAGCACCGCCCCGGCCAGGCTGACCCAGTTTCGCACGATGCGGAGAAACCAGGGCATGCGCTCGGTTGCGGCGGGCTTTTCTTCAGGATCGGTGCTCATGGGATTGGGAATCGGTGGCTGGCAGGGGAGAAAGAGCACGCCCCCGGGCATCGGGCCCGTGTGGCCGCGAGCCTCGGGGGCGCTTGGGGTTTTGAAAGGCGCCTATTTCTTGAAGGCGCGGATGTATTTCACCAGTTCCTTGGCCTCGGCGTCCGAAACCTTCGAGCTGTAGCCCTTCATCTTCTCCTTGCCGTCCTTCTTGACGCCGTTCTTGATGGCGTCGAGGGCTTCGGCGTCCGAGAAGGAAGCCTGCACCTTCGCATCGCGGTAGTCGCGGGCGCCGGTCTTCTTGCCCATCCGGGTGTTGCCGCTGCCGTCGGCCGCGTGGCACGAGGCGCAATGTTTCTTGTAGACCGCCCCGACATCGGCGGAGGCGATGGAAACCGGCAGCGCGAACGCGGCCGCGATCAGAATCATCTTGGTCATCTTCATGGTTTGGTTGGAGTTAGGGTTTCAGGCTAATGTTGGGGGTTCCGCTCAGAATCGCAATCTCATTCCGGTGGATATCACGTGAGCGTCATAGTCGTTGAACCCGCCGGTCGCCGCATCATCCCCTTGGAAATACCCGTAGCGGACGTTCACGACCATGTTTTCCGTCACGCGCTGATCGACTCCGATCGTGAAGGCGTGCTCCTCGCCGACGAAGCCGTAAGGCACCACGGACCCGTCGTAGTTGTCGGCGTTGTAGTAGTAATAAGACCAGCTGAGCTGGGTGTCCTCGGTGAACGCATACCCGCCATTGAAGCTCAGCGACCAGTAGTCGTTGTCCCAGTCGCCGACCACGCCGGGCAGGGCGCCACTGGCCGGAGTTTCGGTTTCGGAGCTGATCCAGTGCACCCCGAGCGTCATGTAGAGCCGGTCGAGCGGCGTCCAACTCACGCTCTCGGTGAGGATGTGCCTGGTGATGTCGGCGCTCTGGATGTTGACGGGCGTGAACACCGAGATGTTCTCGATTTCCGTCTGCTGGTAATCGTAACGGGTCACGAAGGACAACTGGGGAAGCGGCCGCCAGGTCACCCGGGCATTGAAGTCGGCGGTCTCGTTGCGGTAGCCGAGAAGCTGGGCGTCCTCGCTACCGGTCACGAGGTGGTTGAACTCCTGGTCGTAGACCCGGTAGTAGGCCTGGGTGGCGACGCTGAGCCCCGAGATCGGATACCAGTTGGCACCGATGACGTACTTCTGGGTGTCGGTATCCGAGGCGGTGAAACGGGTGCCGTCGACCACCGCGTTGTCCATGGTCATGCGATACATGTCACCGTCACGCGCCGAATACAGCGCGCGGGCGTAGAGCAGGGCGCTGTCGATGCCGGAGTAGCGGATCTCGCACTCCGCCGTGGCTTCGTTGGACTCGTACTGGCTCTGGTCGAGAATCATGTCGGGACCGGAAAGGTGGCTGCCCCACATGTCCTGACTCCACCATTCGTAGCGGAAGGACGGCACGATCACGAGGTCCTCGATGGGGTTCCACCACACGCTGGCGTTGATCACGCTGGTGGTGCTCTGTCCGCCACCCATCAGGTTGTTGTAGGCGTGGTTGACCGTGCTGAAGCCGCCGATGTCGGAGTTGATCGTGGTCAGGTTGTAGGCGAAGCTCACCATCACCTCGTCATCCCGAAAACGGGAAGTGCTGTAGATATGGCCTCCCCACAGGTCGTATTCGTTGATCTGCCGTTGGACCGACAGATAGTCCTGACGGTCGAAGCGGTTGTTGTATCGCTCGTAGAGCGTGTTGTCGTTGCGCACGCTCTGGTAGCGCAAGCCGCCTCCGAATTCCGTGTTCCCGATGGTGTGGCGGACATCGAGTTTGAAGATGTCGCTGACCTCGGAAATGTCGTAGAGGCCGGGATACTGGTTCACCCCCTGGTCGCCCCGTGCCCAGATGGTCGAGTCCTTGTTGCCGTCGCGCCAGGCATGTTCCCAGAAGAAGGTGATCTCGGGCACGTCGGGCATGCGCAGGCCCGCCTCGAACCAGATGGCGCCGCGGTCGAGCGTGAGCTCATCGTTGAATGGCGAGATCGGATCGCTTCCGCCCGGACCCCAGAGCGTGCCTCCGAGCCAGTTCGGCGCCGGGGCCGCGCCGGGGATGAAGCCGCCCGAACCGTCGTACCACGTGCGGAACTGCTCGAAGCCGGCACGCACGAAGCCGAGGTCGTCGTGGGTGTATTTCAGGTCGATCCCGTAGTCCTCCAGCCCGAGCATCAGATGTCCGTCGGCTTCGAACACTCCGCTTTCGGTAAGGTGCTCGAAATGGAAGTCCCGGATCCCGCCAAAGAAGTCACCGTTGTTCTGGTGCCGGCGGGAATAGGCCGCATCGTTGCCGCCGCTGGCGATGCCGCCGACCTCGAGTTCGACCCAGTTGTCGCCTTCGGCGAAAGCGGTCGAGGGAAGAATGGCCGCGCCAATCAGAGCCAGGCAGGGCTTCAGGGCGGAGCCCCGGAGTGAGGGCATGGATTTCATGGTGTTGGTCGGTTGGGCTTGGTCAGTTGCGGAGATGGTGGCTGGTGTTCGAGCCGTGAACGCCTTCATGGCAGCCCGCGGTCCAGCAGGTGCCGCGCGGCATGAATCCCGCATGGTTGCGGTCGCCGATCAGCAACGTGCCGGGGGCGGTCTGGGTCTGCGTGTGGCACTTGAGGCACAGCGTCGCGTTGCGCTCGGTGAGCATCTTCTGGTTGGTCGAGCCGTGCGGGCTGTGGCAGGAGGTGCAGCCCTCGCGGGTGGCCTCGTGCTCGAAGATCCACGGCCCCGCCTGTGCGGTGTGGCACTCGATGCAGGTTTCGTTCATGCGGGCGAGCTGGGTCCCGCCGCCCTTGGTCGCCGGGCCGCCGTGCGGATCGTGGCAGTCGCCGCAGCTCATCTTGCCGCTCGTGACCGGGTGGGCGTACGGCAGGTCGAACTGGGCCTTCACGTCGAGGTGGCAGTTCATGCAGCCCTCGGGGTTCCTGCCCATGTTGACGATCGTTCCCTTGGTCCCGCCGGATTCGACGTGCTTGCTGCCGGGGCCGTGGCAGGACTCGCAGCCGAGCACCTCGACATTCTCGCTCTTGACCAGCAGCTTGGCGTGGGCCGCGGTCTTGAATCCACGGGTGATGTCCTCGTGGCACTGGGCGCATTCCTCGGAGCCGACGAACTCCGCACCGGGGATCCCGGGAGGGGCGACCACCGTGTAGCCGAGGCTCGAACAGGAAATCACCAGCAGGCCCGCCACGGAGATCCCACCGGCCAGCCACGGCAAGGAGGCGAGCAGTTTCCGATAGTTGACCTGCGGAACGAAGGATCGGGGATTCCAGGATAACTTCATGGTTTTGAGTTGTTAGATTGCATCATGGATTTTCGCACGGTGGCCGCAGGCCCGGCAGGCGGTCAACGGGGAGGGCCGCGGCGACCGCCGCGAGGAGATTCTGAATCCCTCCTGAACCGACATGCTCGCAGGCTGCACCAAGCCCCCCGGCCGTGGCTCCGCAAATCCCGGCATCCACAAGTCGGATTCTCTCAAGTCCCGCGCGGGAGTTGCGCGAGGCCGTCAATAATCGGTTAGACTCCCGGGAATCGGGACTAACAGCAGGTCGGCAGCACGAGCACGAATCTGGCACCCTTGCCACCGCGGCACTCCAGCCCGCCGCCCATGTCGCGGGCGATCCGCCGGGAAAGCGCGAGGCCGAGGCCGACGCCCGGCTTCGAGTCCGCCGCCTCGGCCGCCGACTTGTGGAAGGCCCGGAAGATCCTCCGCCGCTCGCTTTCCGGGATCCCCGGCCCGTGGTCCGCGACCTCGATCTCCACCCGGCCGCCCCTGCGGGAGGCCCTCAGGGTCACCGTCGGGGGTTCGCTCCCCGCCGCATACTTCGCCGCATTGTCGATCAGGTTGAAGAGCACGTGCTCGACCCCGGCCGCGTCCCCCCGCGCCACCGGCTCGCCCTCGATCTTCACGTCAAGCCCCAGTCCCGCACCCGCCAACCGCTCCTCGAAACGCTCGCGCATCGACTCCATCAGATCGGCCACTTCGAGACGGGAAGCCCGCGTTCCGTTGCCCTTGCGCTCGATGCGGGAGAAGGCGAGGACGTTCTCGACCAGGTGCGAAAGACGATCCGCCTCGCGGCGCATGGTGCGGAAATACCCGGTGCGCTTCGATTCATCCCCGACCGCACCGCTGGCCAGCATGTCGGAGTAGAGGCGGAAGGTGGTGAGCGGCGTGCGCAGTTCGTGGGTCACCGCCGAGACAAAGGAGGCCCGGCGTTCGCTCAGCTTGACGACCCCCCGCACCAGCACCAGCCCGGCCAGCAGGGCGATGCTCACCGCCAGCCAGCCGGCCGCGAGCGAAGCGGTGACCGGACCACGCAGCGCCGCATCCACGCTCGCCGTCTCGCCGGGAATCAGCCGCCAGGGAAACGAGGCGAGGTCCATGGCCGCACCTTCCCCGGGCTTCGAGGGTTCGAGGCGGGCGCCGGGGAGCAGGTCGGAAACTTCCCCCAGCAGGGACTCGCGGAAGACGTCCCGGTGGATCCACACTCCCTCGATCGCGGTGAGCACCCCCCCGACCCGGACCTGCCGCAGAAGGAAGGGCTGGTCGGCGATCCAGGTCGGCTGGAAGGCGCCGGACGAGGCCTCGAGCGCCAGGATCGGTTGCGGTTCCTTGGCCTGCACCTGCTCGGCCATCTGGCCGTACACGGCTTTCGAAACCGCGTTGTTGATCGCCTTCCCCCGCGCCTCCCGCTCCTTCAGGTTCATCTCCTGCTGGTAGGCGAAGCTCTGGCGCGGCTGCTCGGGATCGGGGTTCTTCGCCGAAACCTCATTGTTCGCGCCCCACTGGTTGTCGGTGACCATCGCCGTGCACAGCATTTGGAACCGGCTGCCCATCTCCTCGTCGGAAGCGAGCAGGCCGTTCAGCTCGGAGAGCACCCCGGGGTTCTCGTCGCCAACCGCCAGCGCCCGCCCGTCCGGGCCGAGCTTGAAGCGGAGCTTGACGAAGGGATTCGGCGGCGGAGGCAGTTCGGTCGGCGAGACCACCCGCTGGTTCTCCTCGATCGTCAGCGCCGCCGCGACCGAGTCCATCCGCCACAGCGAAAGGCGGATCTTCTCCTCGAGCGCCGCCCGCGACTCGGCGAGCGAGCGCTCGGCCTCGGACGCCATCACGCTGCGCGTCAGCCACGCCATCGCCCCGATGATCAAGACCGCGCACCCCGCGAGGACCAGCCACACGCCCGCTCCGGACCGACCGTTCATGCCTCCAATCTCCACCCTTTTCCGCGCACAGTCACGAGAAACGACTGGCCGCGGTCCCGGAGCTTGGTGCGCAGGTGCATCACGTGCATGTCGAGCGTGCGCGTCTCGGTGCGATCGGGATCGAGGCCCCACACGTGGCGCAGGATCTCGCCCCTCGAGACCACCCGCCCGCCGGACTCCAGCAGATACCTCAGCAGGCCGGCCTCGCGCTCGGAAAGCTCCTCGGTCGAGCCGTCGTCGAACTCGAGCCGACCCGCCGCGAAATCCACCTCGCCGCCGGGCACCGGACGCCGCTCGGCCGGCGCCGCCCGCTCGCAGGTCCGCCGCAGCACGGCGTCGACCCGCGCCAGCAGCTCGCGCACGCTGAAGGGCTTCATCACGTAGTCGTCGGCCCCGAGGCTCAGGCCCCGCACCCGGTCGTCCTCCTCGCCGCGGGCGGAAAGGATGATCACCGGTTGGCCCGGCCGACGCTTCCTGAGCTCCGTCAGGATCGAGAACCCGTCGCGCCCGGGGAGCACCAGGTCGAGGAGCAGCAGCCGGTAGTTCGCGGCCAGCGCCAGTTCGAGGCCCGCGGTCCCGTCACCCGCCTCCAAAGTACGATAACCGGCGTACTGGAGCACGTCGACGACCCCCTGTCGCACGGCGGGGTCGTCCTCGATCACCAGCAGGGTGGTCTCCTCCACGGCTCCATCCGAGATCACTCGGCCTCCTTGTTCAAGACATCGCTGCCCGCGAAGGGGATCTTCGTGGTCCGGACGTCGAGGAAGGGCTTCAGCTCGTAGATGTTGCGGTAGCCGTAGCCCCAGAGGTTGACGAAGGTCGGGATGTTCAGGGCCAGCGGCGCCGACTTCGCCGCCATCGCTACCGGCGCGCCGTCGAAGTTGTTGTTGCAGTAGATCAGGATGCGGGTGGTCTTGTCGGGGATCAGCCCGGCCAGCGACTCGTCGGTGAAGTCCGAGAAGTTCAGGTGGATCGCGCCCTTGACGTGGAGCTTGTCGAACTTCGCCCTGCTCCGCGTGTCGAGGACCACCGTCCCCTCCTCCTTCGCCATCGCGAGGAACTCCTCCTCGCTGATGCGGCGCTTCGCCCGTTCCGCCCCGGCATCGGCGGTCAGCGTGGCGAACTTTTCGAAATCAATCCTGGGATTCCCCTCGTCGGCCGCGAGCGGAGTGACGAGGGCCAGCATGGTCAACAGGGCGGTTGGGGCGGTTGCTTTCATCGCCGCGATCCTAGGGTTGAATCGCGGCGGCGTCCGTAAAGGCCCGGTAAATTGGGACGATAGGGGTAGGGACGGCGCATTGGTTTGCGCCGCCCCTCCCTCCGAACCGTGCA
>CALGOH010000091.1 GCA_937957985.1 uncultured Verrucomicrobiae bacterium
GAACGGCATTTCAGAATCGCGGGGCAGGAAACGGAATTCGGTGACGTTCCGGAACTCGATTGTCGCAGAGGCTGGAAGGCCTGCGGGAATGCCGTCTCGGTCGGAGCGACGCCACAGGAAAGAGCAAGTCCGCTCGGCAACTGAGTAACGTAGCTCCTGAAAGTCGTAGTAATTATGGATATCCAGTTCATGCGGCGGCTGAATAAGGTAAATACCCATCTTGATCGTGAAGTCGCGGTGCATATGGTCAGTGGCCTAACAGTCTCTATTCCCATCGCCCGGGTTATCGATATCCCGGATGAGTTTCAGGGGAGGCTACGGCTGGAGATCCCGGGTTTTCAAGGAAATGTACCGGTCGGGTGTCGATATCAGGGTCTTCCGGAGGGTAGGAAGAGGACCCAGGCTTCGTGCCGGATATCACCAGTCTTGCAGGAGCAGGGGTGAACTTGTGGACACTGTTGTCACCAGCCTGGGGCTTCCGGATTTTTCCGCAGGCAGCATGCGTGGCAGATCATGTCGGCGAATTCGATTCGCCTTCCTCCAGCCTCTGGAGAAGAATCCGCAGCGCGCCTCCCGAGATCCACACCTCGACCATCAGGCACGCCAGCGATCCGCCCATCAGGCCGAGGGCGATACCGAAACTCGGCATCGCGAGCCACTGCGCCTTCCCGATCACCGCCAGCATGGAGACGACGCACAGGAAGAGGCTCACCGCGCCGAAGAACTGCATCCAGCGGATCAGCGTCAGCCGGCGCCGGAGGTTGGCGATCTGCCGCATCAGCGTCTCGTCGCGCTTCTCGGTCCACGCCCCGTAGAGCTGACGGATCAGCGAGGCGAGATGCAGGAAGCGGTTGGTGAAGGAAAGGAACAGCAGGCTGATCGCGGGGAACAGCAGCGCCGGGGTGGAAACTTCGAGGGTCACGGACGCCTTTTAGCCGTTCCGGCGTCGGATCGCGAGCGTCGGTTCGTCCTTCCCCCGGAAGCGCGAACTGATAGAACGGAGGCGGTGCCCGATCCCTCATGGCTGCCGACCCTGACCCTGGCCGGCATCGTCCTGCTCCACGCCGTCGGCCTGGCGCACGTGCTCCACGTGCTCACGCACGGGCGCACCGCCCAGGGCACCATCGCCTGGATCGTGTGCATGGTGGTCATCCCGTGGATCGCGATCCCCTTCTACTGGATCGCCGGCCGGCGCCGATTCTCCGGCTACATCCGCGCCCGCCGGGCCGAAGACGAGGACCTGCGGCGGATGTCGGAGAACCTGCACCGCCGCCTCCGCGACTACGAACTGAAGCCGAACGACGCCTTCGGACGGGCGGCCGAGATCCTCGGCGGCCTCCCCTTCACCAAGGGCAACGACATCGAGCTGCTCATCGATGGCGAGGCGACCTTCCGCGAGATCTTCCGCGCGATCGGCTCGGCCGAAAGCTACCTGCTCGTGAACTTCTTCATCGTGAAGAACGACCGGGTCGGAAGGAAGTTCCAGCAGGCGCTCATCGAGCGCGCCCGGGCCGGCGTGCGGGTCTGCTTCCTCTTCGACGAGATCGGCTCCCACAAGCTGCCGAACGACTACCTCCGCGAGATGGAGGACGCCGGCGTCCGCTGCCGCTCGTTCGGCACCAACCGCTTCTGGTGGTCCCGCTTCCAGGTCAACTTCCGCAACCACCGCAAGATCGTCGTCGTCGACGGCCGCGAGGCGTTCATCGGCGGCCTCAACGTCGGCGACGAATACCTCGGCCGCGACGAGAAGTTCGGTCCCTGGCGCGACACCCACCTCCAGCTCCGCGGCCCCACCGTGCAGGCCATCCAGCTCGTCTTCCTCGAGGACTGGAACTGGGCGGCCGACGAGCGCATCACCGATCTCGACTGGGACGGCGACCCGCAGCCGCACGACGAGATCACGGCCATCCTGCCGACCGGACCGGCGGACTTCGCCGACTCATGGCAGCTCATCGTCGCCGAGGCCTGCAACAGCGCCAAGCAACGCCTGTGGATCACCTCGCCCTATTTCGTGCCCGATTCCGGCGTCCTCACCGCCCTGCAGACCGCGGCGCTGCGCGGCGTCGACGTCCGCATCCTGCTCCCGGAAAAGGCCGACCACCTGATGGTCTGGCTCGCCGCCTTCACCTTCTACGAGGAGACCCTGCCCTACGGCATCCGGCTGTTCCGCTACCACGAGGGCTTCCTGCACCAGAAGGTGATGCTGGTCGACGACCGCTACGGCTTTGTCGGCACCGGCAATCTCGACAACCGCTCGTTCCGGCTGAACTTCGAGATCACCGCGGTCACCACCGACCACGGGTTCATCGGCGACCTGCGGACGATGCTGGAAAAAGACTTCGACCGCTCCCGGGAGGTCGGGATCGAGGACTTCACGAAGCGACATGTCACCTTCCGCCTCGCCTGCAGGGCCGCCCGCCTCGCCGCCCCGGTGCTCTGAAGATTTTTCCTGTCACAATCCGAACCCGCCACTTCAACAGACCCAGCCATGAAAGCCACCCTGCTTGCCACCGCCTTGCTCATCCCGGCCGCCTTCGGCGAAACCGCGCTCACCATCTACAACCGCGACCTCTGCGTGATCCGCGAAGTGCTCCCCCTCGAACTCAAGGCCGGCGAAACGCAGGTTTCCTTCGACCGCGCCACCGCCCGCGTCCAGCCCGACTCGGTGATCATCCGCGACCCCGCCGGGAAGGCTTCCTTCTCGATCCTCGAACAGGGATACCGCAACGACCCGGTGAGCCGCTCGCTGCTCCTCGGCCACTTCGAGGGTCAATCCATCGAGTTCCGCCAGACCTATCCCGACGGCCGCGTCGAGATCCTCTCCGGAAAGATCATCCGCTCCGGCCACGTCCCCGGCGGCCAAGCCCAGGACCCGATCATCGAGGTCGACGGCAAGCTGCGCTTCCAGCTTCCCGGCGAGCCGCTTTTCCCGACCCTCGGCGACGACTCGATCCTGCGGCCCACGCTGTCATGGGTGATCGGCTCGAAGAAATCCGCCAACTTCGACGCCCAGCTTTCCTACCTCAGCAACGGCTTCAGTTGGGAGGCGGACTACAACTTCGTCGCCCCCGAAAAGGGCACCACCGCCACGATGACCGGCTGGATCACGGTCGGCAACCAGAGCGGCACCGGCTTTCACGACGCCAGGATCAAGCTCGTCGCCGGCGACGTGAACATCATGCGGCCGCAGGCCCCGATGAGGCGGATGGAGATGATGGAAAGGGCCATGGCCGCCGATGCCGCGCCACAGGTCAAGGAAAAGGCCTTCGACGACTTTCACCTCTACACGCTGGGTCGCCCGCTCACCATCCGCGACAAGGAAACCAAGCAGGTCGAGTTCCTGCGCGCGCCGGAGGTCAAGGCGACCAAGGCCTACGTCTACGACCCCGTGGACATGCGCTACCACGGCGGCCGGAACACCAACCCGATCCAGGGGCAGCAGTTCTCGAAGGACGTCGCGATCTTCTGGGAATTCACCAACGACGAGGATAGCGGGCTCGGCCTGCCGCTCCCGGCCGGGCGCGTGCGCTTCTACCGCTCCGATGACGCCGACGGGAACCTGGAGTTCGTCGGCGAGAACAACATCGACCACACCCCGCGCAACGAGGAACTGAGCATCTACACCGGCAACGCCTTCGACCTCGTCGGCGAGCGGAAGATCACCAACTTCGAGCGCAACGACCCCCAGAACTGGATGCGTGAAAGCGTCGAGGTCACCGTCAAGAACCGCTCGAAGGAGCCCAAGGCGATCAAGGTCCGCGAGCACCTGTGGCGCTGGGTGAACTGGGAGATCGAGCAGCCCTCGATGGAGTTCGAGAAGAAGGACGCGCAGACCATCGAGTTCACCGTCCCGCTCAAGCCCGACGAGGAGAAGACCGTCACCTTCACCGCCCGCTATAGCTGGTAAGGAAGGGAGGAAGCAGCTCCATCGTGACCAGGGGCCGGACGCTCGTCCGGCCCTTCGCACATTCCGCCATCTTTGTCGCGCCCTCTCCGATCGGACCCGGATACGGTTGACCCCGGTTCGCGGTCTCGACTACTTCACTGCCGTCAATTCCACCCGACAAGAACCATGAAGGATCCCATCACCATTTCCATCACCGGCGCCGCCGGCAACATCGGCTACGCCCTGCTCTTCCGCCTCGCCTCCGGCTCCGTCTTCGGTCCCGACCAGCCGGTCAACCTCAACCTGATCGAAATCGAGCCCGCCCTGCCGGCGCTCGAGGGCGTGGTCATGGAACTCGATGACTGCGCGTTCCCGCTGCTCAACAGGATCGTCGCCACCGCCGACCTGAGCGAGGGATTCAGGGACGCCGACTGGGCGCTGCTGGTCGGCTCGGTGCCGCGCAAGGCCGGCATGGAGCGCAACGACCTGCTCGGCATCAACGGCAAGATCTTCACCGGGCAGGGCCAGGCGATCGCCGCCAACGCCAAGCCGACCTGCCGCACGCTGGTCGTCGGCAACCCGTGCAACACCAACTGCCTGATCGCGATGGCCAACGCTTCGGGAATGCCGAAGAACCAGTTCTTCGCCATGACGCGGCTCGACGAAAACCGCGCCAAGTCGCAGCTCGCGATGAAGGCCGGCGTGCACTCCTCACAGGTCACCAACCTCTGCATCTGGGGCAATCACTCGGCGACCCAGTATCCCGACTTCACCAACGCCAGGATCGACGGCAAGCCGGTCACCGAGGTCATCACCGACCGCGAATGGCTGGAGGGCGAGTTCATCACCACCGTTCAGCAGCGCGGCGCCGCCATCATCAAGGCCCGCGGCGCCTCCTCCGCCGCCTCGGCCGCGAACGCGGCGCTCGACACCGTCGTCAGCCTGATCACCCCGACGCCCGAGGGCGACTGGCACAGTGTCGCCGTGGCCAGCGACGGCTCCTACGGCATCGAGGAAGGCATCATCGCCTCCATGCCGATCCGCACCAAGGCCGACGGTTCGTGGGAGGTCGTGCAGGGCGTGCCCGTCGACGAGTTCAGCCAGGGCAAGATCGACGCCACCATCGCCGAGCTGAAGGAAGAGCGCGAAGCGGTGAAGGACCTCATTCCCGGCTGAAAAGGGGAGAGCGGCTTTGCCTTGGCTCGCCGTAGCCTTGGCGAAGGAGGCAAGCCGCCGCATCATCAAGAGCCCGGCTCCCTCAAGGGAGTCGGGCTTTTTCATGCATGGCGCACCACACCATCCACCATCCCTCATCCCCGGATCCAATCCTCCACCACCACGCCCGGCACCCGTCCGAGATGCCTGGCATTTCCCGTGACCACCGTGAGCCGCAAAGCCCGGGAAATGCTCGCGATCCACAGGTCCGCATCCGGGATCAGGTTCCCATCCATCTGCGACATCGCTTTGAAACCTCCAAAGAACTGCGCACCTCGACGCCCGATGGGCACCACCTTCAGCGTCTTCAGGAACTCATCGACCACCCGCTTGTTGCGCGACGGCTCCCGCGATTTCGCCGCACCGAAATACAACTCGCTCGCCGTGATCTCCGTCGTCACGACTTCCTGATAGACCGCTCGGCGACGCCGGATCACCTGCTCGTTGCCGCGCAGGATCTCGACGCAGGTGTCGGTATCGAGCAGGTAGCCGTTCATCACCAGCCAAGATCGACATCCCGTCCCGCGGACCGCGCCGAGTAGAGCGCTTCGATTTCCTCATCGGCGGAAAGCTCCGAAACCCAGCTTCCCGAGAGCTTCTCCCAGGCATCGGCCTGCACCTCCGCCTCATCCCGGAGCCTTCCCTCTCTCGCAAGGGATTCACTGCTTTCCAAGCTCTTGCGCAACCGGAAGAGGATCTCCCCGCTCAAGCTCCGGTGGGACTCTGCCGCCCGACTCTTCAAGCCTGCCATCAAGTCCTCCGGGACGTTTTTCAAAGTAATCGCGCTCACACTCCTTAGATACACCATTCTGCAACCGTTTCAATGCCATTATTACTCCAATAAACCACCTTACCTCTGTCCTTTTCTCTCAGGCGGATCCCCCATTCAATCAGCCCGTGTCCGAGCCCCTGACCATCGCCAATCGCACTTTCCAGTCCCGACTTCTCGTCGGCACGGGAAAATTTCCGTCGAACGAATCGATGCGCGACGCGCTGGACGCGACCGGCACCGAGATCGTCACCGTCGCCCTGCGCCGCGCCGACCTTTCCGGGGAAAACGACCCCTATGCCAACATCCTGGAGTTCATCGACCCGGAGAAATATCTCATCCTGCCCAACACCAGCGGCGCGATGAACGCGGAGGAAGCCGTCCGGCTCGCCCGACTCGCCGCCGCCGCGGGCCTGCCGAAGTGGGTGAAGCTCGAGATCCACCCCGACCCGACCTACCTGCTCCCCGACCCGATCGAGACCCTCAAGGCGGCCGAAATGCTGGTGAAGGAGGGCTTCACCGTGCTGCCCTACATCAATGCCGATCCGGTGCTCGCCAAGCGCCTGCAGGAGGTCGGCACCGCGACCGTGATGCCCCTCGGCGCGCCGATCGGCTCGAACCAGGGCATCGCCACCCGCGACCAGATCCGGATCATCGTCGAGCAGGCCACCGTGCCGGTGGTGGTCGATGCCGGCATCGGCGTCCCCAGCCACGCGGCGGAAGCCATGGAACTCGGCGCCGACGCCGTGCTGGTCAACACCGCCATCGCCATCGCCGGGGATCCGGTCCGCATGGGCCGCGCGTTCAAGCTGGCGGTCGAGGCCGGCCGCGAGGCCTTCGAGACCGGCATTCCGGAAATGCGGATCAACGCCTCCGCCACCAGCCCGCTCACCGGCTTCCTGAATGAGTGAATTGACATCTCCGCACCACTGCACCATGGCGCAGATGTGCCTCGCTTGACCATTTCGCTCGATGACGAGCTCTACGCCATGGCGCGCGCCCACGCGGTGGGCCGGGGGCTGTCGTTGAGCAAGGCCGTCGCCGACCTGCTGAGGCGGCAGGTTTCTCCAGAGCCGCCCAGCCGAACTCAGGGACCCGGTCCGGCTTTTGATGCGGTGACGGGTTTTCCGATCGTCGAAACCGACGGTCGTCCCATCACCTCCGAGGACATTCGGCGGTCGCTGGACGACGACGACGTGCGCCACCTGGAAATGATGGGGCTGAGTCAGGAGGAAATTCAGGAGTCGTTGGAACGATGACCTGGCTTCTGGACGGCAACGTGCTGGTTGCCATGGCATTCCGCGATCACATCCACCGCGGGCGCTGTCTCCGCTGGTTCGGGACGCTCGCTCCGGATGACATCTTCGCCACCTGTCCCGTCACCGAGGGAACGCTGCTCCGGCTGCACATGCAGCGTGCCGTGGAACTATCAGCCATCGCGGCCTGGCAAGCCCTCGAAAGGTATCGCGCCCACCCGCGCCACGTCTTCTGGCCGGACAATTTCTCCTACACCGAAATCGCCCCCGGCCGCCTGACCGGACACCGTCAGGTGACCGAAAGTTGGCTGGCCGAACTCGCACGCCGCAAAGGCGGCAAACTCGCAACGCTCGATACGGGCCTTGCCGTCCTCTGGCCGGAGTCCGTCATGCTTGTGCCGGTGTGATCCGGCTCGCCGACGTCTCGTCGAGAGAGTTTCACCATTCAATGCCGCTGCTTTTCCAGCAGCTTGCGGAAGAGCGGGTGATCGGCGGCGAGTTCCTCGAAGGTGCCGTCGCCGACGATCCGGCCGTCCTCGAAGACGAGGATGCGGTCCGCGATCCGGATGCTGCTGAAGCGGTGGGCGATGATCAGGGTCGTGCGCCCCTTCGCCAGGTTGGCGAGTTCGTTCTGGATCTGGGACTCGCTTTCCGCGTCGAGCGCCGCGGTCGCCTCGTCGAGGATGAGCACGGGGGCATTCTTGAGGAACGCCCGCGCGATCGAAATGCGCTGGCGCTGTCCGCCGGATAGCTCCGCGCCGCGCTCGCCGACCGGCGTGTCGTAGCCCTTTTCCTTCTGCCGGATGAAGGCGTCGGCATTCGCCAGTTCGGCGGCCTTGTGGATCTCGTCCTTGTCCGCTCCGAGCCGGCCGAGGCCGATGTTTTCCTCGATCGACCCCGAGAGAAGGATCGCCTCCTGCGGCACCAGCGTGATGTGGTCGCGCAGTCCCTTCAGGCGGAAATTCCGGAGGTCCACGCCATCGAGGGTGACCCTCCCCTCGCTCGGATCGTAGAAGCGCGGGACCAGGCTGGCAAAGGTCGTCTTGCCCGCTCCCGAAGGCCCCACCAGGGCGACGATCTGCCCGGGAGGGATCGTCACCGAGACGTCCTGCAAGGCCGGCGTGTCGCCGTAGGAGAAAGTGACGTTCTCGAATCTGAGTTCTCCGGCCACCTTGGCGACTTCGACCGGGTTCTCGGGCTCCTTCACCACTTCCTCGGCATGCAGGATGTCCTCGAGCCGCCGGAGCGAGGCCTCGCCCTGTTTCAGGCGGGCGTGGACCTCGCCGAGTTTCTTCGCCGGGTCGTAGCACATGTAGAGCGCGACCACGACAGCCATGAAGCGTTCCAGCGACAGGCCACGGCTCACGCCGTAGCCGAGCGCCGCCGCCACCGCCACCGCCGCGATGAACTCGATGAGCGGCGGCGTGGAGAAACGGTAGCGGATCACCTTCATGTTCATCCGCGTCCACCGCTTCACCCCGGCGAGGAAGCGCTGCGCCATCAGGCCCTCGAGGTTGAAAGCCCGCACCTCCTTCGCCGCGTGCAGGGTCTCGGTCAGGATCGAGGTGTTGTCGCCGCCCTCCTGCTGCATGATCACCGCCCGCAGCATCAGGCGCTTGCCGATCAGCCGGATGGGCATCACCACGACCGGCACGCTCACCAGGCAGATGAGCAGAAAGACGCCCTCCGAGTTCCGGAAGCTGTCGAGAATGAGGAAGGTCAGGCCCGCGAGCAGCGTGAAGGGCTGCTTGAGCAGGTCGTTGGAAACGACCGTCACGATCGACTGGAGTTGGATCGAGTCCTGGATCACCCGACTGATCAGGTCGCCGGTCTTTCTCCCGCTGAAAAATCCGAGCGGCAGCCGCTGGAGTTTCTCGAAGACCTGCTGCTGGAGCCTCAGCAGCAGGTGCAGGCCCGACCCGGTGACCCAGTAGACATTGAAGAAGCCCGCCAGGCCACGGATCAGGGCGACCAGCGGGATCACCGCGCAGGCCGCGATCAGCATGACCTTGGGCGCGCGCTCCTCGCCCCAGTGACGGGCAAAGAAGCCCCGGATCACCTCGGGATCCTCCAGCGCGGCCAGTTTTTCCCCGACGCCCTCGGGCAGGACTGAAGGCTCGGACCCGGCATCCGCGCCCGCAGGCTCGTCGGCCGGCACCTCGGCGGTGGCGGAGTCCATGTCGGCCTGGAAGATGATCGGGAAGACCGTCTTGACCATCAGCGGCAGGCCGAAGCCGCTGGCCACCGCATACACCAGTCCCGCGGCGATCCCTGCCGCGAACTTGAGTCGAGCCCCCTTGAGCAGGGCGAAGTAAGGCCAGAACTTCCTCATGGGTGAAGGCGCATCGTTTCCGTCGGGCAGGGTCTCCGCAAGCCCCGATCCAGTCCTTCCCGCCGGAGGGTGGCATGCTTGCCAAGCCCGGCCTCACCGGACACACTGCCGCTTCCTATGACGACCCCCGCTCCGAACGAGAACACCTGGCTGCTGCAGCACGCGGAAGATCACCATTCCCAGTGCGGGGAGGACGGGATTCTCGCCAAGGTCCTCGAACTGCTGCCCGAGCGAGACCGTTGGTGCGTCGAGTTCGGAGCCTGGGACGGACGCCACTTCAGCAACACCTGCCACCTCGCCGAGGAGCACGACCATCACGTCGTCTTCATCGAGGGCGATCCCGCCAAGGTCGAGGTGCTGAAGAAGAATTTCCAAGGCAACCCGAAGGTCCACCCGCTGTGCCGCTTCGTCGGTTGGGAGGGCAAGGAGAAGCTCGACCACATTCTTTCGGAAACCCCGATCCCGAAGAACTTCGACCTGCTCTCGGTCGACATCGACGGCAATGACTGGCACGTCTGGAACGCGCTCGACGACTACCGCCCGAAGGTCGTGATCATCGAGTTCAACCCGACGATCCAGACCGAGATCGACTACGTTCAGCCGGCGGATCACGGCACCAAGATCGGCTGCAGCCTCAAGGCGCTGGAGCGGCTCGGCAAGGAGAAGGGCTACGAGCTGGTCTGCGTGATGCCGTGGAACGCGATCTTCGTCGATGCGCCGTATTTCCCCGCCTTCAACATCGCCGACAACCGGATTGAGACGCTGCGCGTCCACACCGACCGGATCACCTATCTTTTCTCGGGCTACGACGGCCGTATCCGGCTGATGGGCTACCGCAAGCTTCCGTGGCACGGGATGCCGATCGTCGAGGACAGCATCCAGGTGCTGCCACGGTTCCTGCGGCACTACCCGGACCTGATGGGCAGGATGCGCCGCAACCTGATCGGCCTCTGCCGCGCGATGGCCCGCCGCAAGTTCAAGGAGTGAGGCCGGCTCGAGGCCTTACGCCCGGGCCCGCCGCTTCGTCGGGAAGAAGATGAAGTTGCGGCCCATCAGGTCGAGCTTGGCGCGGCACAGCGGAACGATCGAGGCGCCGTCGTAGAAGCACGCGCAGTAGCCCATCTCCTCCATCAGGTCGAAGATCGGGCTGTGACCGTCACCCTCGGACAGGCCGAGGATTTCCAACATCACGACCGGGCTGCAGCGCTCGAGCATTTCGCGGGCTCCGCGAAGCACCGCCTCCTCGTGACCCTCGACGTCGACCTTGAGAAACCCGACGTCGCCCAGTTCCTCGTCGTCGAGACGCACTCCCTGCACCTCGAAAATCTCGGCGTCGCAGCCGATGTCGTCGCCCAACTGGCCGCCGTTGAACTGCATCGCGCCGCGTGGGTCGATCGGCACCGAGAACTTCAGCGTCTCGTTCCGGTCGCAGACCGCGAGCCGGCGGACCTCGACGTTCGGCAGGCCGGCGCACTCGAGGAAGTCGGCCATGGCGGGGATCGCCTCGTAGGCGATGACGCGCTTGGCGAGCTTCGAGAAGAAGTAGGAGTAGACCCCGCGGTTGGCGCCCACATCGACCGCCACCCGGTCGCGGGGCACGAGGTGCCTGAGGATGTGAAGTTCCCGCTCGCCGCGGCGATGGGACTTGGCCCGGGTGCGGTAGGCGCGGAACGGGACGTAGAACCTGGGCGGGATGAAGCGGTAGATGGCCTTGGCCTGGGCATGCCCGCCAAGCGAAGTCTTGGAATTCGAACTCATCGCATCAATCGGGATCCGAACGGGAAAAACGAGGTCGGAATTCCGGAGATCCGATCACCCGCCGACCGAACCAGATGGCCCTCCCACCGCCAAGGACAATATCCCCGTTGCCCAGTCCAGGCCGAAGGTCTCAAGGAGCGCGCGGGCCCGGTGGCTGAAGGTGTGCTCCGCCAGGACCCGGTCGCGGCCGGCCCGCGCGATGGCCTCCAGTTCCCCGGGCCGGTCGAGCATCGGCACGATCCTTTCGGCAATGTCCCCGGCATCGCGGTAGACGAGCATTTCGCGGCCGGGTTCGAAGCAACGACGGAGGTCGGGCACGTCCGGATAGAGGGAAACGCCGCCCGAGCACGGTGCCTCGAAGGCGCGCAGGTTCAACCCGAGTTCGGTGTTGCCCGGCTGGGGAAGGTTCAAACATGCCGCATATCGACCGTAGAGCGACGCGACCTTGCGCGCACCCAGCCGCCTCGACCGCCACGGACGCCTCCAGTCCCCCGCCCCGGGGCCGTACACCTCCAGCGGCACGCCGAGACCCCGCAGCTCGCGGAACATCGCCTGACGGTGGGCGCTGCACTTGCCGACGAACACCAGGGCCCGCTTTCTCTCCCCTCCCTCATGCCTCCGATAGCGCTCCGGATTCACGGCAAGGGGGAGGTAACGGAAGTCATCCTCGCGATCCGCGCCGTAGAACTCCCGCAGCGCCGGGAGGCATCCGCTGTCAAAGTAGAAGACCTTCGAAAACCGGGGTTCCAGCCCGGGTGGAGGCGCCCCCAGGTTGTCGCACAGCCAACCGGCCCACGGCACCTTGTCGACGAGGGCTTCCCAGCGCGCGTCGAGCCCCCCGGCGAGCCCCGCCCGGTTCAGCGAGATGACGAGATCCGGACCGAAATCCTCGAGCAGGGCTCCGACCCGCTGTCTGACCGCCGGATTCTCAAGATCCTTCAACCCGTCCCGCTTCTGCGCCCACTTCTCCTGAGAGCCTTCGGCCTGGGTGCCGATGGCGGCGACCTCGCAGCCCATCCCGCGCAGCGCCACCACGAGATCCTCGAACCAGGTCAGGATGCTCCGCTTCTTTCCCAGCACCGCCACCCGCGGCTTCGTGTCCGATCGTTTCAATCGGGTTTCCATAACCGTCCGCAATCCGATCGGCAACCCTCCCGCCAGCCCCACTCAAGGCTGCCCCGGAGACTCGGGCATGCGAAAATCGGTGAAGGCCTGAACTCTCGGAGCACGTCGCTTCCCCTCGTCGAAAACGAAAACGATGCTGCGCGTCCGGGGATCGTGCTGCCACTGGCTCTCGATCAGGGGATGGGTTCGGTCGTCTCCGGGAACGCGGAAGTAGATCTCCAGCGGATAGTTTCCCCTCTCCCTCGCCGGCTCCTCGACCACCACCGATCTCAACGGTGGAAGCTTGAGGGGGGAGCGTCCGACCGTGCCCGCGAGGGACTTGGAGGTCAGGTTGATCCAGAGCATCTCTCCCCGACCGAGGCGATCGGAGTTCGCATTCACCACCTGCATCTTCAGGGGCAGGACGGCGTTGGCAGGGTCGCGGGCGATGAGAAGATAGAAGTCCTGCGTTGCAGCGGGAATCGTGGCCGACGGGGAACCCTCCGGCACCTCCTCCACACCGGCCACCGGCGAGGTCAACAGCCAGATCCTGATGTCCCCGGCGGGCAGTTTGTAGACCGGAGAAAGGCTCAACCGGGGCAGCGTGACTTCCTGCGAGTTCGTTCCGTCGAAGAGGTAGTACTTGCTCACCGGCTGCGGGGGGCCGTTCAGGAACAGGGTCCGGCAGGTGTGCGCCCCCTCCTCGGCTCCCAGGAGGTGGCAGAGGGCGAGGAGAATGATCGGAAGTCTCATGGATGGTGGGGCGTCCGCGTCACGAACGTTCGGGAGGAGTCAGACCTCGTCCGCATTCAGCCAGCGGAACGAGAGGATCTTGAAGCGCCTTCCAAAGGTCTGATTGGTCGTCATCGCGGGTTCGCCCGTGATGTCCGCCGCATCCCCGGGATCGCAGTAGTCCCTCGTCCGCTGGACCGATGCCTCGCACCAGGCGCGGGCCTGGACGCGCCCGTCGGCTGCCCGGGACTCCCCATAAGCCCGGATGGTGAAGGTGTCGTCGCGGGCGGAAAGGATCGGAGCGAGGGGGCGCAGAATGTCGGCCTGACGAGTCCACCCGGGGAGTCCGTAGGTGTTGTGGCCCACAGCGGCCTCGGGGAACACGTAGCCGGTGTCCGGAAGACCATTGCCACCACCCGCGATGAACGGCCGGGCCTCCGACTCCACGGACTCGTTCTGCGCGATCTCGAAGGGGTTCAGGCTGGCGTCGTCGGTCAGCGCATTGAGCGCGGTCTGGATCGCGCCGGCCAGGGCGAGGTCGGTAACGCTCGAGAGCTGACGATTCACGAACTCCGACAACGACAGGAACGGCCCCCGGCGGCGGACCTGCTCGACGACCCGCTCGGCCAGGAAATCGAGCATGTCGTCGGTGAAGACACGGTAGCCGGTGAACTCGGTGGTGTCGGCATATTCCCCCGCGACCTGTGGCGGCTCCCCGGCCGCGCGGTCCCCGGCAACGCTTGTACGACTGACGGCGTAGTCGGTCCCGTCGGAGCGCTTGATGGAGCCCCTGGTCTCGCTGTAGGGGATCTGATGGTTGCGGGCGTGTCCGAGCAGCGCCCGCCACGCCTTCACCGAGGTCGAGTTCACGTTGAACATGCCTTCCACCTCCAGCCTCGAGGCGATCGTCTTCCATGAGTCCGCGGGTTCCACCGCGTCCGAGTAGACGTCTCCGGCAGCCCCCTTGTCGCGCACCTGGTCTTCCGGGATGGGCAGGTAGGCGCGGTTGGTCAGTGGATCGGTGCCCGTCAGGAAATCGGCAAAGTTCTCCTCCAGGCTGGAACCGCCGGAGCCGCCGAAGCCGTCCGGCTCCGGTGCGATGGAGGAGAAGAACCAGTCGTCGAAGAGAACCTGGTTGGCGCAATAGGAGTCATCCTGCTGCTCGTTGCTTCGCGAATCGGCCCGGCTGTTTCCGGAGGAGTTGACGATGTTGTCCCGTGGAATGAGCGGAGAGGCGTCCGAGTTGGCGACGATGTTGGCAGCGTATGGCGGGGTTGGATTCAGCCCCCGGATCTGCATGTGGGTCAGGTCCGCCAGAGAGGCCAGCGGGCGTGTGGGCAGCTCTTCGACCACGATCCGCGACACGCCCTCGGCCTTGCGCACGCCGGTGACGATGTAGCTGCTGTCGCTTTGGTTGTCGACATTGGGGAGCATGTCCCCACCTCCCGACGGATGCTCGACGACGCTGAAGTCCCACGGCGTGTTGAGGAGGTTGTCGGCACCGGGATAGATGTCGGTGAACCTCGGCTCTCCGTTGGACGAAAAGAAGTCCACGACCGGATTGGCCTGGACCACTCCTTTCGTGGCGGTGGCCCGGTGGTTGGCGATGCGGGAACCCAGGGTCATCGAAAGAAAGGGCGTGGGATTCTCCGCGCACTGCGCGAGGGCCGCTGATGCCAGCCCGAGCCTCGGGGGATACAGCGCATCGGCGTCCTCGTAGTCGTAGAAGATCTGGAACCAGCTATGGGAACGACCGGAACCGAAGCTGTCGACGAACCATTGATAGGCGCTGCCGCACACGGGGCGCCCCCTGTAATTTCGGGAGCCAACGTCGAACTTTGCGTCAACCTCCATGACCGCGCCGCCAGGGAACGAGATCTTCTGGGGATCAGGAGGATTGTTCAGGTCGAACCTGCGATCCAAGGTGAAGTAGAACCCGACTCCGTTCCTGACCCCGGGCTCCAGGTTGATGTTGATCCTCGAGGTGCCCGTCTCGTCCCTTCGATAATCCTGGGAAGGACTGAAAATTCGGGTTTCCCCCGGCTCCAGAATCATGGGGTTCTGGGCGAGACTGAAGACCATGTCCGCGAACCAACTCGTTGATTTGCCGAGGCGCTTGTCCCGATAGTCGCCCGAGGTCCCTCCATGCTGGACCGCCCAATACTCATCGGGAAGACTCGCACCGCTCAACCGGTGGTTCAGGGCCAGCGGCCACGTGTAGGCCGGGCTGATCCTGAGGGTGCCGTTGAAGGTGAGCCTCGTGTTGTAGGGATTCCAGACGGTGACGTAGGGAGTGTAGAGAACGGCGGGACGGTACTTTCCGGATGCGGCGCCCGCTGTGGTCGCGTAGTGGGAAACCACAATTTGTAATCTGGCCATCTGGGGCAGGATGCGGATGTTGTGGAAGGTCTCGTGGGCCTTCTCCGGTGTTCCGTCATCCACCCAACTCCGGTAGTTGATGTTCGGCGCTCTCGATGAGGAAGCCGACATCTCCTTGTAGAGTGTCGCGTAGCGCCGGATCTTGGCCCAACTGGCGATGGGCCCCCTTCTGGCCCAGAACTCCCTCAGGTTCGAGTCCCGGTAGTCGGACCAATGATAGAGCATGCTGTAGGCCGGCCGGTAGTCGACACTCGTCGCAGGACGGGTGTAGCGAAGGTGCTCGGTCGGGCTGAGCTTGAAGAACTCCAATCCGGAGGTGGGCTGCTCATCCCACTTCTCGGTCAGCAGCGACAGGTCCTTCCGCCAGCCGCCGGTGGCGACATTGGTGAGGAGCCCCATGGAGTTGGTGGAAAGGTCGTGGAAACCCTGCGTGGGCGTGACGGCACCGTCCGGACCGGCGGAAAGGAAATCGGCGGTGGGCCGGGTCACCGCCTTGTCGGCGAGCACGGGATCGGTCAGAAGCGACTCCAGGCCGAAGGGTTCGGGGTCGACCACCGCATGGCTGCGGTTTCGGTCCGCCCATCCGGCGCTGGTCGTTGCGCCCTCGTCATGGGGCCGGGGAAGACGGGCCTTCTGGTTCTCCCCGGAAATCCACCACGCGAAGGCACCCCCGTCCGCCACCATCCGGGGCGTCACATGGACCTGACGGAGATCGGCCGCGGCCAGGGTTCCTTCTGACAGAAGCGGGATGGTCCCCGGCGCGGCGACTTTCCGGACCAACTCGGATGCCTCGTCGGGCGAGGGATTCTCAGAAGCACCGGAAACCAGCCACGACACGAACCGGCCATTCCGGGAGACGGCCCGGGTCTTGGAGGAGTAATCCGGCACGACCGGTCGTCCCTTGAGACTTCCCGACGCCTGGTTGTTTGACCCCTCCCAACTGCGCCACACCCCGAGGATGGGAGGGTTGTCCGCATCAAGAACGTCGGCCGGCGCGGTGACTCGCGTGTCAGCCCCGGCATGCTTCTGGAGTTCGCCGATGGCCATGATGAGGGAGAACCGGGCGTTGGCACGAGCCTCCGTCATGGCAAGCTCGCGCTCGGAGTCCCTGAGTTTCACCGCCGAAAGCGTGAGCAACCCGACGCCGATCACCGCGAGAAGCACCATCAGCGAAACCGTCACGATCAGGGCGAACGCCGGGCGCTGCCTTGATGCTCGCGACGACAATACGATGTGACTACATCTCACAGGAGACAGGTTCCATCTCACGCAGCCTGTCGGCAAGGCGATTTCAGCGCCCAACTATCCGCGATATCCGGATGGATGGAAGGGGAACACGCGACCCACGGAACGCCGTCTTCGGGTCATCCCCATGGTAGGGGAGGTTCCCGGATCATGAGGCCGGAGCGCGGCATGCAGGAAGCCGGAGTCACCCGACAAGTGCAGGGGTCGGCAAGGCAACCTCCCTTGACCTCCCCAGCCCTTTCGGGCCAAATCCCGCCTTCGAGGAAGCGACCATGATTTTCAACTCGTACACCTACCTCCTTCTCTTCCTCCCGATCGCGCTTCTCGGCTTTTCCATCGCCGCGCGGATCCAGCTTCGCGCCGGCTTCGCCTGGCTGGTCCTCTGCAGCCTCGTCTACTACGGCTGGTGGAACCCCGACCCGGGCCAGCCATGGACGCCGGTCTACGTGTTCCTGATCCTCGGCTCCTGCATCGGCAACTTCATCTGCGGCAACGCCATCGTCCGCGCCCGCGGCACGCCCACCGGCAAGGCCATGCTTACCGCCGGGGTCGTCGCCAACCTCGGGCTGCTCGCCTACTACAAGTACACCGGCTTCCTCGCCGGCGTCTTCCAGCACTTCACCGGATGGCCGGAAAACGTGCCGAACGTGATCCTCGCCCTCGGCATCTCGTTCTTCACCTTCCAGCAGATCGCCTACCTGGTCGATGCCTGGCGCGGGGAGACGAAGGAATACCACTTCACCGACTACATGCTCTTCGTGTGCTTCTGGCCGCAACTCATCGCCGGCCCGATCGTCCATCACAAGGAGATGCTGCCACAGTTCCAGCGGGAGTCCTGGCGCAACCACCGCTGGGTCGATGCCTCGGCCGGCATCACCATCCTGCTCATCGGGCTCTTCAAGAAGGTCGTCATCGCCGACAACGCCGCGCCGATCGCCACCGCCATCTTCGAGCTGGCGGGGTCGGGGACGCGGGAGCCGACGATGGCCGAGGCGTGGTCCGGCGCCACGGCCTACGCGATGCAGATCTACTTCGACTTCTCCGGCTACTCCGACATGGCGATCGGTGCGGCGCGCCTGTTCGGCATCCGGCTGCCGCTCAACTTCCACTCGCCCTACAAGGCGGCCTCGATCATCGACTTCTGGCGCCGCTGGCACATCACGCTGTCGCGCTTCCTGCGCGACTACCTCTACATCCCGCTCGGGGGAAACCGCTGCAGCAAGTCGCGGCGCTACTTCAACCTGCTGATCACGATGGTGCTCGGCGGCTTCTGGCACGGTGCCGGCTGGACCTACCTGCTGTGGGGCCTCCTCCACGGCCTCTACCTGTGCATCAACAACGCGTGGCGCTTCGTCCGCGAGAAGGCCAACCTGCCGAAGATCCCGAAACCCGTGGCGGTGGTGCTGACCTTCGTCTTCGTGGTCATCGCCTGGGTGCCCTTCCGGGCCGGCACCTACGAACTCGGCGTCGACGGCTCCGCGGCCCGCGCTCTCGAGACCACCCGCACGATGTTCGCCTCGATGTTCGGCTTCAACGGCTTTGCCGAATGGCCCGACCGCAGCGCCTTCGTGGTGAAGGATTCCCACGCCCTGCGCGCCTGCCTGCTGGTCCTGGTCTGCTGGTTCCTGCCCAACACCCAGCAGTTCATGCGCCGCTACCAGCCGGCGATCGACCCCTCCAGCTTCGAAGACAACCACCGCGGTCCCCGCCGCTGGTGGCAGTGGCGCCCGAACACCGCTTGGTTCATCGTTAGCCTGATCATGCTGCTCGCCGTCATCCACCAGTTCGACAAGCTCAGCGAGTTCATCTACTTCCAGTTCTGACCCGATGTCGAAGACCCCGAACCCGATCCGCCGCCACCGTCGGCACGCCCTCGGACTGGTCGGCACGTTTGCCGGCGTCCTTCTGGTGTTCTCGGCCTTCAATACCTGGATCAATCCGCTGTGGGTGACCCCGGCGCCGTGGACCGACCCCAGCTTCGCGGAACACCGGCAGGTCTACTCCCAGATCCGCACCGCCAAGGCCGGGCTGGCGCGGTCGCTGGAGTGGGACGTCGCGCTGCTCGGCTCGTCGCGCGTCGCCATCGGGCTCGACCCCGACCTTCCCCAGTGGGGCGACCTGCATGTCGTCAACCTCGGCCTCAGCGGAGCCAGCATCACCGAGAACAGCGTGATGGGCGAGTACGCGATCGAGCAGCAACCCGGGCTGAAGAAGATCATCCTCGGGCTCGACCTCACCGACCTCACCTCCGAGACCGACTTCGCCCGCGGCGCCGGTTTCTTCGACTCGCCGCTCAGCGACCGCGGCAGCAGCTTCGAGCGCGAACTCCGCTACGTCGTCGGGTTTTCCTCCGCCGAAGCCTCCTACAAGACCCTCAAGGCCAAGCACAACTCCACGGTTCCGCCACCCTACACCACCAAGGGCCACTGGGCGCATCACCGCTCATCGAAGCCGGTCCGCGAGATTCTCGAGAAGGACTCCATTCCCTTCGCGCTGCGCTACGTCCGCCTGCGCAAGATCGAGCTCGAACTCGCCCCGAAGAAGGTCAAGGCCTTCCGCAAGGGCCTCGAAACCTACCTGCGTAACGGCGTCGAAACGGTGGTCTTCATCCCCCCGAACCATGGTGCCTACCTGTGCGTGATGCCGATGGAGGACGACCCCGATCCGTTCTTCATGAAGGATCGCCGCGCGATCGTCGACATCGTCGCCGAAGCGAACGCGAAGTTTCCGAACTCGCCCCCCGTCACCGTCTGGGACTTCAACGATTTCCATCCGCTCAACACCGAGCCCATCCCCGAGCCGGGCGGAAAGGCCATGAAATACTGGGTCGATGGCACCCATGCCCTCGAGTCGCTCGGCGAGGTCATGCTCGCCCGGATCAACGGCTGGCCCCTGGAAGACCCGGATCAGGCGAATTACGGAACCATCGTCACCCCGGAGACAATCGACGCACGGGAAGACGAGATCCGCGCGGGCTACGAGCGCTACCGGCGCGAGCAGCCGGAGGACATCCGCTTCGTCAAATCGGTGATCCGCCACTACCAGGCGACCTCGGATGACCCCGCCGGCGTGGAATGATCCACCCCACCGGAAACCCAACCTTCCCTTGCCGATGTCCCACACTGCCGCCAGTCGCCGGTTCGCCATCCGGCTTCTCGGCAGCGCCGTGATCGTGCTTTTGCTTTCCTGCGTGCTCAACACCTGGATCAACCCGCTGTGGGTCACACCCGCTCCGTGGACTGACGACGGCTTTGCCGACTACAAGCCGATCCACAAGCATCCCCGCACCGGCAAGGCCGGCCTCGCCATCCACAAGGAATGGGACGCCGCGATCGTCGGTTCGTCACGCCTCGACATCGCCCTCGATCCGCGCGATCCCCTGTGGGAAGGCCGGAAGGTGGTGAACCTGTCACTGCGCGGCGGCAACCTCTGCGAGTTCGCCCCACTGGTCGCCTTGGCGGCCAAAAGAAACACGCTTGAGACGGTCATCCTCGGCATCGACCACTACGACCTGACCTCGCCGGTCACGATTCCCGATCCCGGCGCGTTCGAGCAGTCGCCGCTGGCGGAGAACTCCCATGGCTTCGAACAGAAGATGCGCTATTTCATCGGCGGATCCTCCACCGAGATGTCGATCAAGGCGCTCAACTACCGCGCCAAGGGACGCCTCGCCTCATACGACCGGCTCGGCCAGTGGTCCCACTCCCTCGATGGCCGTCCGTTCCGTTCGATATTCCTCACCGACTCGCTGCCCCAGGCCGTTACCTGGATCGACCGCTCACGGGAGTCGAACGAAGTGGTTCCCGAAAAGATCGCCGCCTTGAAGGCCATCCTCCAAACCTGCCATCGGCATGATATCGCCCTGACCATTCTCATCCCTCCGAACCATGCGGCCTACCTGATGGTCTTCTTCGAGGCCGACGCCCCGGACCCTACCTTCGACACCAACCGCCGCGCGGTCCACCGGATCGTCTCGGACTTCAGGCGCGACCACCCCAACATGCCGGAGGTGGCCATATGGGATTTCTGCGATTTCCACCCCCTGAACTGCGAAGCGCTTCCCCCCGAGGGCGAGTCCCGGCGAATGGACCACTGGATCGACGGTACCCACGCCACCCCCGCCGTGGGCACCCACATGCTTCGCTGCGCGCTCGAGGGAGACCCTCCGGTCATCGATGGCGCACCCTACGGCACGCTCGTCGTTCCGGAGACTCGCGAGTCGAAACCAGCGGTCATCCGCGCGGGTTACCAGCGCTACCTGCGAGAGCACCCGGACGATGTTGAGTGGGTGCGGAAGCAATATCACCAGCAAGTCGGGCGCCGCTGACGCTCCGGCCTTGTCATCACCCCGGAACCCCGGTTTTCTCCGGCCATCAGGCCACTCTCCCGAAGCTTTCGGACATCATGACCGACAAACACAACACTTCCCGCCCCCCGGGTCTGCGTCCGGCCAAGCACGCCCTCAGCTTTCTCAAAGCCCTCAAGCGACCGCTGCGCGGCCGTCACAAGTCCATCGTCGTGGCGTCGATGCCCAAGAGCGCCTCGACCTACCTCTCGAAAAGCCTCGCCCGCCTTCCCGGATTCCGGGAGTGCTGGCCCGGCCACAAGGGAGGACGCATCGAGCAGAACCTCTATCCCCCCGCCCTCATCGACCTCTACGGCTCGCGGACGGTCTCGCAGATCCACCTCCGGGCCACCGAACCGAACCTCGCACTGATCCGCCAGTTCGACATCCATCCCGTGGTGCTGGTCCGCGACCTCTTCGACACGGTGATCAGTTGGCACGACCACATGCACAACGAAAGCACCGTCGGCTGCATGCTCTATGCCACGGATCGCTTCTTCGAACTCGGGCCGGAGGAGAAATACGACATGATCATCGACCTCGCGGTGCCGTGGTACATCAGCTTCTACGTCTCCTGGGCGGAAGCCGAGGCCGGGGGGCAGGTCAAACCGCTGTGGCTCGACTACAAGGAAGTCACCGGCGACACCCGCGAAACGATCAAGCGCATCGTCGACTTCGCCGGCATCCGCTGCAGCGAGGCCGACATCGACGCCTGCATCCCGGAAAAGAAGAGCAATTCGGCCGACACGGTGCGCCTCAACAAAGGAGTCGCGGGGCGCGGACTGGAAACACTTTCGCCGGCCCAGGTCGAACGCATCCGATCATTCGCGCGCTACTACCCCGGACTCGATTTCTCACGGATCGGGATCGGCGGTCAGTGACGGCCGTTGCGACCCACCATCTCACCGAGCCGGACCGCCGCCTTGCCGACGTTGTCGATCGACTCGTCCTTCAGGCGTTCCTGACTCACGCCCTCGACCCGGTCATTCCCCGGAAGGATCTTGGTTAGCTTCTTCCTCAGGTTGCGGCGAAACGACTTTCGCCGGCTCCGCTTGAGCACCGAGTCGAAGTCGAGGCCGTTGCTTTCCGCGACCTCCCGGCAGTATTCCTCCACCCGCGCCCGGTGGGATCGCTTCGGTGCCGACATCGCGATCTCGAGCTGGTCCGCCAGACCGGTGTCCACCTCGTAGTCCCGTAGCGGCATCGATTGGAGATAGCACTCGTAGACCATGAGCGAGATCGATGGCACGTTGCCGTTGCCAAGGGTCGGGTGGAACCGCAGGACGCCCTCCTGGAACAGTTTCGGCAGGCCCTCCTTTTCCGCTCCCGGCTTGAAGACGGTGCGGCCGTTGCTGACCGGACTCGTGCCCTCGATCGCGAACGGCTCCTCGGTGTAGCCGAAGCGCGGCAGCACCGACGCCACCGCCAGCCCGGAATAGACGTCGGGAATGATCGATGAGAAATAACGTCCGGTCCGGCGCTTGATCTCCTCCATCACCTCCCGCTTCACGAACCCGCCGGTGTAGATGCATGGAAGGTCGCCGTAGCCACGCTCGCCACGAACCACCTTCGTGAGCCACTCGCGCGACTCTCGGATCTCGAACTTTTGCCCCCAGCGTGCCATCACGCAGGCACCCACCTTCTCGTAGGCACCCGGCCACAGGTAGCCGCAGTGCATCGTGGCGTAGGCGTCCAGATCACGTTCTCCCGCAAGCTTGAGGAAGCGTGAGACCGCTCCGGGCATCAGACCGTCGTCATCGCCGATCACCGTCACCCATTCACCCCGCGTCTCGCCCAGCGCGACCTCCCAGTGCTCGGACATCCCCAGCCTCTCCGGCATCCGCAGGGCACGGAGCCGCGGATCGGAGAACGACCGGATCACCTCTCCCGTCTCGGGATCGCCGGCATTGTCGCTCACCACGATCTCAAGACCCGGATGGTCCTGCGCCACGACCGTTTCGAGACAGTGCCGAAGCGTCTGCGGCCGGTCGCAGGTCGGAATCAGGACGGTCAGGTCGGGCGTGCTCATGACCAATCAGCCCTTGCGTCGCAGAAAGCCCTCTGGCGCCACCGTCACCAGCAGCTTGTCGTCGATGGAATGATCGATCTCGAATTCCGGATGACCCTTGAGAAACTCGCGCAGCGCGGTCCGCGGATTGTCGCCCACGTCCCACGGCCGGTCCGGGAAAAACTTCGGCGGCATGTCCTCCACAAAGCTGTCAAACACCACGCAGTAGCTGCCCGGCGAAACCATCGGTCCGTAGGCCTCGAGTTCCGCCAGCACGTGGTCGTGGGTGTGCATCGAGTCCAGGAAGACCATCACGGTTCCGGCATCGCCGACCGCCTCGCGCACCTTGTCCACGGTTTCCCCGGCGATGGACGAACCCTCGATCATCTCGATACGGCCCGACATCGGGTGCTCCTCGATCAGCTTCCGGTTGTGGTCGCGCACGTCGATGTCGATCCCGATCACCTTTCGGGCCGGCATGGCGGGGTCCACCACGGTTCCCCGCTCGGTCGCCTCGGCCAGTTCGACCAGCGCCAGGATCGACGCGCTCAGAACCAGTGATCCTCCGTGCGCGATCCCCGTTTCCACCACCACGTCAGGGCGCACCGACCAGATCAACTCCTGCACCGCGACGATGTCCTGCGGGTACTGGATGATCGGCCGGCCCATCCAATCGAAGTTGTAGGGATAGCCCAGTTCCATGGTCCGCCTCAACCAATCGGTCGAGGCTTCCCGCAATTCGCGGTTCCGGCCGAAGCCGGCGATGCGCTCGGTTCGCTCCCGATCGAATCGGGCGATGGGATCTTCTTCACTCATGATTCACGATGGGGTGGATTCGGCGCGGCAGACGAACGCCAGCATCCGGTCGGTGTCGCCCGCCGGCCCGAGGCCGGGCAACGCGGTGAGGGTTTCCACGCTCCCGAAGCCGGATCGTTCGAGAGCCTGACGGATTTCCCACGGCATGAACAGGACGAGTGGATGATCGACCGTAAAGGCCTCGCCGCCATTGATCGAGATCTCGTAGCGGATCAACAGCTTCTGGTTCATGAAGTCGGAAACCGGGGTCGCCTTGCGCCGGATGGTTCCGCCGTCGAACTCATACTCCCGCTCGACCACGGTCGGAGGATCGGCCATCACCGCGACCGCGTTCCAAGCCTCCACGATCATCGCGCCATGATCGTTCATCCTCTGCCGCGCGGCCGTTAGAAAGCCGACCAGGTCATCCATCGAGGGCAGGCAGTTGATGACGTTGAACAAACTCACTACCCCATCGAAACCGCCATTTTCAAACGACCGGATGTCCCCGGCGTGAAAGGCAACGTCCGATTCCTTCTCGTCCGCTACCTCGATCATCTCCGGCGAGAGATCGATTCCGACCACCTCGAAGCCTTCTTCCCGGAGACGGATGGCGTGGCTGCCGGTGCCACACCCGAGATCGAGAATCCGCTGGCCTTGGTCGCCGCCGAGACGGCTTCGCAGAAATCCGGCCAAGGCGCCGATTTCCTCGTCGTAGGATTTGTGGCCAGTGATGACGTCGTAGAGCCGGGCGAAGGAAACGCCGTATGCCGCGCCGGGTTCCCTCGGGTCGCTGCTCATCGGGCGACCTCGTTGAAGTATTCGCGAACCGCGGTGCACACCCGCTCCACCACCGCCTCGTCCATCATGGAATGCAGCGGCAGGGACAGGATCTCGTGGCCGATGCGCTCGGTGACGGTCAGGTCGCCCTTTCGCTCGTCCTTCAGCAGGCTGAACCAGTGCCCCGGCTGCCAGTGGATCCCGGTGTCGATGCCGCGCTCCTTGAGATGGTCGCGCAGCGGCTGCCGTGCCTCCGGAGCCACCCGCATATAGTAGAGGAAGGGCGTCACGTCCTCGAAGTCCGACATCGGCACGGTCACTCCCTCCACCTCGCCGAGCAGCCGGCTGTAGAGCCGGCAGGCCGCCTGCCGCGTGCGGCTGATCTCCGGCATCTTCGCGAGTTGGGCCAGCCCGATGGCGGCGTGCAGGTTGGCCATGTGGTAGCGGAAACCCAGGCCCGTGACGTCGTAGGTCCACGCCCGGCGGTTGCCATACATCACCGTCGCCGGCTGGCTCATCCCGATCAGCCGCATCTCGTGCAGCCTGGCCTTCTCTTCCTCAGTGCGGACCACCAGCGCGCCGCCGTCGATGCAGGTGATCGTCTTCACCGGATCGAAGCTGAACATGCAAAGGTCAGAAAACGACCCGACCTTGCGTCCCTTGTCGTAGGAACCGAACGAGTGCGCCGCGTCATGGATGACCCGCAGGCCGTGGGCGTCGGCCATGGCCTGCACCGCGTCGTGATCCGCGAGGCAGCAGTCGTAGTCCATCGCGATCACCGCCTTGGTCCGGTCACTGACCAGTTCGGCCGCCTTGTCGACATCGATGCACAGCGTGTCCTCGCGGATGTCGCAGAAGACCGGACGGGCCCCGGTCGCGAGAATCGCCTGGAAGTCCGCGATGTTGTTGAACGACGGCGTGATCACCTCGTCGCCCGGCCCAACTCCGGCCAGCAGCATGGCGAGATGCAGGGCGGAATGACCGGTATTCACGGCAACCACCTGACGGTCGCCGACCTCGAGAAATTCCGCGAGCGCCGCCTCGAATTCGCCCACCGACGCGCCCATGCCGAGCCAGCCGAGTTCCAATGACTTTCGGGCGGCCTCGAACTCCGCATCGAGAATCAGCGGCTGGAATACCGGAATGTCCGGCAGCGTGGTGTCGGTGGGTGCGCTCATCGCATGCGTCGTTCAGTGAATCGTCAGCTTCGGCACCGCGGTCACGAAGCGGGTGCCTCGCCCGGCGAGGTCCGCCAGTTGCGCCATGACCTCGTCCTTCAGGTTCCAGGGGAGGATCAGGACGTGGTCCGGAGGATCCTGCTGGAGCCTCGACTCGCCGACAATCGGAATCCGGCTGCCGGGAAGGAAGTTCCCCTGCTTGGCCGGGCTGCGATCGACCACATACTCGATCAGGTCGGCCTTGACGCCGGCGAAATTGAGCAGGGTGTTGCCCTTGGCCGCGGCTCCGTAGGCGGCGACTCGCTCGCCGCGCTCACGGGCCTCCAGCAGAAACCGCAGGAAGCCGTATTTCACCGCCTCGGCCTTGTCCTGGAATCCCTCGTAGAACGCCGGGGTGGACACACCAGCGGACTCCTCTTCGTCCAGGACGCGGGTCACCTCCGGACTCGTGTCGTGCTTCCCGGAATCGGACCGCTGCGCGAAGACCCGCAGGCTGCCGCCGTGGGTCGGCAGCTCCTCCACGTCGAACACGTCGAGACCGTTGGTCGCGAAAATGGTCTTCACCGCCGTCAGCGACAGGTAGGAGAAATGCTCGTGATAGACGGTGTCGAACTGGTGGCCCTCGACCAGCCGCAGCAGGTGGGGAAACTCGAAGCTCGCCACCCCGTCCGGTTTGAGCAGCGAGGCGAAGCCGCCGACGAAGTCGTTGATCTCCGGGACGTGGGCCAGCACGTTGTTGGCCACCATCAGGTCGGCCGACCATCCCTGCTCCGCCAGCTCGGCTCCGAGCCTGCGTCCGAAGAACTCCTCGACCACCTCAATGCCGCGTCCGCGCGCGACCTCGGCCGCGCTGTGCGTCGGCTCGACTCCGAGACACGGAATGCCGCGCTCCTTCACGTACTGGAGCAGGTAGCCGTCGTTGGCCGCGATCTCGACGACGCGGGACTCCGCGCCCAGGCCGAAGCGCCCGACCGACTCGGCGACCATCCGCTCGCAATGCTTCAGCCAACTCGTCGACATCGCGCTGAAGTAGGCGTAGGTCGCATCGAAGAGCGCCTCGGCCCGGGTGAAGTCCTCGGTCTGCACCAGCCAGCAGCTCTCGCAGACGTTGACCCGCAACGGATACCACGCTTCCGGACCGGAGAGCCCTTCGGGCGTCAGATACGCGTTGGAAGGTGGCGCGCTCCCGAGATCGAGGAAGGCCAGATTGACGGGAGACTGACAGTGGCGGCAGGTCACAGCGCGACCCCTTCAAACGATTCCGGCAGCATGGGACAACCCGAATCTTTCTCCGACATCATCGAAATCCCGCGCGGCCACTCGATCCCCAGGCGTGGATCCCGCGGATGGACCCGGAACTCGGCGGAGGGCTCGTAGGCGGCGGTGTGGAGGTAGAGCATCTCGCAATCCTCGCTCAGGGTCTGGAAGCCGTGGGCGAAACCCTCCGGGATGATGAACGAGCGGCCGTTCTCCCCGCTCAGGATCTCGCCGTGCCAGCGGAGGAAGGTCGGCGAACCCCGCCGCAGGTCGACGGCGACATCGAACACCTCGCCGCGCAGGCAGCTCACCACCTTCAGTTCGGCGTGGGGCGGCGACTGGCTGTGCATGCCCCGCACGGCGCCGGATTCGCGGGTGAAGGTCCGGTTGATCTGGACGATGCGGCGACCGCCGAGCGCATCGCCCAGTTCCTCCCCGCACAGCATCCGCTCAAACCAGCCCCCCGGGTCCCCGGCACGGCGGCGCTCCACCAGTCCCCAGCCCCCCGCCGGGACCGCGGCGATCGGCCCGGGAGCCGCGTACCACGCCATCCAGAATCCGCTCGGAGCGACGAGCAACACAATCGTCGCCACCTGCACGCGACCGGCCGCCCGATGACATTTCGGAAATCGCATCCGCAGCCGGTCGCTGA
>CALGOH010000092.1 GCA_937957985.1 uncultured Verrucomicrobiae bacterium
TCGGCGCCTCGAGCGCGCCCGGATCGCCGTCGTCGGTCGCGTAGGTGAAGACCAACTCGGCCGGTCCGTCGCCCAGCGGCGAGGGCGTGACGTAGAACAGCCATGCGTCGCCGTCCCGCACCAGCGGCACGCCCTCGTCGTTCACCAGCAGGTTGAACGGGCGCACGCCCATCGGCAGCATCAGGCGCAGGGTGGACTTCTCGCTGACGTCGATCTTGAGCGTCACCCCGGTCATCGCCGACCCGGTCGGGGAAACCAGCGTCACCAGCTCCCCGCTGCGCACCCGCAGCGGCTGCGCACCGGCGAGGTCGTGGCGGTCGACCCGCAGCTTGAGCGGTCCCTCCGACTCGGCCACCCGGAACACGAAGTCCGGAATCTCGGCCCCGGCCGACTCGCGGAGTTCGGCGGGCACGCCGCTCCAGTCGATCTTCTGCCATCCGGTCACGCCGTTCTCCAGGGTCGCGTCGAGGCGGCCGCCGGCCGTGATGCCGGCGAAATACGAGAGCTGCCGTACTTCCATCAGCTCGATCGCCTCGATCGCCACCGTCTCGCCCGACGACTGGCGCTGGAACTCGATGTCCACCGTGGTCTCGCCCGCCACGCCGCGCTGGAAGCGGATCTCCCACAGGTCGTCCTCGCCCTCGACCGGCACGAAGTCGCCCACCGCCGGGCCGTTGGCCCGCACCGTGGCCGCCGCGCCCTCGTCGAGGCCGGGCAGCCGGACCCGCAGCGCCTTGCGCGCGGCGTTCTCGATCCGGTAAACGAGCCGCGCCCGCGTCAGCGCCTGCCCTTCGCGCAGCGTCACCCCGTGCATGACTTTCGCGGTGACCCACGGGTCGAGCTGCCGAACCGCCAGCGCCAGCGACCAATCCGCCTGCAGCAGCCGGAAAGCCAGCGCTCCCGGGCGCGGCACGCCCATTTCGCCGGGGTCGAGCTGGGAAACCTGCTCCCGGGACACCGAGCGGACCTGCAGGCCGCGGTCCGGCACCACCGTCAGGGTCCCCCGCTGCCGCGCCGCATCGCGCAGCGCGATCCGCGGCACCACCCACGATTCCTGCGTGCCGGGCGACGCCCCCGCGAGGCTGATCGCAAAGGCCTGCTCGCCGAGCGTGCGGCCGTTCAGGTTCAGCGTCAGCATCCGGCCCTCCTCGGTGTCGCCCACCGTCCAGTGGCTCAGGGCCGGGCCGGTCACCGATTCCACCTCGAGTCCGTCAGGCAGGTCGGCGACCAGGCGGAACATCCCGGCGCGCGGGATCCGCGCCGTGAGATCCACTCCCAGCACCATGCGGTCGGCGCCGATCGAGAGCGTCTGCTTGGTCTCGACGCGAAGCTCCGGGGCTACCGGCGCCACCTTCAGCGACACGCTGGCCTCGTCGGCGCCGTAGCGGAAGGCGCGCTGCAGCAACGCCAGCGGCTCTTCCTTGGCATTCCTCGGCAGCAGCGCCGCGGGGAAGTCGTCGAGGTTCACCGTCCCGACCCCGGCGGATTTCACGGCCTCGGGCTGGGCGTCGTTTCCGAAGGCCAGACCGATCATCCCGACCGACCCCGCGCCCTTCTCGACCCGCAGGGGCGAAAGCGTGAGATCCACCGGCAACACCCCGGTCGCTCGCTGCGTCGCCACACGGAAGGCGAAGGGCACCTGCTGCGCCGGCTCGACCGAAACCAGCAGCCGCCGCGTGTCCGGATTGAAGCGCCAGCGTCCGACCGGGCCGTCGGAGACGTCGCCCACCGTGAAGCCCTCGGGCACGACCAGCGACAACTCGCGCACCAGGCCCTGCGCCGGGCGCACTTCGACGCCGTGGATGCCATTGACCACCCCGGGCCCCGGCAGGAACAGATCCGACACCTCGGTGAAGAAGCGCGTCTCCTCCCGGCTGGCGTCCCGCTGCTCGGGGCGCACGCTGAACTTGTGTTCGGCACCCGGGACCAGGCGGATCTCGGTCCATCCGCCTTCCTTCCCGGGCACCTTGCGGCCGGCCTGCACCCGGGCCGCGTTGGTCGCTGGAAATTCCCAGCCTTCCTTGTCGTAGCGGGCGAAGACGGTCTGCACCGCCGCCGGACCGGTCGGCATCGACCAGCCGCCGACGGGATCCGCCACCCGCATCTCGAAGGTGCCGCGGCCGCTGCCGACTCCCTCGCCCTCGGCCACGAGGTAGTAACCATCGCCCTCCTTGAGCACCTTCAGCCCGGCGCCCTCGAATCCGCTCAAGGTCGCCGGGGCCGACAACAGCAGGAACCGCTCGCCGGGCTCGGTCGCGCGCACCCGCACCTCGAATTCGGCGTCGAGCATGCCTTCGGAAAGCTCCCATTTCTGCTCGATCCGCTCGAGCGCCCCCCCGGCCTCGGCCGGCGAAGGCATCATCGCCAGCAAGCCGATCATCGAGGCCGCCGCGGCGGCGGACACCTTCGGCGGCGACTCGTCCGAGCCTTTCCCGCGTCGCAAGAAGGGCACCAGCGTGACAACCAGCAGCCCCAGACCGAACAACACGAAGAACACGATGGCCCCGCCGTGCTGGCCGAGCACGCCCCAGGCGATCGCCGCCAGGCCGAAGATCACCAGCGAGGTGACGTGACTTTCCCGCCCCACGGCCCGCAGCAGCGCCCAGCCGAGCAAGGCGACGCCGACCAGCGCGACGAACAGCCCCCAGCCGCTGAAGAGCGCGTCCCAGCGCCCGACATTCGATAGCTCGACGAACAACGCATCGCCCCCCAGCACCGCCGGAGCCGAATACTCGAGCACCCCGAGCGTCACGCGCCGGTCGCTGCCCGCCACGCCGGCCAGGCCGAAGCTGCCGATCACCGCACCCAGGAGCAGGATCACGCCAAGCCATCCGAGCTTGGGAATGCGGCGGACCACCAGTCCCAGCGCGGCGAGCATCAGCACGACCACGGAGCCGCCGCGGCCCCGGCTCGAAATCCACTCCGCACCGGTCTCGGTCATCACCGGCCGCACCAACTGCGCGCCGCTGTCGGAATCCTCGTCGGGAACGAGCTGCCGACCCTCGTCACCACGGATCGTCCACTTCGCGATCGCGGTGGCCGTGGCCACCTTCGGCGCCTCCAGGCGCAACCTGCCGTCGCCCGGGGTCTGGCCGTAGCGCAGCTCCACCTCGACCGCCGATTCCGGATCGATCCGCCGCGGCAGCGGAACGCGGATCACCTCGCCGGCCTTGCGGGCGTTGACCCGCTCCCCGCCGACCTTGGTTTCCCACAGCCGGGCATCGGCCGGGAGTTCGATCTCAAGCGTCGCCGCACCCTTCGTCCGGGCGAAGAGCTTCGACGTCGTCACCACCTGGTTGTCGCGGGAGACGTGGCTCTCGAGCGAGGCGAAGTCGATCACCTCGCCGATCGCCTCGCCGGTGTCGTACCATTTCACGTTCATCTCCAGGTCGAGATCGCCCGCCGTGTACTGCCATGCCTCGAGCGTCGGCGCGCCGGTCAGCAGGCGGTATTCGGTCGGCAGCTCGGAGGCGTCGATGCGCAGCACCGACCCCTTGCTACGGGAAATGTCGTAGTCGACCTGCAGCGGACTCGTCACCTGCACGTAGCCCCTTTCGCCCTGAACCCCGAGCGGGCGCACCTCGCCGGGCCTCAGGACGCCGCCGCGGGCGCTCATGGGTTGCTCGAAGGTCACCAGCAAAGTCGATCCTCCCAGCGCCGGACGCGCGAGCGGCACGATCAGCTCCTCCTCCTCGCGCCGCCAGTCGCGGCCCACACCCTGGCCGGTGACCTCGATGTTGCCGATGCCTTCCGGCACCCGGATCCGCCACTCGGAGGCCGGCGCGCCGACCACGAAGTAGTTCAGCACCACGCTGCCGTAGGCGATGCCCTCCTTCAGCGTGTAGAGGTGGAACACGTCGGCCTGCACGCTCTGCCCGAGCGCCTCGACCCGCATCGTCGCCGACCATTCGCCCTCGCGGATGCGGAAGGCCTGCTGCAGGCGCGCCATCTTCTTCGGGAAGTAGTCGACCGGCGTCTCGGCGAGGCCGGACGTCTCGCCCGGGACCAGCCGGTATCCCGGAGCCGCCGCGACGCCGAGATAGCCGCGTGCCGACTTCGCATCATCGTGCCGCAGGCGCGGCAGCGACCATTCGCCGGTCGCCGCCCCCTCGTTGCGTTCGAGCCGCAGCGACACCAGTTGCCGGCCCGCCACCGCTTCGCTGAAGAGCACTTTGAGCCGCCGCACGCCGTCCTCCGCCTCGCTGGCGAGACTGTAGTCCGCCACGCTCGCGCCGTTGACCATGGCCACGGCGAAATCCTCCGGGATGCCGATCACCCACTCGCGGATCGGCGCCTCACGGATGTCCAGTTCGACATCGGAATCGATGTGACGGTCGGTCTCGCCCATCTCGTGGATCGTCACCTCGGCGACGCTCACCTCGGGCAGCACCTGGTCGGCGGCGACCGAGTAGCGGTAGTCACCGGCCGGGAACCGGTAGACGAAGATCTGCCGCAATCCCTCGGGCGCCGCGCCTCCTGGAAACTGTCCCGGCGAAAGCTGCATCATTCCCTTGGTATCGACCACCTCCAGCCGCACCGCGCCCTGGTTGGCGATGCGCACGTGGCCGCTGTGACGCAGCGTCCCGACCGGGCGGATCCGCATCGGGGCGGCTGTCACGGGAAAGGCACCGAGCGCCGACTGTGTCTGCAGCCGCAACCCCTCGCGACCCTCGATCGGTCGACTCAGGCGCACGTCCAGGAACCTCCCCCCGCCTTCCTCGATCATGTTCCAGCCGAGCACCGGATCACCCTCCACGGCCAACACCTCGCCCTCACCCTCGACCTCGAAGCGCAGCGTCTCAAGCTTGCCCTGGAGCACCCGGAACTCCACATACGAGGACTGCCGTAGCAGACCCGCGCCCACCCGCACCTCGGCGGTCTCGTTCGACGAGAAGAACAAAGCGCCCTCGTCCTCGGGGGCGCCGGCTTTCCACTGTACCGACGCCTCGCCGGTGGCCTTCAGGTAGCCGAGCCAGGCTCCATCCTGCCAATCCATCCGCAGCGCCTTCGACCGGTCGAAAAGCACCTTCTCGCCCACGCCTTCCAGCTTCACCGGCACGATCACCCCGGCCGGCATGCGGAACGAGGCCGAACGTCGGTCGTCCTGCTCGCTCACGGCCACATCGAAGCGCACGTTCACCGGCACAGGTCCGTCGGTCACCTGGGTGCCGACCAGATCATAGACCCAACGCTCGCCGCGTCGCACCAGCTTCAGGTGCCAGCCGGGACCGGAGATGCCCGAGGTCAGGGCTGCGCCCTCGAGTAGCTCCAGCGACGCGTCCGCCTCGCGGACTTGAACCGAGGCCGTGAGGGTGAAGCTCAGGGTGCCGCCGTCCTTCGACAAACGCCCGACCAGTTCCGGACCGACCAGTTCGATCGCGTCGCCGACGCTGCCCGCCGGGACCACCTGGAGCCGCATTGCGGGAACCTCCAGACCCCGGCTGAGAAAGCGGGGATCCTCCTTGTCAGACTTGGCGCTCTGACGATGGAGGGACTTCACCTCAAAGACCTTTATCCGATACCCCGACTCTTCCTGAAGCTGGATGCTCGACGAGAAGCCAACCGCCTCCCCCGGGGCGGGGAGCAAGGCGTGGAAGAGCTCGCGTGGCTTGTAATCCTGCCGTCCGCGAATCCTGAACTCGAACTCACTCGGTCCTTGCAGCATCACGGGTGCCCGCGCGGGACGAAACGAGGGCTCGAAGGGCTTCTGCCCTCCCCACCACAGCTCCGGCGTCCAGGGAGTCGGCTGGATCTCCGGCAACTTGGGCACGAGGTCCAGATAGCGCCGTCCATCGGATTCCCGACGCTCCGCCCAGGACTCCAGTTCGGCGCCCTCCACGGCTTCGATCCGGCCATCACCACTCAACTCGAGCGTGATCTTCTCGGCCCTCCCCTGGAGCACCTTCACCTTGAGGTCGATCGCCGAAAGCGTGCCGCCCTGCCCTGCGGAAACCATCGTCCGGGCTTCCATCGAATAAAACAGCGGGGCCTCCTGCCGCACCTTCTCCACCGGCACCACCGCCATCCCCTCCCCGATCGTCTGGGCGGGTAAAGCCGCGGCGAGCAGGAGCGTTTGGAGTGCGGTGGCTTGCCACCGCTTTCCGAACCACCTGAAACGTCTTGCTCCTCTGAGCCATGCCGTCACGCCATGAAAAGCGCTCGTCACCTTCCCCCGGAGTCCTTTCGGATGCCCATCAGCACAGGGTCGCGCGCAAAGCGGTGGCAAGCCACCGCACTCCAAAGTCTTGTCGCTTCGCTTCTTCATGTCTTCAGGAATCAGTTTCTAACATCGTTATCGCCGCCGGGCGGCATCTTCTTGGTAAAACCCGTGTAAATCATCGCAGCGTCTCGATCATCCGGCGCAGTTCCGCCACCCGTCCGCTCTCCGAGTACTTCGCCGCGACCCGACCGATCACCGGCGCCAGCTCGCCGAAATCGACCACCCCGGCCATCGGCGCGTCGCGCAGCTTCTCGGCGGTGAAGGCCGCCAGACCGGCAAGCTGCAGGGACTCCGAAGCCTGGTCGAAACCCGGGGCGTCAGGCTCGTAGGGGATCGTCCAGCTCCGCTCGACCATCGCGCCGCTGGCCGCGTCGCGGAAGCGCACCCGCACCTCGCCGATCTCGCCCTCGCCCTCCGGCAGCACCTCCATCTGATAGAGCGCCACGCCGGCCTCCTCGGCCGCCATTTCCGCGGCGTCCACCGTGTCGTCGCGGAAGTCCTCCTTCTTCAACCGGTGCTCCTCGAAACCGATGAGCTTGTAGCGGCCAACCCGTTCCGGGTTGAACACGACCTGCACCTTCACGTTCTCCGCCGCCGGCCGGAACGCGCCGGCGAGCTTGTCGGCGAAGCCCTCGTCGGCTTCGTCCGGCTCATCGACCACGTAGTAGCGACCGTTGCCGTTGCGGGTCAGGCGCTCGAGCAGGCGGTCGTTCAGCCCGTCCGCGCCGAAGCCGGCCGCGTCGAAGGCGATGCCGTTCTGGCGCATCTGCTCGACCCGCGTGTTCAACGACTCCGGATCGGCGTCGCCGAGATTCGCCGCGCCGTCGGTGAAGAGCACCATCCGGTTCTGCGCTCCGGGAACGAACTGCCGTGTCGCCAGTTCCTCGCCGAGCACCAGTGCCTGCTCGAGATTCGTCCCACCCTCCGCGGGCACCTGGCGGACGATGTCGTTGAGCTGCGCGGCCTGACCTCCGTCGAGCCGGTCGGCCAGCAGCCGCGGCGTCCGCGAAAAGCCCGCCACCGTGACCTTGTCGCCGGGCTTCAGCAGCGAGGAAAGCTGGTCCACCGCACGCGCCACGCCCTCCGACCGGTCGGCGCGCTCCATCGAGCCGGAATTGTCGAGCAGCAGCGTCAGGTTCAGCGGCACCGACTGCGCGCGCCCCGCGGCCCCGGTGCGCACCGCCACCCGCAGCAGGTTGCGCTGCGGAAACGCCGGATGCGCCGCCTGCTCCAGCACGCAAGCCACCGGCTCGCCCGCCGACGGCGCCGGGTCACCATAGTCGAAGGCATTGTAGAACTCCTCGGGCCGGATGCCTTCGGGATCCGGACGCTCGCCCCGCTCCAGCGCGGACAACGCTAGCTTGAACGACGCATCGCTGACGTGCAGCGAGAAGGTCGAGAACGGCTCTTCCGACGCTGGGACCTCGGCCATGAGGTCGAGGGCCTGATTGCGTTCCTCACGCAAGGCCGCCTCACTCTTGGGAGCCGCCTCCTCCAAAATCTGCAGCTCGCGCTCGATGCGCTGCCGCTCCTCGTCAGTACCGGGTTCCCGGCTGTAGACGACTCCCTCGTTGCGGATGAGCTGCGTCAGCACCTTGCGCTTTTCCTCCACCAGATCCTCCTGGCTGCGCACGGCTTCACGAAGCTCCTGCATCGCCCGGTACTGCCGCTGGCTTTCGAGCTCTTTACGTCGTTTCCGGTAGGCGTCCGTCACCGCCTCGACAACTTCCTTGGTCAGTTGTTTGTCCCGATCCTTGTAGCGGATCTCCATCAGATCGGTCCCCTTGACCTGATCGACCTCCAGGTTCTTCTCAATTTCCTGGATTAACTGTTCTTTCGGCTTTCCTGTCTTCCCGCTGAGATTCGCCGACTTGATCGCTTCCTCGAGGGTCTTGCGGGACTTCACCACCTCGAACTCGGTCGGGAAAAAAGTCGATGACCCTGCGGTCGGATCTTTGGAGACATATCCCGGAAGCACGTCGATGGATGGCTTCGCAGGCCGCACCTGAACGACGGCTTCCGCCTCATACCGCCGATCCAGCGAAAGCAGACCCGGCCCTTTCGCGACGGGATCCTGATGCACCACGACCGGATCCTCGGAAATCCGGCGCTGCATCTCCTCACCGACCAACTTCACCTTCAGCTTCTCCAGCAAACTCTGCGAGGTCTCGAGATCCGCCTTCGCGTCATCGAAGGAGTATCTTGCAATCCCGTGAGTCACCGCTTCCGCCTCCTCCTTGTCCTTCTTGAGCGCGAGACGCTCCGACTGCTCACTTACCAAATCACGCTGTGACCGAAGGTTCTCCCGGAGTTCCGTCACGCCCTCTTCCATCTGCTCGTTGAGTCGGGCAACTTCCGCCTCGGTCCGTCGGACCTCCGGGTGCTCCGCTCCAAGACCGCGGAGCTTGGCCGACTCCAGCTTCCGCTTGGCCTCAAGCCATCCGGGATGGAGTGACTTGATGGTATTCTCGGGAAGATTCAGTCCCGCCGCGTAGTTGACCATCTGCTCGCCGTCGTATTTCAGGAGAGTGTCAATCTGACTCTCAAGCTTGATCTTCTGAGTCTCGAGCTCTGCATACTTCTGGGCGACACTGAGAGCCTGGCGTTCCTCGGTGTAGCCACCTTCACCGGGGGCATCCCGCGCTGCCTCGCCAGCCGCCTGAGCCGCTCTTGCAGCCGACTCGGCGGCACTCTCGGCTCCGGCATTGCGGTCTCCGGCCGGGTCAGCCGGCACCGCCTCTTCCCAGGCCGCGTCCACCTGCGACAGCAGTTCCGCACGGGTGTGGTCGTAGGCGGCCTTGTAGTAGTCGCTCTTCGCGGCGTTGACCTTCTCCATCCCGCGGCGGGCGGCCGAGTTGTAGGGGTCGATGCGAAGAACGTCCTCGTAGGCCTCCTTCGCCTCGTCGAACTTGCCCAGGTCGTAGTTACCCCCTCCCTCGTAGAGCTTCCTGCGCACTTCATCGACGTTGCCGCGGTGCTCGTCCGTGATGGCGGGATTGGTCCTTTCGGCATCGACCGGAACCTCCGTCCGCTCTCCCAATGATCGTTCGAGTCCCAGAGCGGCATCATCCGCCGGCGCGAAAGGATCGGCATCGACCGCGTTATCGACATCTGCAAGGTCGCTGCGCTCGCCGCCTTCCCGGGTGCCGCCCAGCTTGTCGTCAATGTCGACGAACCGGAACTCATACATGTTGTGTTGTCCGACATGCACCTCTCCCTCGATGCCGCCTTTCCTGCCGTTCTCCTCATCCTTCGAAGCGATGTCGCTCTCGGATTTCCGAGCCTTCAGCGCCGTCTCCGAGCCGTCCGCCGGCGCGAATGGATCCATCGCCGGTCCCTCCACCACCTTCTCTCCCTGGACCGGTGATCCGGAGGTCACGAAGCCGTCCAAGTCCCCCTATTCCTTGTGCTTTCCATCGGTGGCGAACGCCTGCCCATCGGCATGCCGCACGCCGCTCTGGTCAACTGAACCGCCGCCCGGCGCGATTCCGTTGGCGTTCTCCTCGGAATACAGGTTGAGACTGCCGCCCTGCCCGGTTTCGAGATCGGAAAGCCGGACGTTGCCTTCCTGGCCACGCTTTTGATCAAACAGCCGTCCCAATGATGGAGCATCTCCAAGCTCGGGCATCACGCCTCCGCCTCCTCCGCCACCGCCCCCATCCGAGGTGCCATTGGCCGCGAAGGCATCGACGCTGCGGGTCTCAATCTCGGGAAGCTGGGCCGGACTGGCCGGACGGCTGGCCGCGATCGGCCCCGCCGTGTTCGAGGAAGGCGCCGACGGCCTCTTCTCCGCGGCCAACGCCTCGCGCTCCAGTTCCGGGGAAGCCTCCGGCAACCGGTCCGCCTTCTTCTCCAGTTCGGCCACGCGCTGCGGGCTGTTCAAGATCGCATCGATCGAGTCCCGCGTGACCGCCGCGTCGCCGGATCGCAGACCTCCGGTGAGGATGTTGGCGGCTCCAGACTCCGCCTTCGGAGCGTTCGCCAATTCCCCGCCCGGGAGCCGGATCGGCCTCGGCGTTCCCTCGATCAACTCCTCGGGGAGGGATGCCTTGCCCCGGGCTCTCGCTTCGGACTCCGCGACCATCATCAGATCGACCATTTCGCCATCCCGCGCGGAATAGGACACGATCGGAGACTCCATTCGCGCCACCGCCTTCCGCTGCCGCAACACCATCGGCGCCGACAAGCCTCCTAGTATCACCAGTAGGACCAGCACCGCGGCGATCGCCAATAACCGCCGGCGGACCGCGCGACCACGGTCGCGCCTCGAACGTCCGTCCGCGACCGGTCTCGCGCGGTCCTTTCCTCCCACGACCTCCAGCACCTTCGCCCGTTTCTCCTCGGAAAGCTTCAACGCCTCGGCGTCCTTGTCCCGGATCAGCCCATCGAGCATCCGCATCCGGCGGGCGAAGAGCGCCGCCTCCGGATCCTTCCTGCAAAGCTCCTCCAACTCGGACGCCTCGAAGGCCGAGGCCTCGCCCAGCACCCAGGCCACGATCCGCGCTTCCAGCGCCTCGTCGCCCACCGCCTCAAGCGGCTTGTTGGAATCATCATTCGTCATTCGGTCATTCGGACTTCATCATTCACCCCTCTGGTCCCTCCACGCCCATCCGCCGCAGCGAGGTCGCCAGGCCCTTGAGCAGGTGGTGGAGCTTGTAGCCGACGTTGCCGACCGAGAGGCCGGTCCGCTGGCTGATCTGCTCGTATTTCAATTCCTCGTCGTATTTCAGGAGCAGCAGGGTGCGGTCGTCGTCGGGCATCTCGGCGATCAGCATCCGCACCGCCCCGGCCGCCTCCATCCGTGCCAGTTCCTCGCCCGGCGCGGCCTCCACCGACCACTCCGGCGTTTCATCCTTGGAAACCTCGCGCTTGTGGTCGCGCAGGTGGTTCAGGGCGAGATTCCGAACCGTGCGGAATAGCCAGGCCCGGGGGGTGACCACCTCGTCCCAGTGGGCGTGGAGCTTGAGAAAGGCGTCCTGAACGATGTCCTCCGCCACCTCGCGACGCCCGAGCATGCCGCAGGCGAATCGCAGCAACGGCCCTTCCTCGGCCTCGAAGACCTCGCGAAGGCTCGCTTTCTCCGTCTTCATCGGGCCGAAGGAGAGAACCGCGGCCGATTCAGCGGCGGCGGATCCAAGTTTCATGACGCGGCGACAACATGCTCCTCTTTGGGTAACGACACACCATTCCCGGAATCCTTGGAAGAATTTCGTGTTTTAGTGACAATCTCCCTCAATGCCCGCAGCCGGCCCTCCTACCTGTGGCATGACCGTCCCGGTCATGAATCGGCCAAGTGCTCGGGCCTGCGAACCCCGGCTTCGATCACGATGACGCCCGATCGCCCGTCATCCCGGCAGCGCGCCTCACGGAGACACCCGGGCTGTCGGCAGGTCCCGACCGTTCATGACCGTGACGGTCATGCCACTGACAGGAGAGCCCCGCGCACACCGTTTGACACTTGCGCCGCCGCGCCGCGGGGCCAACGATCCGCCCGCGCTCCATGTATCTGCTGAAAAAGGTCTTTCAACTGCGGGACAAGTCGAATCCCGACATGGAAAAGCCTTTCCTCGAACACCTCGAGGACCTGCGTATCATGATCACGCGGGTGGTGCTGACCCTCCTCATCAGCACCATCGCCTGCTTCATGCTGCAGGACCGCGTGATGGAGCTGCTGCGCAAGCCCGCCGAGGACGTGTGGGAGACCCACGTCGCCAACACGCTGCCCGACGGAATCGACGTCCACGACTGGGAAACCGCCCGAGGCGCGCTGCGGAGTTCGCTGGTGCTGCCGGAAGTCGAACGGGGACCCTACCTCGCCCATTTCGACGAGCCCATCCCCCGCCTCGCCCGCGCCGCCGCCCACCTCTACGCCTCCCTTGGCCTTCCCGAAGATCAGCGCGCATCCTACCTCGAAGCCATCGGCAGCGATGACCAGGAACTCAAGGACACGATCACCGCCCTGATCGATTCCGAGGTCGATCCCAACCCGAACGCGGAACCGAACCTCAAGATGATGTCCGCCCTCAAGCCGGCGGAGCCGTTCATGCTCTCCATGAAACTGGCGTTCTTCGCCGGCATCGTCGTCTCCTTCCCCTTCCTGCTGTTCTTCATCCTCCAGTTCGTCCTCCCCGGCCTGCACACCCACGAGCGCAAGATCCTGTGGCCGGCGATGGCGGTCGGCTTCGGCCTGTTCCTGGGCGGCGTGCTCTTCGCCTACTTCGTGGTCCTGCCGCGGGCCCTCGCCTTCTTCTTCGAGTGGGGCCAGGGCCTCGGCGTCGCCTCCGACTGGCGGATCGGCTGGTACATCAGCTTCGCCACCCAGTTCACCCTGCTCTTCGGGCTCTCCTTCGAACTGCCGGTGGTCATCATGGCCCTGGTGAAGATCGGATTGCTGAATTTCGAAATGATGAGCCGCACCCGCTCCTACGCGATCCTGACGATCGTCGTGCTGGCGGCCATGATCACACCCACCGGCGACCTCATCACCCTTTCCATGATGGCCGTGCCGATGTACGTCCTCTATGAAATCTGCATCCTGCTGGCATGGTTCGACCGCAAGAAGCAGCGGCGGGAGGAAGCGGAGGAGGAGGAAAAGCGCCTCAACCGCCTGCTCGATGAACCGCAGGACGATTCCGGCGAGGGCGAGGAGGAGGAAGACATCGGCGACGACCTTTCCGACGAGCCGCGGCATGGCGACGACGAGCCCTACGACCCGGATTTCGACGAGGATCACGATCGCGCCGAGGACGACCGGACCGACGGCCCCTACGATCCGTATGATCCCGATCGACCCGAGGACGGAAACGATCGACCCAACCCCTGACCCCGCCGACCGCCCCCCATGAACTCGATGACCGGATTCGGCCGCGGCGCGGCCAGCAACGATCAGCTCAGCGCGACGGTCGAGATCTCCGGCGTGAACCGCAAGCAGGCGGAGGTGGTCGTGCAGGGCGTCCGCGACCAGATCGAGATCGAAAACCGCATCCGCAAGGAGGTCCTGTCGAAGGTCTCGCGGGGGCGCTTGCAGGTCGTCGTGACGCTCGGTCGCCCCGAAGGCATCTCCGACGCCGTGACGATCAACACGGCGCTGGCCGCCCAACTCGAGCGCGCCTTCGGCGAACTGTCGGCAACCCTCGGGCGTCCGCTGGAGGTCACTCCAGGCGACCTGCTGAAGGTTCCGGACCTGGTTCGATTCGAGGAAGCGGTCCCCGACGCCAGCACTGCATGGACGGTGATCGGGCCGGCCCTCGACGAGGCGCTTTCCCAACTGCTCGCGATGCGCCGCGCCGAGGGTGCCGACCTCGCCAGCGACCTCCTCGACCGGCTGTCGCGGCTCGAAGGCCTGCGCGACGAGATCGCCGCACTCGCCCCGAACCGTCCCGAGCGCTACCGCGAACTGCTGCTCAAGCGGCTCTCCGATTGCGGCCTCGAACTCGACCTCGGTGACGATCGACTGCTGCGCGAGATCGCGCTTTTCGCCGACCGCTGCGACATCAGCGAGGAAACCACCCGGCTCGACGCCCACTTCAAGCGCTTCCGCGAGTATTCCGCCGCCGGCGAACCCGCCGGCCGTCCCCTCGATTTCCTCTGCCAGGAGATCCACCGCGAGTTCAACACCATCGGTTCGAAGGCCTCCGACTCCGCCATCGCGCAGCACGTCGTCACCGCCAAGACCGAACTCGAGAAGATCCGCGAGCAGGTGCAGAACGTGGAGTAGGAGGTGGCGCGCCCCCGCGCCACGGCCCTGACGGCTCGCCCCTCCCGAAAACCGCCGATCCTCCCAGAAACCCACTCATTGGCAGCAGGACGAGGGCGTCCCGCCTCCAAGCCACTACGCTGCACGCTTGGAACTTGAAACCTCCCACCTGACACTTCGCGCCGTCAGCGGAATACCGTCACGGTACAGGCATCGGAGAGCACCTACCTCTGACCCGAAAGCCTCGTGACCGTATTGTTGGCGATGTCTCCCCGCACCTCCCCGAAACTGGAGACGGAATTACTGGTCGCTCCTTTGTCCAAGGTGATCGAGTACTCGGTACGATTGATGATGGTGCTGTTCTTGGCGGTCACGAGAATCGTGCGCTTATCCTTGGCATCCAGCGGGCCCGGGTGGCGATTCAAGGTGATGTGATGATTTCGGCCGCCAATCTCCATGATGTGGTGATCCCCGGTGGCATCCGGCGACGGGAGGATGGTCCACTCCGCCTTCGTGCCTGACCGCTTCAGCCGGTAGTCGGTCAAGGGTCCGTAGGATAAGTCGCCCTTGCAGTCGGAAAGCCGGCCCCCGTCCGGAAGGTTGTAGGCGACCCACTCACACTCGGTGACCGTGCAGTTCCTGACCGTGGCATCCTTGCCCAGATAGAGCCGTATGCCGCCACGCATCCGGGTCACCGTGCAGTTTTCCACGGTGATGTTCCTTGCCGGCGCATACATGCGGATACCATCTTCGGAGAGCGAGTGGACTGCATTCCTGGGGAGCGGGATGTTGTCCCAGCGCGGGATTCTGTAGTCGGTGCGTTTGGGCAGGTCGTGCTCCGCCTTCTCCTCGAAAAGCTCCGCGGTCCTTCGGACCCTGCCTTCGATGTGGCTGTTCCTGATGACGTTGTCGTCGGCCGCTTGCTGGAGCACGATGCCGTGACCAAATGAGCGCATCTGCAGTTCGACCTTGTCGAGGACATTGCGGTTGCCCGTGATCAGGATTCCCGAGCGCTTGTCGAGGCCGAAACTCGCATCCCGACCAATGCCATAGTAGCTTCCGTAACCGTAGGGAAACGAACCGCGCGTGGTCATCTTGAGTCCCACGAGGGTGTTGTTGTCGCCCTCGATGCGCATCACCGGTGCCCTCAATCCGTTCGCCAGCGTTTTCCTATCCTGGTTGTACGAGCTGAAATCCGTGACTTCCTGAAGGCCGTTTCGGTAGGTGTCTTCCACTTCACCGCCGATGATCCGATTCCCATCTCCTGTGATGAGGAAGTAGCTCTCATTGACCTCGCCGACGGTGGCATTGATGTGCACATCCGTGAGATCGATCCGGTTGTTTGATCCGGCGATGGCAATGCGACGTGCTTCCACGGGCAAATCACGGATGTCGTATCTTCCCGGCGACACCTTGATCAACTGCCCGCTCTTTCTCGCCGCTTCATTCAGTGCTCGCAGCGATTCCACTTCTTGTTCACCGGCAGATGGGTGCACCAGCGCCGCGAAAAAGACGCCAACAATGACGGATCTACGCATTTTCATCGATCATTGAGTCCAAAGTGCAGCTTCACTTCAAGGGTTGTCTTCCGTGAAAACATCGATTCCTGCGATCTGGACGGTGTCATAGCGGGCATTGTCGGCCGGGCCGCAGTCGAAATGGAAACGAAGCATCACCCGGGAGTTCCCGGAATCGATCTTCACATGGGTCGGCTTCCATTCCTCGCCGCGAATCATGCTGCCGTGGCACTTGCGGTATTCGCCGTCCAGCGCACCGACCGGCTTCCATTCGACCGTCAGCGCAACCCCATCGCCGAGCCCGGTCGCACTGCGGGTGGAGAAACGGATGCCGCCAGCGCCCGTGAGATCCGCCGGCAGTTCGAACAGCAGGGAACCCCTGAGACCGTTCTTCCACACCGGGTGGAGGGTCCAGACCGGAAACTTCTCCCCTGCTTCAGGCTGCCCGGAACCCGCCCTCAGGAAGGCCCCGGTGTCTTCCTCCGCCCGCAGCGGTCGAATGTCCTGTCCCCGCATCTGGATCGCGAGCGACGGAATGACCCGCATCAGCCTCGGAAAATCGGGGACAAGGGTCATCCGATTGCCCGACATCACCAACGAGGCGGCATCGACCTCGCCAGACAGGTCGAAGGCGGCGGTCAGCCCCGGACGCTCGTCGCGGATCTCGTTCCCGGAGATCCGGAGTTCCTCGCTGGATCGGATCACCACCGGCACGGCTCGCGTCCCATCCTCCCGGCCCGCCTCGATCGAGTTGCCGCGGATCACGCCTCCTTGAATCCCGGAGAGGTCCATCGCGGCGGCGGGCCATCCACTGAAGGTGTTGCCTTCGATCCGGATGTTCCTGGCCCACGCATTCCGGCCGTTGATGCGGACGCGGATCGGGTTCTGGCCGGTGTCGCGGAAAGTGTTGTGGCGGATCACGGTGTTGGCGGGAAACGGACCCTCGTAGAAGGAGCCGATCTCGTTGCCGAGCCAGACGCCGGAGCCGCCGATGCCGTCGATCTCATTGCCCTCGAACAGGCCGCTGGATGCCCGCGCCAGAAGCCCGTGCCGGCGCTGCGGAAGAAAGCGGTTGTTGCGGACGATGTAGCCCCTGCCACAGGCATCGAGATTGTAGAGACCGGTGAAGCGCAGTTTGTCCATGCCCGCGGGAAAGAGATCTCCTCCCTCATGCAGGGCGAGGCCCGGGATCGGCTGGTCGAGGGTGATGATGTTCCACTTTCCCGGTCGGTTCGCGTGCTTCCTGCTGGGTTCGACGGCCACCACCCTGAGTCCCCGGACGACCGTGCCGGGATTCGGCGTGTAAGCCATCAGGCGGTCGCCAACCCTCGGGGAAAAGGCGACTTCGGCGATCAGGTAGCGGTTGTCCCCGAGGTCCTCCTTCACCCAGTAGGGGCAGACGGAGATGTTGATCGAATCGTCCATCATCCCCTCCAGCGTGCAGTCCTCGATGATCGGGCCGACCCGGTTGTGCTTCACGTGAAAGCCGTCCTTGATGCTGGTCACGAGATGCTTCGTGCCGGGGCGGAAGACAATCTTCGCCCCCTTCACATGAATCCGCCCGTGGTTGTCGGAGAAGGAATGGTTCATCCCGAACTTGCCGCCGTGGATGGTGTAGTCCTCAAGCCGGATCTCCGTGCTGCGTTCCACCTTGATCAGCGCACCATGTGAGCCGTGGTGGAGACCAAAGACAAAGTGGTCGCCCGCTTCGATGTGCTTGAAGCGGTCCGCCTTCAGCTTGACCTTCAACAGCGCCTTGTTCCGGTCCGACTCGGTGATGTGCTCGATGAAATCGACCGGTCCCGGTTTGATCCGGCGCTTCACCGGATCGAGCGTGAACCCGACCCGCTGCCACGACTTCCTTCCCTGCTGCCCCTCCAACTGCACGGGATTGGTGTAGCCCTCGTGAAGTTGCATCAACAGTGACCCTTCGTCGGGCGCAACTTCGACGATATCCCCCTGGGTGAAGCTCAAAGGATCGCAGTCGAGCACGAATCCGCGCATGGTGATGCCGGTGCAATCGCTGATCCGGAGAAAGCCGTTCCACGGGTTGCCGATGATCTCCGCACCATGACCCTCGATCATGATGCCGGACGCACCGTCCAGGGCCAGAATGGCCTCACCGGGCTGCCGGGCGAAGCGATAGCTCTTCTTCTCGAACACCACCCTCGATCCTGGCCCGGCCTCGATCGCGGCCGCCAGCGCCCGGCGCGCCGCAGGCGCGTCATCCGTCTTGCCGTCGCCGACCGCACCGAAGTCCGCCACCTTGAAGTCCGCACCCTGCACCAAACCGGCACACGCCAGTAATAGGACCGGAAGCAGGACCGCCAGCCGGATGCCCATCCGGCAAACGCGCTCATCGGAAAGCCATGGTCCTTCAACCGAATGTCGCGGCACGCTCGTCACGGGTTCCGAAACGACAACAGCCGCGCCCTTCTATCTTTCCCGCTGGCAACCGGCGGGTCGAAAACCCGCTCTCCCTATTCCCGCAACCACTCCGCCGCGCGCTTGGCGTAGTAGGTCAGGATCATGTCCGCCCCGGCGCGCTTGATCCCGGTGAGTGACTCAAGGGCCACTGCCTTGCCGTCGATCCAGCCCGAGGCTGCGGCGGACTCGATCATCAGGTATTCCCCGCTCACCTGGTAGGCGGCTACGGGAAGCGCCGTACTTTCACGGACGCGGGCGATGATGTCGAGGTAGGGCCCCGCCGGCTTGACCATGATCATGTCCGCCCCCTCCGCCTCGTCGAGCGAGGCCTCGCGGATCGCCTCGCGGGCGTTGCCCGGGTCCATCTGGTAGGTCTTCTTGTCACCCTCCTTCGGCGCCGAATCGAGCGCACCGCGGAACGGCCCGTAGAAGGCCGAGGCGTACTTCGCCGCGTAGCTGAGAATGCCCACATCCTCGAAGGCCTCCGAGTCGAGTTCATGGCGGATCATGGCGACCCGCCCGTCCATCATGTCGCTGGGTGCCACGATGTCCGCCCCGGCCTCGGCATGGCACAGGGCCTGGCGACACAGGCACTCGACGGTCTCGTCGTTCAGCACGACCAGCGAACCGGCGGCACCGCGCTCGACGAGGCCGTCCTGTCCGTCGGCGTTATAGGGATCGAGCGCCACGTCGGTGATCACGCAAAGCCCGGGATGCGCCTCCTTGAGCGCACGGACGGCCCGCGGCACGAGCCCTTCCGGATTCCATGCCTCCTCGGCACCGGAGGTCTTGAGTGAGTCGGCGATTGCCGGGAACAGGACCACCGCCGGAATGCCCAGCGCGTGAACCTCACCGGCCTCCTTGACCAGGCCCTCCAGCGACCACAGGGTGCAGCCGGGCATCGACGTGATCGCGACATCCTCCTTCGCCTCGTGGAGAAACAGCGGCTGGATGAAGTCGGCGGGCGTGAGCGTCGTCTCGCGCACCAGCGCGCGGATGGCGGGCGTGCGGCGGTTGCGGCGGGGGCGCAGGTGCATGGCGTCAGACCGGTTCGAGTTCGTATCCTTCCTTGGAATCCTTCACCGCCCAACCCAATTCCGCGAGCCGGTCGCGCATGGCGTCGGACTTCGCCCAGTCCTTCGCGCAACGGGCCTCCCAACGCTCGTCGGCAAGGGCACGGATTCCTTCCGGAACCTCCTGTGCGGCCTCCTCGACCGGAAGCTCGATGCCGAGCGCCCGCAGCATGCGGTTCAGGCCGGCCAGCGCCTTCGCCGCCTCCACGCCTTCCAGCTTCGACGCCTCACGCAGGCCCGTGAAGATTCCACCGAGGGCCCCGGGCGTGTTCAGGTCGTCATTGAGCGCCTCCCACGCCGACTGGAAAGGTCCGAAATCGACCGCGTCGAGCATGGTCCCCTCGCCCGCACGCTCCGCCAGGCCGCGCGCGCCCTTCGCCAGTTTCGCCAGCGCCTCGCGGGCACCGGTCAGCGAATCGAGCGTGAAGTTCAGCGGCTTGCGGTAGTGGGCGCCGATGAGCACGTAGCGGACCTCCATCGCGGTGAAGCCCTTCGCGGCGAGATCGTCGAGCGTGTAGAGGTTGCCAAGCGACTTCGACATCTTGCCGCCATCGACCAGCAGGTGCGTGATGTGGAACCAATGCGCGGCGAAGTTTCCACCGCAGGCGCAGCGGCTCTGGGCGATCTCGTTCTCGTGATGCGGAAACACCAGGTCCACGCCGCCCGAGTGCAGGTCGAAGTCGCTGCCCAGATACTCGCGGATCATCGCCGAACACTCGAGGTGCCAGCCCGGCCGGCCCTCGCCCCAGGGCGAGTCCCAGAAGTTCGGTCCGTCCTCCGGTCGCCGCGCCTTCCACAACACGAAGTCGGCGAGGCTGTCCTTCTCGTATTCGTCGGCATTCGCGCGGGATTGCTGGGTTTTTCCGAGCGAAAGCTCCCGGGTGTCGAGATGGCTGAGCCGCCCGTATTCCGGAAACGACCCGATCTTGAAATACACCGAACCGTCCTCCGCGGCGTAGGCGTGCCCCTTCCCGACCAGCGCCTCGATCATCGCGATCTGCTGCGGGATGTGCTCGACCGCCCCGGGTTCGACATGCGGTTCAAGACAACCGAGCGCCTCGCAGTCGCGGTGGAACCGTTCGAGCCAGCCGTCGGTGAAATCCTTCAGCGCCATGCCGGCGGCCTGCGAGTCGCGGATCGTCTTGTCATCGACGTCGGTCACGTTGCGCACGTGAAAGGTGCGCATGCCGCCCGTCTCCAGGACGCGCCGGAACACGTCCTGCATCACGAAGGTCCGGAAGTTCCCGATGTGCGCGGGCCCATAGACCGTCGGACCGCAGCAATAGAAGCGCAGCGTGGAACCATCGATCGGGCGGAGTTCGCGGTCCTGCCGCGTGAGCGTGTCGAACAGACGCATCGCGGCTCTACTAACGGCCACGCCGCCCGGAATCAACCACCACGACACCCGAAAGCCGCGGCGACGTGACCTCGATCTCGCGCAGCGACGGATCCTCCCCGTCGTGGATGATCTCGACCGGCACGCTCAACGCCACCTGCACCGGACCCGTCCCGGCATGCTCCACCGCTCCGTTGTCCCGCTGGAAAACGAAGAAGGTCAAAGCCACGGCGGCGCAAAAAACCACCACCAGACCGAGCCGTGAGAGCCAAGCCACGGACCGAGCAAAGCTGAGTTTTTATAAATATTCAAGTTTATTTAAAAAGTTTATGCCGATTGGCTCGGATTGCGGTCCATGCTTCATTGGGTTCGATGAGTGACCGCGAGCCCGCGACCGATTCCCGTCGGCGGCAGATCATCGTCGGTGCCCTGATCATCGGCGCGGTGGGACTGCTGGCCGTCCTGCTCTGGCTGGGCCGGGCGATCCCCGGCCTGTTCGGCGAATGGTTCGGCGTCGTCGCCGGCATCGCCAGCACCCCCTTCCTCATGGAGGCGACCTTCGTGGTGCTGGGCCTGATGATCGTCCTCGGCCTCAACGCCTGGCGGCATCACCGCGAGGGTGACGAGTGTGTCTACCTCGAACAGGTTGGAGGGCCGGGTTCCGAGAATCTTCCCGAGTCGGCCCGCTGGGCGATCTACCGCGACGAGCCCGAACCGGCGGAAGCGCCGGACGACCTCGTCCTGATCGAGGGGGCGATCGCGATCGGCGACTTCGATCAGGCCAGCCGCCGGCTTGCCGACCTCGACCCGGAGCGGCTCGACGAAACCGACGTGCTTCGTCTCCGGCTACGGCTCGCCGAGGAAAGCGGCGAGCACGAGCGGGCCCGGGCGTTGCGCGAGCGGCTTTCCGGTCACTGACGCCGCGCGGCCTCTTCGAGAAAGATCTCGGCGAGGCGGAAGCTCCGGCGGGTCAATTCGCGGGCATCGTTGTCGTTGATGAGCGCGAGCCCCTCCTCGCCGACCTCCGCCTTGTAGATCTTCCAGGCTTTCGAGGCCACCGCCCTGGGGTCCAGCGACGGACGCTTTGCGGGCGAGTCCACGGCATCGCCATCGTCGCCGCCCGATTTCCGCCGACGGCGGCGGCGGCGCTTGCCACCGCCGGACACCTCGTCTCCGGGAGGTTCCGTGATCACCGGGATGGTCTCCTCGGAGGCACCCTCCTTGCCTTCCCCACCCTCGGGCTTCGGGGAATCCCCAGGCTTCGAGGAGATCCGGGTGACCTTCATCGGTTCGGTCCCGGTCTCCGCCGCGGCATCGGTCGGTTCCGCGGCCTGCGCCTGCGGTTCTTCCGGCTTCGCCTTCTTCGCCGCCTTCCTGCCCGGGACCCGCCTGGCAGCGGCCTTCTTCGCAGGCTTCTCCTCCGGCGTTTCGTCCGATGTCTCGTCGCTCATCGGCGGAAGCAAGGGGTCTCCGCCGCCCGGCGTCGAGAGGATTTACGGCAGCTTCGATGAATTTTCGGAATCCGGTCTCACCAATTCCGGATGTCATCCAGATTCGCGGGGTCGGTCGGGTCATACGCACCCCCTGGTCCGGCGGTTGTCATCCCATCGGGGCCTGCCGACCAGAGGTCGAAGTCGGGATTGAGGGCATAAATCGTCGAACTACCGGAAACATTGCTTCGGTACCGATACTCGTTGCCCCACGGATCGAAGATCTTGTGAGGACCGGGACCAGTGGCCCCGCCAAGCCAGCCTTGGGGGTCTGCGGCGGGATCAAGCTCGGGAAGGTAGATCCTGGCACCCGGCGCACCCGGATAGAGCGCGAAATAAATCTTCCCAGTGCCTCCCGTTCCATCCGGCACTCCATGTGCGGGCACGCTTCCGGTATCAGCCTGGTATGCCATCAGCGCGTTCTCCAGAAGACTGATCTGAAGCTTGGCCGCATTGATTGCCTGCTTGGTCTTTGCATGGTTAAAGCCGCCGAATAGTAGAGCGATGAGAATGAAGATCGCCACTCCGGCCCCAACGCAGAGTCGAATGGTCGATCGTCTGGCTGACGCCCTTTCCCGCGTCAGAGCCTCGGCCAACGCCGTCTCATCAGCATTCATCTATGGCTCCCACCCAGTGGCAGGCGGCAACAGTCACCACGCCCTGATGTCGTCCTTGTTCTTCGGGTCGTTCGGATCGTAGGCGCCGTTGGAGCCTGCGTTCGTCTCACCATCCGGACCCACCGACCACAGGTCGAAATCAGGATTCGAGGCGTAGATGGTGTCGCTGCCCGCCTGGTTCGTGCGGTAGCGGTACTCGTTGCCCCAGGGGTCGTAGATTTTCAAGGCACCGGGGCCGGTTGCACCCGCAAGCCACCCCTGCGAATCGTTCTCCGGATTGAGCTCGGGGAGATAGACCTTCGCGTCATCCTCCTGGGGATACAGCGCGTCGTAGATCTCCTCGGTGCCGTTGGTCCCGGTCCGCCTCGGGTTCTCGGGATAGAACCCCGTATCCGCCTTGTAGTCCTCCAGCGCGAGCTGGAGCAGCCCGACCTGCACCTTCGCCTGCTCGCGGGCCTGCTTGGCCTTGACGTAGTTGAAGCCGCCGTAGGTGAGGCCGGCGAGGATGATGATGATGCTGATGACCACCAGCATCTCCATCAGGGTGAAGCCGGCGCGGATCGATCGCGTGGGGTTTTTCATGGTTCCGGTGTGGGTTCTCCGGGGCGGATCACTGACCCACCTCTTGAATCACCTTAATCAGCGGCAGGAACAATGCAAACACAACGGAGCCGACGACCAGGGCCAGAATCACGATCATGATCGGCTCCAGAATCGAGGTCAGCGCCGTCACGGCGTTGTCGACCTCGTCGTCGTAGACATCCGCCACCTTGAGCAGCATCTCGGGGAGCTGGCCGGTTTCCTCACCGACGTCCACCATCGAGATCACCATCCCCGGGAACACGCCGGAGGCCTGCAGGGGCGTGACGATCGACTCCCCTTCCTTGACCGCGCTGTGGACCTTCTCGATGGCGTTCGAGATGATCACGTTGCCGGCGGTGTCGCGGGTGATGTTGAGCGCCTGGAGGATGGGAACACCGGAGGTGACCAGCGTGCCCAGCGTCCGCGAGAAGCGGGCCACCGCGCTCTTGCGCTGGATGTCGCCGAAGATCGGCGCCTTGAGCTTGGCCGTGTCGATCGCCTTGCGGCCGCCCTTGGTCCGGCCCCAGGCATTGATCCCGATGCCGATGAGCACCACCAGGATGAGGAACCAGACGGCGTTCGGGATGACCCAGACATTGGCCGACAGGAAGAAGTTCGACGTGCCGAACACGACCTTCGAGATGGCCGGCAGCTCGGTGTTGTCCATTTCCTGGAACATCGCCTCGAACTTCGGAACGATGACCAGCATCAGGAAGACGAGGATCGCGACGGCGATGAACATCACGATCACCGGATAGACCATCGCCGAGACGATCTTGTTCTTCAGCTTCTGGGCCTTCTCCTGGTACTCGGCGAGACGCAGCAGGACGACCTCGAGCACACCGCCGAGTTCGCCCGCCTTGACCATGTTGACGTAGAGCTTGTTGAAGATCTTCGGGTGCTGGGCCAGCGCCTCGGAGAAGGTGGAACCCGACTGCACCGAGTCGGCCAGCGCATTGAGCGTGCCTCGCAGCACCGGGTTCGGCTCCTGTTTCGCGAGCACCGTGAGGCCGCGCAGCAACGGCAGGCCGGAGTCGATGAGCGTCGCAAGCTGCCGCGTGAAGATCATCAACTGCTTCGGCTTGATCCGGCCACCGGTGCGGGCCTTGCCCTTGGGACCCGCGGCCGCCTTGCCCTTCTTGCGGGCCGTCTTCTTCGTCGCCTTGAGCGTGCCCTTGCCGGCCTCGACGATTTGCAGGGGATAGTAACCCTGCCCCTTGATCTGCTCCAGGGCCTCGGCCTCGGTGTTGGCCTCGACGGTGCCCGAAAGCTGCTCGCCCTTGGCGTCGGCGGCGGTGAACTCGAATTTCGGCATGGGTCTTCTTCAGTTAGGTGGTTGAGGGAGATTTGACAGCCCCGGGAGGCGGTTGACGATTCGAAAATGGAGAAGGTTTGTCAGGTGTACTTAAGGACCTCCTCGATGGTGGTCTTGCCCAGATAGATGTTCCGCAGACCGTCCTCGCGGAGCGTGTTCATGCCCCGCTCCATGGCCTTCTGCTTGATCACGACCGTGGGCGCCCTCTCGGTGATGAGGTCCCGGATCGGGTCGGAGATGTCGAGCAGCTCGTAGAGACCCGCCCGGCCCTTGTAGCCGGTCTGCCCGCAGACGTCGCAGCCCTTGCCGGTGAAGAAGTCCTTGTCGCCCAGTTCGGTCGGCGAGACGCCGAGCTGGTTGAGGATCGCCTCGCTCGGCTCGTAGTTCGCCTTGCACTCGGCGCAGATCGTCCGCACCAGCCGCTGGGCGAGGATCCCCTCGAGCGAGGCGGCCACCAGGAACGGCTCGGCGCCCATGTCGATCAGGCGGGTCACCGCCCCGGGGGCGTCGTTGGTATGGAGGGTGGAAAGGACGAGGTGGCCGGTGAGCGAGGCCTGGATCGCGATCTGGGCGGTGTCGAGGTCGCGCATCTCGCCGACCATGATGCGGTCGGGGTCCTGCCGGAGGAAGGCCCGCAGGACCCGCGGGAAGGTCAGGCCGATGCCGTCGTTGATCGGGATCTGGATGATGCCGTCGATGTCGTACTCGACCGGGTCCTCGGCGGTCAGCAGCTTGCTGTCGATCGTGTTGATCCGCCGCAGCGCGGCGTAGAGGGTGGTCGTCTTTCCCGCCCCGGTCGGTCCTGTGACGATGAAGATCCCGTTCGGCTTCTCGATCGTCTCGCCGAGGTAGTCGTAGATGTGCTGGGGCAGGCCCAGGGCCTCGAGCGAGAGGTTGATCGACGAGCGGTCGAGCACCCGCAGCACCACCGACTCGCCGTGGTAGGTCGGCAGCGAGGAAACCCGCATGTCGACCTGGCGGTCGCCGACCTGCTTGACGATGCGCCCGTCCTGCGGGACGCGGCGCTCGGCGATGTTCATGTTCGCCATGACCTTCACCCGCGAGATGATCGGCAGGGCGAGGTGGACCGGCGGAGGCGCCATTTCGTAGAGCGCGCCATCGACCCGGTAGCGGATCTTGAAGTCCTTCTCGAAGGGCTCGAAATGGATGTCCGAGGCGCGCTCCTTGATCGCCTGATAGAGCACGAGGTCGACGTAGCGGATGATCGGCGCGGAGTTGGCCTCGTTCTCCAGATCGGCGGGGTTCAGGTCGCCGTCGGGCCCGCCGAACTCGAGCTGCTCGAGGATGGATTCCATCCCTTCGCCGTCGCCGCCGTAGCACTCGTTGATCTTGTCCTCGACCTGGTGGTCGGGCGCGATCGCCAGCACCAGCTCACGCCCGAGGGCGAACCGCAGGTCCTCGAGGGTCTGCGGGTTCATCGGATCGACCAGGCATACGTGGAGTCCCTCGTCGGTGAGGTTCACCGGCAGCGCGCCGTGGAGGCGGGCGGTTCCGGCGGGAATCAGTGCCAGCAGTTCCTCGGGCGGGCTCCACTGGCGCAGATCGACCTGCTCGGCCCCGAGTTCGGAGGCGACGATCGGCCACACGTCCTCCTTGCCGTGGATCACCTGGAAGTCGGCCAGCACCTCGGCCACCTCCTTGCCGCTGTTCTCGACCTCGTTGAGCACCTCCTGCCCGAGCGAGCGGTCGATCAGACCGCGGCTGATGAAAAGTTCGACTAGCTGGTTGCTGTCCATGGAAATCGGGTTCTTTCGGGGGTCAGTCGAGGTCGGACATGGTCACGTGCAGCACCTCCTCGGCCGAGGTCAGGCCCGCCTGCACCTTGCGGATGCCGTCCTCGCGCATCGACCTCATGCCCAGCTCGCGCGCGCGGCGCCGGAGCTGCGAGGTGGTCAGGTTCTCGTTCACCATGTGGCGCACCTCGTCATCGATGCGGAAGAGCTCGAAGATGCCCATCCGCCCGCGATAGCCGGCGTCGCGGCATTTCTCGCAGCCGACCGGTCCCATGATGTTGCCCTCCGCAATGGCGGCCTCGTCGAGCCCGAGCGCCCGGATCTGCTTGTCGTTGAGGACCGCCGGCTCCTTGCAGATCGGGCACAGGCGCCGCACCAGGCGCTGGGCGAGAATCGCGCGCACCGCCGAGGCGATGAGGAAGCGCTTGATGCCGATGTCGGCGAGACGGGCCACCGCCGAGGGGGCGTCGTTGGTGTGCAGGGTGGAAAGCACGAGGTGGCCGGTGAGCGCGGCGTTGATCGCGATGTTCGCGGTTTCCGCGTCGCGGATCTCCCCGATCATGATGATGTTCGGCGCCTGGCGCAGCATCGAGCGCAGCGCGGCGGCGAAGGTCATGCCGATGTCCGACTTCACCATCACCTGGTTGATGCCCGGCAGCTCGTATTCGACCGGATCCTCGACGGTGATGATCTTGCGGTCCGGCCGGTTGATCACGTTGAGGCAGGCGTAGAGCGTCGTGGTCTTGCCCGATCCGGTCGGGCCGGTGACCAGGATGATCCCGTCGGGCAGGCCGATGAGTTCCTCGAAGGTGGTCTGGTCGTCGGAAAAGAAGCCGAGCTCCGGCAGGCCGAGCACCAGCGCCGACTTGTCGAGAATCCGCATCACGATCGACTCGCCGTGGTTCGACGGCACGGAGGAAACCCGGAGGTCGACCTCCTTGTCGCCGGACTTGAGCTGGATCCGTCCGTCCTGCGGAAGGCGCTTCTCGGCGATCGACATCGACCCGCTCATCACCTTCAGGCGGGCGATGATCGCCGGCAGGAGCTTCTTCGGGTGGTTGTCCACCTCGATCAGGCGGCCGTCGATCCGGTAGCGGATCCGCACCGAGGTCTCGAGCGGCTCGATGTGGATGTCCGAGCAGCGCTGCTTCATCGCCTCGGCCAGCATGTGCTGGACGAGCCGGATGATCGGCGCGTCGCTGTCCTCGACCTCCGCGCCCTCGGCGCCGCCGGCGACGTTCATCCCGGCGTCCAGCCCCTCCTCGGCACCGTAGAACTGGTGCAGGAACTCGGAGATGGCAGAATGGGTCGTGCAGACGAAGTTCAGCTCGCGGCCGAGCACCGGGGGAAGGCTGTCCATCGCCTCGAAATCGAAGGGATCGGACACCGCGACGGTGAGATAGACTCCGTCGTCGGAAATCGGAACCACCCGGTAGCGGCGGGCGATCTCGTCGGGAATCGAGTCGGCGACCTCCGGGCCGACCGACAGGCCGCTCAGGTCGACCGCCTCGATGCCGGCGTTCGCGGCCAGCACCTGGGCGATGGTCGTTTCCGTCAGCGCGGTTTTCTCAAGCAGCGCGGCGACCACCGAACCGCCGCCCCCGCGGGCTTGGTCGACCTCCTCCTGCGTGACGGAGCCGGCCTCGACCAGCAGATCGACGAGATAG
>CALGOH010000093.1 GCA_937957985.1 uncultured Verrucomicrobiae bacterium
GATTGAATCGGTCAACCGTTTATCGCATTCGCGCGCGGCGGAAGACGACACGATCTACTGGATCGTCGACCAGGCGCCGGCGATCCTCAGGAAGGGCAAACTCAAGCGCTTCCCGGTCGATGCCAGGATGGTCCGCGACCGCGTCGCCCACCAGCGGCTGTGCTTCCGGCTCGTCTGGCGCACGCTGCGCGACCGCTTCTACGACGAGCGGATGAACGGCCGCGACTGGGACGCGATGCGCGTGAAGTATGAGGAAGTCGCCGCCACCGCGCCGGATTCCCGCACCTTCGACCGCGTGATCTCGATGCTGCTCGGCGAACTCAACGCCTCCCACCTCACCTTCGTCTCCGAGGAGTGGCCGAAGGGCTGGGAAAACGAGGGCGCCGAGTTCCAGGCCACCCGCCACGTCGGCATCCGCTTCCTGCGCGAGGGCCCCGGCGACCCGCTCAAGGTCGGCCACGTCATCGCCGACAGCCCCGCCGCCAACTGCCTGCCGCCGATCGAGCCGGGCGACACCATCGTCCGCATCAACGGCCGGCGCGTCGACGGCTCGATGCCGGTCCACCGTTTCATGAGCGGCCGGATGGACCGCCGCATCCAGATTTCGGTGCGCGGCGCCGACGGCGAAACCTACGAGCACGAACTGGAACCGATCACCTACGAACGGGCCACGCTGCTCGCCGAGAAGGAGGTCGTCGCCGAGAACCGCCGGCGCGTCGAGGAATGGTCCGGCGGCCGCCTCGGCTACGTCCACATCGCCCGCATGTTCTGGGACGAGTTCGAGAAGTTCGAACGCCAGATCTACGCCGCGGGCCACGGCAAGGACGGACTCATCATCGACATCCGCGACAACGGCGGCGGCTTCATCACCGACCACCTCCTCACCGTGCTCTGCCAGCCGCGCCACGCGGTGACCATTCCCCGCGACGGCCACCCGGGCTATCCCCAGGACCGCAAGGTCTATGCCTCGTGGCACAAGCCGTTGGTCGTCCTCTGCAACCAGAACTCCTACTCCAACGCCGAGATCTTCGCCCACGCGATCAAGACGCTCGACCGCGGCAAGCTGGTCGGTGTGACGACCGCCGGTGGCGTGATTTCCGCCGCCAAGGACCGCATCCTCGACGCCGGCACGCTGCGCGTTCCCTTCCGTGGCTGGTTCCTCCCGGAGACCGGTGAGGACATGGAGATGAACGGGGCCGTGCCGGACATCTTTGTCGAAGCCGGACCGGCAGACACGGTCGAGGAAAACGATCCCCAACTCCGCGTCGCGGTCGAGACACTCCTCGAGGACGTGAAGCACGCCGTCGAGGAGCCCTTCGTTCCGAAATACCGGAACCGCTGAGATTTCGCCGGGGCTAGTGTCCCGCGCGGCAAGAGCGTTGACTTTCGCGCGAGAGATTTTTTCCAAATGCAAGGCGTGACGAGGGAGCAAATCGAGATTTGTGACCGAGGAACAACGCCGCAGTTGGAAAAAAGATCCGCGACCCCTTGGGCGGACGAGCGCAGCGAGCTGATTTTAAAAGAACCCCCATAGTCTCGAAAGGTGACGAACTTGCCGCGCGGGACACTAGCGCGGCACCGAGTGGCGGGCGGCGTAGATCATCGACCCCACCGAGACCCACAGCAGGGCCACGACCGGAACGGCGGGATGTGGGGCGCGATCCATCAGGGCCAGCACCGGGATCCAGGCGGCGGTGAGCACCAGCGCGGAAACGACGATCACCAGACGCTGCCACGATGTCCTCACATGGAGGACGGCCCACGCCACCCCGACGGTCACAAGCACCGCCCATGCCCAGACCCAGGCGGCGTCAACCGCCTGCAGGCCGTCGCCCAGGGACAGCATGGAAAGCCGTGCATCCAACGCCGCGTCGACCGACCCCAGGGGACCGAGCGCATCCAGCACCCAGGCGACCGACAGCGCCATGGCGGAGATCGCCAGGCTGGCGAACACCGGGTGGGGTTCGGGCTTCGGGTCGGCACTTCGATTCACGCGGGCCGGGACGCTAACGTCCGTCGCGGATCTCCACAAGCACCGCAGCAGCCGGCGGCGGGGCCGGGCAACCGGTTGTGAATCTCTTGCGGCGGGCCCGCTCCGGGCCTAGAACCCCGCCGCCATGGCAGGCTTCCTTTCCTCGCTCTACAAGAAGCTCGCGAACCAGGCGGAGATCGACTGGGACGAACTCGAGGCCGATTTCGTCGCCGCCGACCTCGGTCCGAAGCTCGCGATGCAGTTCATCGACGAACTGCAGGGGCTCGGCCGATCGATCTCGGCCGACGACGTCGCCGAGGTGGCCCGCCGCCGCATCGGAGAGCGCCTGCCCGCCGACCGGCCGCCCCCGCTGCCGCCGACCGCCGACAAGCCGTTCGTCTTCCTCATCGTCGGCGTGAACGGCGTCGGCAAGACGACCTCCTGCGCCAAGCTTGCGCACTGGCTCCAGCGGCGCGGCTCGCCGACGCTGCTGGCCGCGGCCGACACCTTCCGCGCCGCCGCCACCGAACAGCTCCAGCGCTGGGGCGAGCGGCTCGACATTCCCGTGGTCACCGGCCCGCCGAATTCCGACCCCTCGTCGGTCTGCTACAACGCCCACCAGCAGGCCATCCGCGAAGGCGCCCGCTACCTGATCTGCGACACCGCCGGACGCCTCCACACGCGGCACAACCTGATGGAGGAGCTGGCGAAGATCCGCCGCACGCTCGCCAAGCAGGACGAAAGCGCCCCGCACCTGACCCTGCTCACCGTCGACGCCACCACCGGCAGCAACGCCCTCCAGCAGGCCAAGGTGTTTCACGAGGCCTCGCCGCTCGACGGGCTCATCGTCACCAAGATGGACGGCTCGGGAAAGGGCGGCATCATCGTGCCGATCCACGAGCAGCTCGGCGTGCCGCCGCGCTTCATCGGCACCGGTGAGGAACCGGAGCAGTTCGCGCTGTTCCGGAAGAACGAGTTCCTGGAAGCGCTGCTTTGAACGACCCGCTCGCCATCACCGGCCTCGGGGCGTTGTCGGCGCTGGGAGCCGGACTCGCCGCCCACCGCGAGGCGCTCGCCTCGGGCCGCCGGGTCCTGCGTCCGCTGCGCGAAATGCCGGGGGCTCCCGAACGCTTCGAAGACCTGCCCGGCGGATGGATCGAGCCGCGCGACCGGCTTTGCGACCGCAAATGGTCGCCGTCGTCGATGGCCGCCCTCCACGTCGCGGCGGAAGCGCTGGAGGCGGCCGGGTGGAGCGATGCCGAGCGCCGAAGGGCCGCCGTCTTCTTCGGCACCAGCCGCGGCCCGCTGGCGGGTTGGACCGACCCCTGGCCCGGTCGCCGCGGATTCGACCTCCTCGCCGCCACCAACTCGCTGCCCGCCGAACCGGCCGCCGCCGTCTCGGCCACCTTCGGCATCGGCGGACCCTGGCAGGTCATTTCCACCGGATGCTGCGCCGGACTCGACGCCCTGGCGAATGCCGAAATGTGGATCCGCTCCGGCCGGATCGACCGGGCGCTGGTCGTCGCGGTCGATCTCCCGCTCGTCGCGCCGGTTCTCGATGCCTACGCGCGCACCGGACTGCTTGCGGACGACGCCTCGGCGGGAATGGTCCCGGCCGAAGCCGCCGCCGCGATCTGTCTCGAGCGGAACGACGGCCCCCATCCCGGATTGCTCGGCTGCCACGCCGCCTCCGATGCCACGGCCCTGCTCGGCAGCAGCGACGACCCCGGCTGCCTTGCCGGTTTGATCGACGAAGCCCGCAACGCCCATGGAGAGCCCGACCTCTTCATCCCCCACGCCAGCGGCACGCTCAGCAACCACCGGTCGGAGACCGATCTCATGCCGCAGTGCCCCGCGGTCCGATACAAACCCCATACCGGACACGGCGTCGGCGCCAGCGGTCTGCTCGAACTGGTTCTCGCCTGCGATGGAAGCTTTCCGGCTGGAGAGGTTCCGGACCATCCCTCCGTCATCTTCAAGCTGGCCTCCGCTCTCGGCGGACGCCATTCACTCTGCTGCGTATCACGATGAAAGCCGACCGGATCGAAGTCTCGATCGACGACCAGGAACTCACGCTTCTCGGGGGCGGGGAGATCCTCGGCCGCTGGCCCGTCTCGACCGCGGCCAAGGGCGCCGGCTTCGACGACGGCAGCTACCGGACCCCGACCGGACGATTCGAGGTAAGCGACAAGATCGGCGAAGGCGCCGACCCCGACACGGTCTTCCGGGGCCGGACGCCCGACGGAACCTGGAACGGCGAGGACGATGACCGGGACCTCATCCTCTCCCGCATCCTGCGCCTGCGGGGGCTGGATGAGGAGAATGCCAACACCTTCGATCGATACATCTACATCCACGGCACCAACCACGAGGACCGGCTGGGCACCCCGGCGAGCTGCGGCTGCATCCGGATGTCCCGCGCCGGTGTCATCTCCCTGTTCGAGCGGATCCATCCCGGCATCGAGGTCATCATCCATCCACCCCGACGGCGGCGCGGAAAGCTCATCTTCTTCGACTGCGATTCCACCCTGTCGTCCATCGAGGGCATCGATGAGCTCGCCCGCGCCGCCGGTCCGGAGGTCTTCTCGAAGATCGAGGCGCTCACCCATGCCGCGATGAACGGAGACCTCCCCCTCGACGAGGTCTTCCCGAAGCGCATGGAAGGCATCTCCCCGGACCGCGAACTTTGCGACCGGGTCGCCCGGAGTTACATCGAAACCGTAACTCCCGGCGTGGCGGACCTGATCGACCAAATCCGTGACGCTGGATGGACACCGGTCATCCTCTCCGGCGGATTCGAACCGCTCATCCGACCGCTCGCCGACAAGCTCGGCATCCGCCACGTCGAAGCCGTGCCGTTGTTCTTCGACGAGCTTGGTGCCTACGCGGGCTATGGCAGGGACTACCCGACGACCCGCAACGGAGGCAAACCCGAGATCATCCGTCAGTGGAAGCAGGCCCTCCTCCCGGAGAAGGTCGTCATGGTGGGAGATGGCATTTCCGATCTCGAATCGGGCGGTGAATGCGATCTGTTCATCGGCTACGGCGGAGTGGTCGAACGCGAACCCGTGAAGCGCGGCGCCGACCTGTGGATCACCGATTTCATTCAACTCACGCCCCGTAAGATCGAGGAACAACTGGGCCGCCATCCATGACTTGGCCCAGTTGAGGCTTGAATTATGTATTGCATAAGTCCGTGCCAGGGCTTAGTCCGGCTTTCAGCCATGAGCAGCAAAGCAAAGAAGACGGCCAAAAAGGCCGCGAAAAAAGGAGGCAAGGGCAAGCGTTACACGCCGGCCGAAAAGCAACAGGTGATCGACTTCGTCAATGAAGTGAACGCCAGCAAGGGCCGCGGCGGCCAAAGCGCCGCCTCGAAGAAGTTCGGCATTTCGCCGCTCACGATCTCGAGCTGGCTGAAGGCCGGCGGAGCCGCCCCCAAGAAGAAGCGCGGACGCAAGGCCACTGCCAAGCCCGCCAAGGTGACCGGCGGATCGCTTGAGAAGAAGCTGAAGGATCTTCAGAGCCTCGCGAAGAAGATCGACTCCACCAAGGCCCAGCTCGCCAAGCTGCAGTCGCAGTTCGACGGCCTCAAGGGTTCGCTCTGAGTCCCCGCAATCCAATCATAACCAGAGCCCCGTCGCCCTCCCGGCGCCGGGGCTTTTTCATATCAACGCTCCGCCGTCCAGAAAACATCCTTCTCGATGTCGTGCCAGACGACCTCCTCGCCATCGAAGATGAAGCGTCCGAGGAAGGGGCACTCGTCGAGGAACAGCGGCATCCAGTGGATGTCGTCCCTCCACATCCGGTCGTAGGGAATGTCATCCAGCCGGCACCACAGCGGCACGGCCTCGTCGGTCTCCTGCGGTCGCCCGTCGAAGTCGCGGGCCATGTAGACATGGCACAGGATGTCCGGCACGTCGGACATCGCGAAATGCAGTTCGCCGAGCTTCCGGGGTCTCTTGACCCGGATGCACAGCTCCTCCTCGGTCTCGCGCACCGCGCACTCAACCGGCCTCTCACCCGGATCGATCTTGCCGCCGGGACCGTTGATCTTGCCGGCCCCGAGACCGCGCTTTTTCTCGATCAGAAGAATCTCACCGTCGCGGACCACGAACATGAGCGTGGCGTGGACCGGCGCGCTCCAGCTCGCCCAGTCGATCGGTGAATCCTCCATCGGCATGCCGGGGTTCAAACACGGCTTGCGCCGCCTGACACGATCAATCGCCTCCCGCCGCGGCGGCGTAGGCCTCGACGCTGTCGCAGGTGCACACGAGGTTGCGGTCACCGGCCACGTTGTCCACCCGCCCGATCGCCGGCCAGAACTTGTGCCGGCGCAGTCCCGGCAGCGGGTAGGCCGCCTGTTCGCGGCCGTAGGCGTGCGGCCACTCGTCGCCACACACGTCCTCGGCCGGATGCGGCGCGTTCTTGAGCACGTTGTCCTTCGGATCGGCCTCGCCGTTGGCGACCGCCATGATTTCACCGTGGATCGCGATCAGCGAGTCGCAGAAGCGGTCCAGCTCGGCCTTCGACTCCGACTCGGTCGGCTCGATCATCAGCGTGCCCGTCACCGGCCAGCTCATGGTGGGCGAGTGGTAGCCGTAGTCCATCAGGCGCTTCGCCACGTCCTCGACCGTGATCCCGCTCTTCGCCGAAAGCTCGCGCAGGTCGATGATGCACTCGTGCGCGACCAGCCCCTTGTTGCCGGTGTAGAGGATCGGATAGAACGGCGACAGTCGCTTGGCGACGTAGTTGGCGTTGAGAATCGCGATCCGGGTCGCCTCGGTCAGGCCGTCGGGCCCCATCATCGCGATGAACATCCACGAGATCACGTTGATCGACGCGCTGCCCCATGGTGCCGAGCAGACCACGCCGGCGGGATCGCCGAGGGCGGAATGACCGGGCAGGAACGGCACCAGTTGTTCGGCGACGCCGATCGGACCGACGCCGGGGCCGCCGCCGCCGTGCGGGATGCAGAACGTCTTGTGCAGGTTGAGGTGGCAGACGTCCGCCCCGATGTGTCCCGGGCTGGTCAGGCCGACCTGGGCGTTCATGTTGGCGCCATCCATGTACACCTGGCCGCCGGCCGCGTGGACCCGGTCACAGATGTCGATGATCGTGCTTTCAAACACCCCGTGGGTGGAGGGATAGGTCACCATCAGGGCCGACACCCGGCCTTCGTTCGCGTCGATCTTCGCCTGGAGATCGTCGACGTCGATGTTGCCCTGCTCGTCGCAGGCGACTCCGACGACCTTCATGCCGGCCATCACCGCCGAGGCCGGATTGGTGCCGTGGGCGGAAAGCGGGATCAGGCAGACATCGCGGTTCCGGTCGCCCCTCGACTCGTGGTAGCGGCGGATCGCCAGCAGTCCGGCGTACTCGCCCTGCGAACCGGCGTTCGGCTGCAGCGAGACCGCCGCGAATCCGGTGATCTCGGCGAGCCAGCCCTCGAGCTGGCCGAGCATCTCGCGGTAGCCGCGACTCTGGTCGGCGGGAGCGAAAGGATGCAGGTTCGCCACGAAGTCCCAGCTCAGCGGCATCATCTCGGATGTCGCGTTGAGCTTCATCGTGCATGACCCGAGCGGGATCATCGACTCGTTGAGCGCGAGATCCTTGGACTCGAGGCGCTTGAGGTAGCGCAGCATCTCGGTCTCGGTGTGATAGCGGTTGAACACCTGCTGGGTGAGGCACGCTCCCTGACGGTCGAAACTCTGGCTCCAGCCGCGGCCTTCACCGTCGCGATCAACCTTCCCGGCACCGAACGCCGACGCGATCGCGTCGATCTCCTCCCACGTGCCGGTCTCGTCGATGCTGATCCCCACGGCATCGTCGCCGATGGGCCGGAGGTTGATGCCCGCTTCCAGCGCGGCGGCGAGCACCTTCCCGGCATCGATCCCCTCGACGGTCAGCGTGTCGAAGTACGATGCATTGCGTAGCTTGAGCCCGGCCGCCTCCAATGCCGCGGCCAGCGCCACGGCCTTGCGATGAATGGTCGAGGCGATGTGCCGCAGTCCCTCGGGCCCGTGGTAGACGGCATACATCGACGCCATCACCGCCAGCAGCACCTGCGCGGTGCAGATGTTCGAGGTCGCCTTGTCGCGCCGGATGTGCTGCTCGCGGGTCTGCAGCGAC
>CALGOH010000094.1 GCA_937957985.1 uncultured Verrucomicrobiae bacterium
GCTGGCCTTCTGCACGACGTGAGGGCGTGTGACAGCAAAGGCGCGCCACCATGAGGGGAAACCCGGCCGATTAGAAAAACCCGCAATCGCCACCTTCTGAAATCCGCCAACGGGACTTGGAAGATCAAGCCCTACGCTTCTTCGCGCCCAGACTGTGGGATGACTGTGTTCTGGAATCCGCCCATCAATAGACGCGTTCGGAGGTTGTAGATCGCCATCAATAATCCGGCCGAAATTTGTGTATCGCCACGACTGAGTTTGATCAGCCAGAACAAAAAACCGAGAGTCAGCTGCTGGTATGCCCGAGTCCGTACAAGTTGCCAGTGCAAGATCGGATTTGAGTTCCAATCGGAAATTGGTTGGCTTGTTTCCATTTATTTCGAACTTATCAGAGAGCATTATCCCCGGTCTATCTCCGCCATACGGGATCTTTCCTCGTCTAAACGCATAGTGAAACGCTATCGTATTTGGGCCAATGCGCTCGTTGATCTCGCTCTGATGGTAAGATTTCCTCGAATGAATTGATGAACCAGGAGGCGGAGCGTACATCTCATCCTCCAGCCATGGAAGCCTATCTGGAGCGAGGTAGCTATCGACGTGCCAATCCATTCCCTCCAACGAGGAGACTCTCTGTCGATCTGGGTAAATTGCCCTCTTCGATGTCCACTTTGAGCGTTGAATAAAGCCAAACCGAACCCTATCCACGCCTCGGTTTGAGATTCCTGCACGGACTGGACCTTGAAGTTGCTTGACTTCGATCCAGGCTCGAAGCGCTGGCCACGTATTTGCACTGTTTTCTCGCAGTCTTTGCCCCCTCTGGCCAACGACTGACGTCGATCACAATTGGAGCGAAGAGCAGATTGAAGTCCGCTTCGGCGCTGCGGAGCTTGTTCAGCGGACCGAGAAGACTCCAATCCCACGAACACCATGCTTCAAAATGCTCAAGGGTTTGCGGATCTCGCCAACTAAGGTGGCTAACGGTTTGGTGACCGTCGCGATATACCACGGTCGATAGGCCTAGGAAGAACTCGGGCTTGGTGTATTTGGCAGGGAACGGTGGCCGAATTCCATCGGGCAAAGGCGAAGGTGGCGGAGAAATGTCGGGAAGCGTAGAAGGCTCTCCGACAGCAAGGATCAGCGCGTGGGTTCCCTTTTCGATTGTCGAGGCTCTTGTCAAGGCAACCGCCGGAGCAGGCTTGGGTGGGGGCGGCGGAGTAAAGCGGATCGCTGCCGGATCGACTTCAAGCTCCTGAATCTCAATCTGACTTGATGGAGTAGCTGGGAGGGGCGGCGATTCTTCACCTTCGGCACTCCCGCTGAAGAATATGGCTGGGATCAGGCCGGCGGCGAAGGATAACTCACGTTTCATTTTCGGATGTGGTTTGACCATTCCTGCGGATCGAAACCCAGAAGCGGGAGCCAACCACTTTGTGGGGTCCGCGCTGACCTTCCAGTCTCATAGAATTCGCATGTCCGAATCCAACACCCATTTCCACACCTCAAGCAAGCGCATCCGGCGTGATCAGAGTGGGCGCATGACTTCTGCAAGAAACCGCATGGCCCCGCCCTGCGATAGAGCCTGCCCTTTTCAACCCCAAGGCGGAGTTCCCGCTGCCGACTTCTTGCCTCCCGGGCGGCCCGGCGTCACCCTCGACCCATGGAACTCGACCTCCTCGGCGCTCACGCCGACCGCGCCTATCCCGTGCTTTCGAGCCTGATCACGCCCCGTCCGATCGCCTGGGTGAGCACTCTCAATGACGATGGATCGGTGAATCTGGCGCCGTTTTCCTACTTCAACGTCTTCGGCTCGAGGCCCCCGCTGGTGATCTTCGCCCCGGGCAACCGGCCCGACGGCAGCCCGAAGGACTCCGCCCGGAATGCCGAGCGGACGAATGAGTTCACGGTGAACCTGGTCGCTCCCGGTCAGACCGAAACGATGATCGCCAGCGCCGCCAGCCTGCCGCCGGGGGAAAGCGAGGCGGCAAGCCTGGGCGTGGAGATGTCTCCCTCGACGGTGGTCGGCCCGCCGCGGGTCGAGGGCGCGCCGGCCGCGCTGGAATGCCGCGTCCACTCGGTCCAGCGGATCGGCCAGAACCGCATCGTGCTCGGCATCGTCCACCGCGTCCACGTCCGCGACGACCTCATCGAGCCCGACACGCTGCGCATCCGCCAGGAGCTCCACACACCGCCCGGCCGGATGGGCTCGCCCGACTGGTACTGCCGCACCGACCAGCTCTTCGAACTGCCACGACCCGAGTGACCGGGCTTTTCCCATCCGACCGTCCGGCGCTCTACCTGGCGCCGATGCAGGACGTGACCGACCTGACCTTCATGCGGGTGCTGGCCGGCTACGGCGGGGCGGACGTCTATGTGACCGAGTATTTCCGGGTCCACGAGGCCTCGCGGCTCGATCCGTGGATCCTGCGCTCCATCGACGAGAACCCGACCGGCCGGCCGGTATTCGCGCAGATGATCGGGCAGGACCTCGATGCCTTGGTGAGGACCGCGCGGGAACTCGAGCGACACCCCGTGGCCGGGATCGACCTCAACCTCGGCTGCCCGGCTCCCGTGGTGTGCAAAAAGGAGGCCGGCGGCGGCCTGCTGCGCAACCTGCCCAAGGTCGACCGCATCCTCGGCACCCTGCGCGAGGCGATTGCGGGGCGGTTCACGGTCAAGACGAGGGTTGGGTACCACTCGCCGGACGAGTTCCCGGCGTTGCTGGAGGTCTTCCGGCGGCATGCGATCGATGCGCTCGCGATCCACGGGCGGACGGTGGTCGAGCGTTACCAGACGCCGGTGCATCCGGAGCGGATCCGCGAAGCGGTCGGGGCGATGCCCTGCCCGGTGATCGCGAACGGCAACGTGGTCGACGTGCCGACCGGCCTGGCCCTGCACGAGCTGACCGGGGCGGCGGGCCTGATGGTCGGCCGCGGCGCGATCCGCAACCCCTGGCTTTTCGACCAGCTCCGCGCCGCCTTCGCCGGAAGCGAGGGTCCGCGTCCGTCCTGCCGCGACCTGCTCGGCTATGTCCGGCGGTTGTATGAGGAAATCGCCCGCGATACCGTGAAGTTCGACCCGCTCGGGCACGTCCAGCGGATGAAGAAGACGATGGTCTTCGTCACCCAGGGCCATGACCCGGAATTCGAGCACCGGCTGCGCCGGGCGAAGCTTCCCGACGAGTTCGACGCGATCTGCGCCGGGTTCCTCGACCGCGACGACCCGATGCCCCCGCGCCCCAATGAAAGTTCCCGGCTCTTCTGCGGATTCTCGGAGCTGGGGAGTGGCGCTTTCCAAGCGCCATGACGGGGCGTGGCGGTCACCCGACCGCTCCTGGCGCTCCGTCCGTTTTTCAACCTGCAGTCCCTGAACGCGGCGCGACCCGGAAGCGATCCGCGAGGCGGCTGGTTCCCAGCGGGCATCCGGTTCTCGAAAGGCCGGCCGTTTCCGGATTTTTCACGATGTAGCGCACGCAGCGTCCGAAGTGAGCCCAGTCGCGGATCATCCGGTCGAAGTAGCTGCGTTGCCACAGCGGGCCGGTCCGTTTCAGCCGATCGTTGATGCGCCGCGCCGTGTAACCCTTCCACGATTTGAGGATCTGCCCCGGCGTCGCGTCGCCGAGGGTCTCGAAAAGCACATGAACATGGTTCGGCATCACGACCCAGGCGTGGAGGTGGTAGCGTTGCCGGTCGAAGAACTTGAGGGTTTCCCCGACGATCAGGGCGTTCTCGGGATCCCGCAGCAGGCATGATCCGGCACCTTGATCCAGCCAGGTCTCGACCTTGCCGAAAAAGCGGCGGTAATACTCCCGCTCGATCTCCGGTGGCCAGGGGCGCGGACCCTGATTTGCTTCGAAAGTCCTTCGGGCATCGACATGGGCACGCAGCTTGTCCCCGGGAATGGAGTCGCCGAGGCGGAAGGTCACGAAGTAGGTGGCGGCTTGCTGTGACCAGTGGGGCAGGCGGTTGCTGGTGGAGTCGGTTGGAGCGTGGGGATCGTAGAATTTCGGGGGCATGGTGGAAGTGTTCAAAATGACACTTATCAAGGCAGGGCGATTCGGTTCCCAGCGGTCGGGAGACCGCCACGCCCCATCATGGCGCTTGGAAAGCGCCACTCCTCCGGCACAATCGCTCCGTGGCCGAGCCCTTCATCCGCGTTCGCGACCTGCACCAGCGCTTCGGCGACAACCACGTGCTGCGCGGCATCGATCTGGACATCATGCGGGCGGAGACGCTGGTGATGCTGGGCGGCTCGGGTGCGGGCAAGTCGGTGCTGCTGAAGCACCTGCCCGGGCTGCTTTGTCCGGCGGAGGGCACCGTGCACGTCGAAGGCACCGAGATCTCGTGCATGAACGAGCGCCAGCTCGGCCCGATCCGGCGCAAGGTCGGGATCATGTTCCAGGGCGGGGCGCTGTTCGACTTCATGAGCGTCGGCGAGAATGTCGCCTTTCCGCTGCGCGAGGCGGGGATCAAGGATGAAGCGGAGATCGCCGGGCGCGTGGCCAAGGCCCTGGAGATCGTCCGCCTCGGCGGAGAGGAGGCGAAGATGCCGGCCGATCTTTCCGGCGGGATGCGCAAGCGCGTCGCGCTGGCCCGCGCGGTGGTCGACCGCCCGGCCTGCGTGCTCTACGACGAGCCGCACGCCGGCCTCGATCCGGTGACGGCCGACACGATCGACCACATGATCAAGTGCCTCCAGCGCGACCACGGCATGACCAACGTGGTGATCACCCACGAGATGCGCTCGGTGTTCCACATCGCCGACCGGGTCGTCTTTCTCAAGGACGGGCGGATCTACTGGATCGGCACCCCGGATGAGCTCCGGGAAATCCGCGATCCCCACCTGCGGGCCTTCGTCGATGGCGATTCGGGCGAGGACTGGTCGCGCTGAAACCCGGACCTTGCACCCCGGCGGCAGGCCGGGCATCTTTTCAAGCAATGGCCGAAGCCAAAGCCAGGACCGAGACGCTCGTCGGCCTATTCCTCCTTATCGGCCTCGGGCTGCTCGCCGGTCTGATCGTCGTCTTCGGACGCTTCGGCGACCGGTTTTCCGGCCGCTACCAGATCACCGTGATTTTCGACGACGCCGCGGGCGTGATCAAGGGCTCCGAAGTCCGCATGGGCGGGGCCCGGATCGGCAAGGTCAGCGCGAATCCCGAGCTGACCGCCGAGATCAAGGTGCAGGTGCCGCTGGAGATCACCGAGGGCATCCGCATTCTCGAGGGTTCCGAGTTCCAGATTTCCTCGGCCTCGATCCTCGGCGACAAGCTCATCGTGATCACCCCTCCCTCGAAGCCGAACGGGAACACCATCGAGCCGGGCAGCGTCGTGATGGGATCCGGACCGTCGGGCCTCGACGCGATCCAGAACAACGCCGTCGCCGTATCGCAGGAGGCCCGCCGCCTGCTGGTCGAGGCGGAGAAGACGATGAAGGGCGTCGACGGGGCGATCGACGACATCCGCAAGGCGACAGGCGAGCTGCAGGAGACCCTGGGCAAGGTGAACCGCGACATCCTTTCCCGCGAGAACCTCGACCACATCGGCTCGACCCTCGCCAACCTCGACAAGGCCAGTGCCGGGCTGGAACCGATGCTGACCGACGCCCGCAAGGCCATCGCCAGCGTGGAGGAGGCGGCGGCCGGCGCCCGCGAGACCTTCGACAAGGCCGGCGAGCGCATCGATGAACTCGAACCCGCCCTGCAGGACGTGCCCAAGGCGGTCGCCTCGCTTTCCCGCGCGGCCGACCAGGCGGCGGACACGCTCGAAAGGGTCGAGGACGGGGAAGGCCTGCTCGGCACCCTGGCCTACGACGAGGACGTCTCGACCGACGCCAAGACCTTCATCCGCAACCTGCGCCGCGACGGCATCCTGCGCTACCGGGACAAGGAGAGCGAAGGTCCCGAGGATGATCCCCGGGCACGCTTCCGCAGCCGACGGCGGTAGGGCAAAGTCGCCACATTCCTCAGTCCGAGACGAACACGCACCTTCGTGCTTTCCGTTTTGTCCGGCGCACCCACCGGGCTCGCGCCCGGTTGACCCGCCAGACGCCCGCGAAGCCGGTGACGTGGCACCATCGCCCGACACGACGGTCGAATCCCGCCGCGACCCGGCATTCGGTCAGCACCGAATGGATGCCCTCGCCATCGGCGTGGAAGTCGTTCCGGACGGCGGATCTCGTTGTCACCGTGAACTCAACCCCTGGAACTCACCCGCTTGTGGCTGCCGTCGCACAGCGGCGGGTTGCCGGTGTGCTTGCACTGGCACCACCAGACCATCGTCTTTTCCTCCACCTCGAAGCGGACCGGCTGCAGGCCCGTGCCCTTGTGGCTGCCATCGCAGTAGGGCTGGCTGGATGACCTTCCGCAGGAGCACCAGAAATGGATCCCCGGTTCCACTTCGAGTCCCAGCGGTTTGGTGTCGCAGACGATCGGTTGTTCGGCCATGACCGCCACCCTAGCCGCTCCGCCGGAGGAGGCCAGTCCGCTTTTTGCCGCCGCTCACTCGGCGAGCATCACCACCGGCATTTCGGGGGCGGCATCGTCGAGCGGCTCACGAACCTCCGGTTCGGCCTGCGCCGAAAGCGGCAGCGAGCCCTTGCCGAGGCGGGGATATTCCTCGTGCGGCACTTCGCGCACGTAGGTCACCGCCAACCACGCCGCGAAGAACGCGGCCGATCCCGTCACAAAAAAGCGAATCTTCATCTCATCTGGCGGATGCCGGGGAGGCGATCCGTTAGGCTGGGACGCGCGGACCTTCGCCCGACATTGCCGGAAAACGCAAGCACTTTCGGGGCCAGGACCGCCGCAGGTTCAGCGTCCCAGCACCACCGGTCCGCTCAAATTTCCGAAACGATCGGCCGCGCTGGCCGAAATCGCCTGCGGCAGGCCGCGGGAGGGATTGAGGCTGACGTCGGTCCGCCCCTTCGGCAGGACCGCCAGCATGTGCCACTTGTCGCCGTAGCGCCCCATCACCGCGAGCTTGCTGGTGCCGGCGTCGCCCGGGCGCCAGCCGATCCTCAGCCGCCCGCCCTCGCCACGGGCCTCGATCGACGGGCGTGCCACCTCCTTTTTCCCCATCCACGGCATCGGCGGGACCAGGGCCGGGGTCGAGTAGGCGCCCTTCGCCAGCGCCGAGGACACTCCGTCCCGGTTCTGCATCAGCGCCTTCACGCTCCAGTGGATCTGGCCGACGTAGTTGCGGTCGATCGAGCGGCTCAGCCCGACCTGCCGGACGATCTCCGAGGCCGGCCGTCCGGGATCGTCCGAGCTCTTGATGCGCGAGGTCGCGATGCCGGGCCAGACCGGTCGGCGGCCCTGCTGGCGCCACCATTGCAGCAGCGCCGAAAAGCTCTGCTTGCGCGGCTGGTCGCGCCAGTAGAGCTGCGGCGCGAGGTAGTCGACCCAGCCGTTGGCCAGCCACTTGCGGGCGTCGCAGCCGAGCTGCTCGTAGGCGTCGAGCCCGGCCTCGATGCCGCCCGGCACGCCCGGCCGCCAGATGCCGAAGGGCGAGATCCCGACCCGCACCCAAGGCTTGGCCGCCTTCACCTGGTCGTAGAGTTGCTTCACGAAGCCATCGACGATCGCCCGCCGCTGCGCCGGCGAACGGCCGTCGGGGAAGGTCTTTCCGTCCTTCGGGTAGGGGTAGAAATAGTCGTCGAGGTGCACGCCATCGATGTCGTAGTTGCGGACCACGTCGAGGATGGCCGCCAGTGCCCGGCCCGAGGTTTCAGGGTGGCCGGGGTCGCACCACACGCCGCCGCCGTAACGCTTGGTGATGTGCGGGGCGGAGCGCGTCACGTGGTCCTTCGAGGCGGGGTGGGCGGCATTCGACAACGCGCGGTAGGGATTGAACCAGGCGTGGACCTCGATCCCGCGCCTGTGGGCCTCGTCGATGCAGAACTGCAGCGGATCGTATCCCGGCGACTTGCCCATCGTGCCGCTGAGCCAGTGGCTCCACGGTTCCCGGCCGGAGCGATACACCGCGTCGGCGTGCGGACGCACCTGCAGCAGGATGGCGTTCATGTTCAGCGACGCCATCTTGTCGAGGATTGCCGTCAGTTCGGCCTTCTGGGCGGAAGCGCTCAGGCCCTGTCGGCTCGGCCAGTCGATGTTGTGCACCACCGCCGCCCACGCCCCGCGGAACTCCCGCGCCGGCATCGGCGGCTGCTCGCGGACGGGCCGGTAGGTCTGGGCGGAAAGCGTCGCCGCGAGGAGCAGCAGGCAGGCAAGGATGCGCATGGCTTTCCCATGGCGTCGGAATGGCCGGACTGCAAGGAAGGAGCAGGCGAGGAGCGCCGATTGTGAAATCGGCATTGGAGGCGGGGCGCCCTCGCCCCGCGATGGGGACGGCAGACCGCGGGGGTCGTGGGCCGGGGGCGGCCCACCTCCAATGCGCGACCGGGGTAACGCGGTCCTTCAACTCGCGGAACCCGAGCCTCTGCGGCCTTGGCGGCGGTCTTCTCATCCTCCGGACCGCTGCGGTGCCGATTTCAAAATCGGCGCTCCGTCGCGCTCTACGGATTGAGCTTCGCCAGCGACTTGGCGAGGAACTTGCCGTTCTTGCGGACGAGCTTGCCGTCGAAGTACATCTCGCCGCCGCCGTAGTCCTTGCGCTGGATGCAGACGAGGTCCCAGTGGACCTGCGAGCGGTTGCCGTTGTCGGCGTCCTCGTAGGCCTGGCCGGGGGTGAAGTGGAACGAACCGCCGATCTTCTCGTCGAAGAGGATGTCGCGCATCGGGTGCTTGATCTCCTTGTTGTAGCCGATCGCGAACTCGCCGATGTAGCGCGCGCCCTTGTCGGCATCGAGGATCTTGTTCAACTCGCGCGTCTTGCCCGGCGACTCGGCCTTGACGATCTTGCCCTTCTCGAAGGTGAGCTTCACCGAGTCGAAGGGGATGCCCTGATAGATGCTCGGGGCGTTGTAGGTGATGACGCCCTCGACGCTGTCGATCACCGGCGAGGTGAAGACCTCGCCGTCGGGGATGTTGTAGTTGCCGGCGGAAACGAGGGTCGGGATGTCCTTGATCGAGAAACGGAGGTCGGTGCCGGGCCCCTTGATCTCGACGAGGTCGGTCTGGTCCATCATCCGCTTCAGCGCGTTGGCGGCGGGGACGAGGCTCTTGTAGTCGACGAGGCAGACCTTGAAGTAGAAATCCTCGAAGGCTTCGGTGCTCATGCCGGCCTGCTGGGCCATCGACGGCGACGGCCAGCGCAGCACGCACCACTTGGTCTTCTTCACCCGCCAGTCGAGCACGGGGCGCAGGTGCTTCATCGCGAGGGTCATGTGCTTCGCGGCGACGTCGCTGGTCTCGGCGATGTTGTCGCTGCCGCGGATGGCGATGTAGGCGTCCATGCCCTTCATCTCGGCGAGCAGGTTTTTGGCGATCAGCCGGTACTGTTCCTCGGTCGAGCCGATGAGCATCTCGCGGTTCAGACGCGAGTGATTGACCCGCAGCACCGGGATGCCGCCCTTTTTGCGGGCGGCCCGGATCAGGGCCAGGCCGATCGAGTCGGGCACGTCCTGGAGGTCGATGAGGATCTTCTCGCCCTTCTTCAGGGCGACCGAGTAGCCGATGAGCGATGCTGCCAGTTCGTCGATGCGAGGGTCGTGCATGGCCGAGGCGTAGCCTCGGAAGTTCGAAGTGAGAAGTGCCAAGTTCCAAGTGAAGCTTCCTCTTCGCCGACGAATGAGGAAGCACGGCTCCGGAACTTGGAACTTGGACCTTGGAACTTCGCAGCCGTAGGCTGCGCCCATGCGCTTGGGCATCCTCGGGTCGGGATCGGGATCGAACATGCAGGCGATCCTCGATGCGATCGACGGCGGGACGCTCGACGCCCGGATCGCGCTGGTGTTTTCCGACAATCCGGACGCCTTCATCCTCGAGCGGGCACGCGCACGGGGGATCGCGACGGGGCTGATCGATTGCCGGGGGTTCCGGTCGAAATTCCCCGACGAGGCCCAGCGAGAGACCGCCGCGGCGCTGAAGGAGGCCGGGGTGGAACTGGTCTGCCTCGCCGGCTTCATGCGGATCGTCCGCCAGCCGCTGCTCGCCGCCTTCCCGAACCGCATCCTCAACATCCATCCCTCCCTGCTGCCGGATTTTCCCGGCCTCGAGGCGTGGACGCAGGCGATTGAGGCGGGGGTGTCGGAAACCGGGTGCACCGTGCACTTCGTCGATGCCGGCATGGATACCGGGCCGGCGATTCTCCAGGCGCGGGTGCCGGTCGAGCCAGGCGACACGCCGGAGTCGCTGCACGCCCGCATCCAGCAGGAAGAGCACCGCATCTACCCGGAGGCGATCCGGAAGATCCAAGAATCCCTTTCCGCGAAGAGTTCCACCAATTCATGAAGTCCCTCGACCCGCTCCGCTCCCGCCTCGTCTCCACCGTGCTCGGTGCCGAGGGTGCGGCCGACCTGCTGATGACGGCGCTGCTGGCCCGGGGCCACGTGTTGATCGAGGGCCCGCCGGGCATCGGCAAGACCTCGCTGGCGCACACGCTGGCGAGTTCGATCGGCGGCACCTTCAAGCGCGTCCAGTTCACGCCCGACCTGCTGCCGGCCGACCTGCTCGGCTACTCGCTCTACCGGATGGACCGCGGCGACTTCGAGTTCGTGCCCGGGCCGGTCTTCGCCCACTGTCTGCTGGCCGACGAGATCAACCGCACCTCGCCCCGGGTCCAGAGCGCGCTGCTCGAATGCATGAACGAGCACCAGGTCACCTTGGAAGGCGTGACGCGTCCGCTGCCCGAGCCCTTCCTCGTGATCGCCACGCAGAACGACGGCGACCCGCACGGAACCTTCCCGCTGCCGGAGCCGCAGCTCGACCGTTTCCTGCTGTCGATCCGCATGGAGCTGCCGTCGGCGGAAATCCAGGACCGCATCCTGATGGGGCACGCCTCGGGCGAGATCAACGGCAACGGGCGCCACGAGGCGCTGGTCCAGCCGGAGGAGGTCCTTGAGCTGCAGCGGCAGGTGCGCGGGATTCCCCTCGGCGGGCCGCTGGCCGGCTACATCACCGGGCTCTGCGAAAGCCTGCGACGCCGGGCGGGGGCGGACCATGCGGTCTCGGTGCGCGCCTCGCTGGCGGTGATGCAGGCGGCGCGGGCCGCGGCGTTTCTCGAGCAGGCGAAGGCGGTGCATCCGGACCACGTGCAGCGGGTGTTCCCGGCGGTGATGCGCCACCGCCTGGTGCCGGCCGACGCGTCGGACCCGCTGCCGATGATCTCCGAAGCCCTGGAAGGCACGCCGGTGCCGTGATTTGGAGTGCGGTGGCTTGCCACCGCTTTGGAACGACCCCGGCGGATGGAATTTCCTTCGCCGTGGGCGCTGCCGCCGGGGTCGGCCGGGAAGGTGGTCTGCGGGTCCACCGCAAAGCGGAGGCAAGCCTCCGCACTCCAAAAGCCTCGCTCCCGGCCGTTCCCGTGCTACCCCTCGGGCGTGAGAGCGCTCGACCTTCCGGAAACGCCGCGTCACGTGCTGTCGTTCGACTTCGACGGCACCCTGCACGACCCGGCGCAGTCGCCGCCGGTGAGCGATGCGTTTTTCCGGAAGATCGCGGAGCTTCGGGCGAACGGGTCGGTCGTGTGGGGGATCAATACCGGCCGCTCGATGGAGCACGTGATCGAGGGAATGATCGAAAGCCGGTTTCCCTTCGCGCCCGACTGGATCGTGGCCCGCGAGCGGGAGCTGTGGTTCCCGAACGCGGTCGGCCGCTGGGTCGGTGACGACGAATGGAACAGGCGCTGCGAGAAGGAGCACCGGAAGTTCTTCCGCAAGGTTCGCCGGAGGATGAAGGCGATCCGTGCCGAGGTCGAGGAGCACACCGGCGCGCAATGGGTCGAGGAGGCGGGCGATCCGGCCGGGCTGATCGCGCGCACCGAGGAGGAGATGGAGTGGATCGTGGGCCGCGTCCGCGAGCTGGCGGCCGACGAGCCGCTGCTCGGCTGGCAGCGCAACACGATCTACCTGCGCTTCGGCCACCGGAACTACCAGAAGGGTAGTAGTTTGAACCGCGTGGCGGAGGGATACGGGCTCGGCCCGGCGGACTGCTTCGCGATCGGCGACAGCCACAACGACTTCGAGATGCTCTCGCCCGGAGCGGCGGCCCGCATCGCCTGCCCGGCCAACGCGGTGGCGGAGATCCGCGCCCATGTGAAAGCGGTCGGCGGCCACGTCTGCATCGCCGCCCACAGCGAGGGCTGCGTGGAGGCGATGGAGCGCTTCTTCGGGTAGGGGTTCCGGAGGATCGACAGGAATGTCGATTCTCCTAAAGCAGCGTGCTGCGGGAGTAGAGCGCGAGGACCGGGATGCCGCGGGCTTCGATGGCCTGGCGTCCGCCTTCCTCGCGGTCGACCAGCACCAGCGCGAAGGCGACCTTGCCGCCGGCCGCCTCGATGGCGTCGATGGCCTTGAGGGTCGAACCGCCGGTGGTGATGACGTCATCGACGACGATGATGGTGTCGCCCTCCTTGAAGTTGCCCTCGATCTGCTTGCCGCGGCCGTGGCCCTTGGGTTCCTTGCGCACGGTGAAGACCTGCAGTGCCTCGTCGGGGTGGAGGCGGGCGGAGGTCATGCCGATGGCCAGCGAGATCGGGTCCGCACCCATGGTCATGCCGCCGATGGCGTCGATCGCGAGACCCTCGCTGCGGATCCGTTCGCGCACGGCGGCCCAGCCGATCTCGCCGACGAGGTTGGCTCCGACCGGGTCGAGGGTGGTCACGCGGCAGTCGATGTAGAGGTCGCTGGTCTTGCCCGAGGCAAGGGTGAAGGTGCCGGTGCGGACGGACTTGTCGAGGAGGATGGCTTTGAGGTCGGCGGCGGACATGGGGGGAGGCTGCGCCTCGAATGACGAATGTGAAATGCTAAATGACGAATGGGGGAGCTTGTGGGGTGGGAAGTGCAGTGGTTGGTTGGAGTGGTGGAGAAGGGCGATCCGAAGAAGTTGAATCTGGTGAGGCTGGATGGTCCGCTGGGGGATCGGTCCGGGATGACGGCGGCGGAGCGGGCAGAGATCCTGCAGCAGGATGGAAGGCGGCGGAGCCATGAAGAGATCGCGCAAGCTGAGATGGAGCAGTGGCGGGCTTTCCTGGTGTGGGGAGGCTTGTGTGCCGGTGGCTGGCTCATGGGCTTGGGCTCCGTGGTAGCGATGGATTGGGTCGGAGGTCTCTCCAGCTCGTGGTCCAAGCGCCTGCCTGTGGCGTTCATGGTGCTAGGCGGCGTGTCGTGGCTCGGGGTGATGATCGGCTTCGTTCCGGCGCTCCTCAGCTTCGTCAAACTGTTGATCGCGATGCGCCGCCGCTGGCGGCTTGGTCGGAGTGGCTCCTTGCAGGAGCCATGAAAGGGCGGGGCGATCTCCGGATCGCGGGGAGGAGTCAGAGATACCGATGCAGGCCCGAAAGGAACATGCGTGAAGGCATGCAGTGAGGGTTCGGGGCGGTCCGCACCAGAAAGCGAATCTCAACCCGTCGGCCTGGAGGCCGCCCCGCCCCGCCATGGCGCTTGGAAAGCGCCACTCCGCAAAAAACCGCCGGCCCTTTCGGGACGACGGTTTTTGGGTAAATCGGGAGTGGCGCCGCGTCAGTTGGCGGCGACTTCGGCGGGCTGGACGTTCACCCGGCGGCCGTTGCGGTCGAAGAAGACGTTGCCCTCGACGCCGGCGTGGATGGTGTGGTCCTTGCCCATGAAGACGTTCTTGCCGGGGTGCCACTTGGTGCCGCGCTGGCGGATGATGATCATGCCCGGGACGACGACCTCGCCGCCGTACTTCTTCACGCCGAGGCGGTTCGAGCGCGAATCGCGGCCGTTCTTGACGGAACCTTGTCCTTTCTTGTGAGCCATGGCTTAGGAATGACGAATGTTGAATTTCCGAATGACGAATGGGTCACTCAGCCTTCGATCGATTCGATCTCGATCTTGCTGAGCGCGCGGCGGTAGCCCTTGGTCTTGTGGAAGCCCTTGCGGCGCTTGAACTTGAAGGCGATGCCCTTCTTGCCGCGGAAGTTCTGGACCACGGTGGCCTTGACGCTCGCACCTTCCACCACCGGCGAGCCGACCTTGACGTCGGAGCCTTCGCCGACGAGCAGCGGGGCGAATTCCAGGATGGTGCCTTCGTCGAGATTGAGGTTCTCGACGTCGATCTTGTCGCCCTTTTGAACGCGGTACTGTTTGCCGCCGGTCTTGATCACTGCGTAGGCCATGGCCGTGTGGGATGGAAAGTTTTGCCCGCCGGTCGGGCGGGCGGGGAGGACATCACAGCACCCCGGGGCGGGCAAGGCAATTTTTTGAAATCGACGGGGCCCCGGGATCGGCTTTGCTGCGGGGGTGGAAAGGACCGTGGCGGACGAGGCGGCGATGGAGGCGCTGGGTCGTGAGATCGCGGCGGGGCTGGGCGGTGGCGAGGTGCTGGGGCTGGTCGGCGGTCTGGGGGCGGGGAAGACCCGCTTTGCCAAGGGCCTGGTGGCCGGACTGGGGCATCCGGGCGAGGTGACGAGCCCGACCTTCGCGCTGGTGCACGAATACCGCGACGGCCGGCTGCCGGTGTTTCACCTCGACTTCTACCGGCTGGAATCGGCCGGGGAACTCGCCGGGATCGGCTGGGACGAGATGCTCGACGAGGGCGGCGTGGTGGTCGCCGAGTGGGCCGACCGGTTTCCCGAAATGCTCCCGCCCGGCACCCGCTTGCTGGAATTCGAACTGGTCGAGGGCGGCCGCAGGGTGCGGGAGTGAGCGGGGGAAAGGAAGGACCGCGCGAGCCCACTCGCGCACCCGGGAGGACATGGTGGCGTCCGTGGGCATCTCATGATCGTTCTCATTCTCGTTCGCGGATGCGCGAGTGGGCTCGCGCGGTCCTTGCCGGATTCGGGCCGATCTTCTACGCTCCGCCTCCCGAGCCATGAGCCTGCGCGAACCGATCGACAAAGCCGAAGCCCTGATCGAGGCCCTGCCCTATCTCCAGGCCTTCCGCGGCAAGACCTTCCTCATCAAGATGGGCGGCTCCGCCATGGAGGATCCCGATCTGGTGCGCAAGGTGATGCGCGACGTCGTGTTCCTCGAGGTCGCGGGGATCAATCCGATCGTCGTCCACGGCGGCGGCAAGGCGATTTCCGCGGCGATGAAGAAGGCCGGGCTGGAGGCGGAGTTCGTCGGCGGCTTCCGGCGGACGTCCGACGAGGCGATCGCGATCGTCGAGAAGGTGCTGTCGAGCGAGATCAATCCCGGCCTGGTCCAGATGATCCGGGAGTTCGGCGGCAAGGCGACGGGCATCCCCGGCAACGACGTCTTTCTCGGCGAGAAGATGCAGGCGAGGGACGAGGAGGGGAATCGGATCGATCTCGGCCGGGTGGGCGAGGTGGTCGGGTGTCGCCCGGCGTCCTTCGATGCCGCGCACCGGGCGCAGATCGTGCCGGTGATCTCGCCGCTGGCCGAGGAGCTGGCGACGGGGAAGCCTCTCAACATCAATGCCGACCTCGCCGCCGCCGCGCTGGCCAAGGAACTGCGCGTGACCAAGCTGGTCTATCTTTCCGATGTCCCGGGATTGATGGCCGATCCGTCGAAGCCGGAGACCCTCATCCAGTCGGTGAACCGGGCCCAGGCCGAGGGAATGATGGCCGACGGCACGATCTCCGGCGGGATGATCCCGAAGATCCGCAGCGCGCTCGACGCGCTCAACGCCGGCGTGCGCAAGGTCCACTTCATCGACGGCCGCCAGCCCCACGCCCTGCTGCTGGAGATCTTCACCCAGAGCGGCATCGGCACCGAGGTGACGCGGTAGGAGTGGCGTGCGGAGTGGCGCTCTCCGGAGCGCCATGAGCCGGGTCGGCGGCTTTCAGCCGTCGTCAAGTCAGGCCGCGGAGGCTTGGAAGCCTCCCACCCGGCTCATGGCGCTTGGAAAGCGCCACTCCACAGCAGGCGCAGGCTGTTGAGGACGACGACGACGGTCGAGCCCTCGTGGCCGAGGACGCCGATCGGCAGGGGAATGACGCTGCCGAGCGCGGCAAGGCCGAGCAGGACGACGACCCCGAGCGAGATGGCGAGGTTCTGGCGGATGATCGCCCGGCAGCGGCGGCTGAGGTCGAGAGCCTCGAGGATGCGCTCGAGGCGGTCCTTGGTGAGGACGATGTCGGCCTGCTCGAGCACGGCGTCGCTGCCGCGCAGACCCATGCCGATGGAAACGTCGGCGGCGGCCAGGCTGGGGGCGTCGTTGACCCCGTCGCCGGCCATCGCGACCCGCTCGCCATTCTTCCGCCATTCGCCGATGGCGGCGACCTTGTCCTCGGGATGCAGCCCGGAGCGCCAGTCGCGCAGGCCGAGTTCGGTGCCGACGAGGGCGGCGGATTCCTCGCGGTCGCCGGTGAGCATGGTCACCTCGATTCCGCGCTCACGGAGCTCGCGGACGGTTTCGGCGGCTTCGGGACGCGGCGCGTCGCGCAGCAGCAGCCGGCCGGCGAGATCACCGGCCTCGACCAGCACTTCGGTCAGGCCCGGCTCGGGGTCGTGGAACGAGTGGACGGGGCTGCCCTCGCCGAAAAGCGCCCGGCGCCCGAGCGTGACCCCGCGACCCTCGACCGTGCCGGCCAGCCCCTTGCCGGCGATCGACTTGAAATCGGCGCTGGCGAGTTCGGCGACCCCGCGCTTGAGGCGCGCGGCGACGATGGCGCGGGAAAGCGGGTGGGTCGAGTGGCGCGACAGCGCCCCGGCGACCGCGAGCAGGTCGTCTTCGCCGCCGCCGCGGGCGACCTCGATGGAGGTGAGTTCCAGTTCGCCGCGGGTCAGCGTGCCGGTCTTGTCGACGGCCAGGCGATGGATGGTGGCGAGGTTCTCCAGCGCCACGCCACCGCGGAACAGGATGCCGTGCCGGGCCCCGGCCGCGACGCCGGCGAGGATCGCGCTGGGGATGGATATCACCAGCGCGCAGGGCGAGCAGACGACCAGCAGGGTCATCGCCCGGTAGAAGGCGGAGCGGTTCTCCTCGTCCCCGACGAATGCCGGGATGCCCAGCGCGAAGTGCCAGACGAGGAACATCGCCAGCGACAGCCCGAGGATTCCTACGGTGTATCCCGTACCAAAACGGTCGGTGAAGCGCTGCGACGGCGCCTTGCTGGCCTGGGCCTCGCGGATGAGGCGGATGATGCGCGCGTGGGCACTGTCACCCGGCGGGCGGAGCACCCTGGCATCGAGCCGGCCCCACGTGTTGAGCGTGCCGCTGAAGACGGTGTCGCCGGCGGCCTTGCCCACCGGCACGGACTCGCCGGTGAGGGTGGACTCGTCGGCGGCACTCTCGCCGCTGACGACCTGCGCGTCGGCCGGGAACTGCTCGCCGGGCAGGACGCGGATGACGGTATCTGGAGCGAGCGCCTCGACGTGGACCTCGCGGGTCGAGTCGTCGGGCAGCACTTCGAGGGCCTTCTTCGGCGCCTCGCGGAACAGGCTGCGGATCTCGCGGTCGGTGCGCGCCATCGCCATCTGCTCGAGCGCGTTGCTCAGGGAAAAGAGGAACAGCAGCGCCGCGCCTTCCCACCAAGCGCCGATGAAGGCGGCGCCGAGGGCGACCGCGAGCATCAGGAAATGGATGTCGAGGCGGAAGCGCTTGAGCTTGCCGAGCGTGTCGAGCGCCGCGTCCCAGCCGCCGGCGAGGTAGGCGGTGGTGTAAAGCGCGGTGGCGAGGTTTTCCTGACCCGGGAAGCGCTGGGCGATGACGCCTCCAAGCGTGGCGACGCCGCACACGATGGCCGAGGCCAGCAGCAGCGACCACGGCGGCTCGGAGGATTCGCCGTCCATGGGGAGAGCGTCGCTCTCCGGTCGTCATCGCGCCAAGCACCACCTGTGTCTTTCGCGGCGTCCTTTGCGGCGTCTCAGCGCTCCAGGATCTCGACCTCGTAGCCGTCCGCATCGGCGACGACGGCTATCTTGCGCTCGCCGGAGGTGAGCTTCTCCCGCCACCCGCCGGGCCAGATCGCGATGCCGTCCTTCTCCAGCTTGTCGCAGTAGTCGACGATGTCGGGCACGCCCACGGCGATGTGCATCAGGTCTTCCGGGCACCGCGTCTCGTAGTCGTCCGACCAGGTCAGCTCGAGGAACGCGTCGTTTCCCGGGAGTTCGAGGAAGGCGAGCTGGTTGCCCTGCGGCGAGCCCTTGCGCTCCTTTTCGACGAAGCCGAGCTTCGAGTAGAAGGTGATCGAGGTGTCGAGGTCCTGGACGCGGATGCGGGTGTGGAGGAACTTGATCATGGCGGGTGATCCTGAACCCGGATCGGCGGCTTGTCATGGGGGAATGCCGCATGTCTTGCGAATCCTTCGGCGGGAATGGTTTGTCTCTGGCCAAGAGCGGCGTCCCCGGTTAGCTTGGGAAGCCATGAAAGCGATTGTTGCCGCCATTGATTTTTCCGACGCCTCCGATCAGGTCGTCGACACCGCCGTGGCGCAGGCCCGGGCTTTCGGGGCCGAGCTCCACATCGTCCACGTGCTCGAGCCCGAGCCGGCTTACACCGCCTACGGTTTCACCCCCGACGAGTTTCCGGCGATGCACGCCTTCCATGAGGAGGCGCGCAAGCGGGCCCAGCGCCGGCTTTCCGAGGTCGCCGCGGATGTCGAGGATGTGAAACGCCATCTCGCCGAAGGCAGCCCGCTCCACGCGCTGCTCGATTACGTGAAGGAAGTCGGCTCGGATCTGGTGATCCTCGGCTCCCACGGGCACGGGATGGTCGCCTCGCTGCTTCTCGGCTCGGTGGCCGAGGGAATGGTCCGCAAGGCCGTGGTCCCGACCCTCGTCGTGCCGGTGGTCAAACAGTGAGCACAGCGGCCCGGAAGAAATCCCTTGTCAGCCCCGCCTCTGCCGGGGCGTAAGGGAGTCATGCGCCTGCTCGCCCTTCTTCTGCTCGTCCTGGTCGCCCGGGCGGCCGCCGCCGACAAACCCAATATCCTCTGGATCACCAGCGAGGACAACGCGGCCCACTGGATGGGCTGCTATGGCAACGCCCAGGCCCGGACCCCGAGGATCGACCGCCTGGCCGAGGAAGGTGTCCTTTTCCGCCACGCCTATTCGAACGCCCCGGTCTGCGCGGTGGCGCGCTCGACCATCCTCACCGGCGTGTATGCCCCGAGCCAGGGCACCCAGCACATGCGGAGCCGCCACGCGATCCCGGCGGAGTTCAAGCCCTACGTCACCTATCTGCGCGAGCAGGGCTACTACTGCACCAACGCCGCGAAGACCGACTACAACTTCGAGGGGAACGACCGGGCGATCTGGGACGAATGCTCGAACAAGGCGCACTACCGCCACCGCGCCGAGGGCCAGCCGTTCTTCTCGATCTTCAACCTCACCGTCAGCCACGAGAGTTCGCTGTTTCGCGGCAAGCGCCCGAAGCCGCCCCACCGCCTGAAACCGTCGGAGATCGATCTGCCGCCCCATCTGCCCGACCTGCCGGAGTTCCGCGAGGACTTCGCCGCGTACCATGAAAAGCTGACCCAGCTCGACAGCCAGGTCGGCAAGGTGCTCGACGAGCTGGAGAAGGCCGGCCTCGCCGACGACACGATCGTCTTCTACTACTCCGACCACGGCGGCCCGACGGCGCGCGGGAAGCGCTACCTCAAGGACACCGGCGTGCGCGTCCCGATGATCGTGCGGGTGCCGGAAAAGTGGCGTTCGCTTTCCCCCTTCAAGCCCGGCGAGACGGTGGACGAGCCGGTGGCCTTCGTCGATCTCGCGCCGACACTGCTGTCGCTGATCGGGATGGAAAAGCCGGCGCAGATGCAGGGCCGTGCGTTTCTCGGGAAGCATCGGGCCGCGCCGAAGGACTGTGTGTTCCTCTTCGCCGACCGCTTCGACGAGATCTACGGCATGCGTCGTGGATGGACCGACGGGCGCTGGAAGTACATCCGCCGCTTCAGCCCGCAACTTCCGGCGGCTCCCTACAGCTACTATCAGTTCGGACAGCCGTCGTGGGTCGCGTGGCAGAAGGCGTGGCGGGACGGCAGCCTCGAAGGACGGCACCGCGCGATCTGGGAGGCGCCGCAGCCGGTCGAGGAGCTGTTCGATCTCGAGGCTGATCCGTGGGAGGTGAAGAACCTCGCCGACGACCCGGCCCATGCCGAAAGAATTGCCGCGATGCGCGCGCGGCTGAAGTCGAAGATGGCCGAGGTCAAGGACACCGGCGTCATTCCCGAGCCGATGTTCGAGATGCTGTGTCCGGATGTGCCGGTGGCGACCTTCGCGCGTTCGGAGGATTTCGATTTCGACGGCGTGCTCGATCTCGCCTTCGCGGCGACCTCCGGTGACGAGGACGTCGTCGACCGCTTGCGCGAGGCGATGGCATCCGACGATCTGGTGAAGCGCTACTGGGGCCTGCTCGGCATGCAGGTGCGGCACGAGGCCGATGGCGTGAGACCGTTGCTCGTGGACGACGCGGCGGTGAACCGCATCCTCGCCGCCGAAACGCTGCAAGCGGCCGGCGAGGTCGGAGTCGCCGAGAAGGCCCTGCTGGCCGAGCTGGACAAGGATCTCGGGGGATACCCGACCCAGTACCTTCTCAATGCGCTCACCCGTCTCGAAGTGGACTCCAAGGTGCCCGACGAGTGGATCGGGAAGGTGCTCAAGGACAAGGGTGCGAACGAATACGTGAAGCGCTACGCCCAGCGGCTGCGGAACGACAGGAAGTGACGCCTGCGGCTGGATATTGGAAATTGGGAGATTGGATGTTGGGTGAGAAGCGTCGGCTCGTTCTCAAGGGTTGATCCACCCTTTCCCAATCCCCTCAATCTGCGTAATCTGCGGTTCCCATCTCCAACATGCCGGAAACCGTCCTCGAGCTAACAGACGCTACCGTGTGGCGCGGAGACGACGCCTCGGTCGAGGCGTTGCGCGACGTGTCGCTCCGGTTCCACGAGGGCGAAAGCGTCGCGATTCTCGGGCCGAACGGCTCCGGCAAGAGCACGCTGCTTCACTTGCTCGCCGGATCGCTGCGGATCGAGGCCAGGGAGGGTGCCTGCTGCCGGCTTTTTGGCGAGGAGCTGTGGGACATCGAGACGCTGCGTCATCGCATCGGCCTGGTGATGCCCGAGGAGGTCGCGCGCTTCGATCGCGACGAGCCGGCCTTCCACGTCGTGCTCTCGGCGCTGCGCGGAACCTACGGCGTGGTGCCGGGCATGCGGTTTGCGATGGCGGATCGCGAGCGGGCCTCGCGGGCGGTGGACGCGATGGGGGTCGAGGCCTTGGTCGAGCGCCCCTTCGGCAGCCTGTCGTCGGGGGAGAAGCGACGATTCCTGATCGCCCGTGCCCTGGCGCACGATCCGGGCGTGCTGGTGCTTGATGAACCGACCACCGCGCTCGATTTCGCCGCCGCCGCCGGCCTGCAGAAGGTGCTGCGGGGCCTGCTCAAGCGTGGGCGCACACTGGTGTGGGTGACGCATCATCCCGGCGAGATCCCGCCGGAGATCGGGCGGGTGGTGATGCTCAGGGAGGGCCGCGTTTTCGCCGACGGTCCGAAGCGCGAGGTGCTCACCGACCGGAAACTTTCGCGTCTCTTCGGTCTGCCTCTCAAGGCGACCTGGTCCGGCGGCTGGTGCGAGGTGCGGGCTTGAGCGGATTTGTGGCATGACCGTCCCGGTCATGAGCCGGGGGGCTGGACCAACTGTCCGATTCATGACCGGGACGGTCATGCCACTGACAGGTGGGTCGGACCTTGAGCTTTGGATGGCGGGCCGTTATCCGCGGGCCGTGGAAAGCATGGAGCAACGGGTCGCCGCCGAGATCGGCAGGGAGGGCATCGCCGCGATCGTCGCCGGCTTCTACCGGCGGGTGAAGGACGATGACCTCATCGGCCCGATGTATCCCGAGGACGACTGGGAGGGCTCCGAGGAACGGTTGCGGATGTTCCTCAACTTCCGCCTGCTCGGTGACCCGGAGTACACGTTGCGCCGCGGTCATCCACGACTGCGGATGCGTCACGCACCCTTCGCCATCGGGGAGCCCGAGCGCGACCGCTGGCTGGCGCTCATGGGCGCGGCGATGGATGAATGCGGTATCACCGGAGAGTTGCGCGAGGATCTCGACGCCTTCTTCCTCCAGGTCGCCGACTTCATGAGGAACCGGTGAAGCCCGTGCATGGCACGGGTTTACCCTCGCATGCCCTGCCACGGGCTGCTTGGGTTGCTACATGTTCCGGGTCGTGATGTCCGCGGTGGTCGCGATGGCCTCCATCGCTTCCGTTTCCGCCAGATCGCCCAACGTCCTCTTCATCTCGGTCGACGACCTGAACGACTGGGTCGGCTGCCTGGGCGGGCATCCGCAGGCGATGACGCCGAACATCGACCGGCTTGCCGCCGACGGCATGCTTTTCCGCAACGCCTACACCGTGGCGGCTTCGTGCAATCCCTCGCGCAGCGCCATCTTCACCGGCCGCGCGCCGTGGCGGTCCGGTCTCTACAGCAATCTGGACAAGCTGCGCGACGTCATGCCGGAGGAGGTGCTGCTGCCACGGCACTTCTCGAACCACGGCTACTGGTCCGCCGGCTCGGGCAAGCTGCTGCACTACGTGATCGATCCGCCGTCGTGGGACGACTACTACCCGGACAAGGAGAAGGACGATCCCTTCCCGCCGACCTTTTACCCGGAGCAACGGCCGGTGAGCCTGCCGCGCGGCGGGCCGTGGCAGTATGTCGAGACCGACTGGGCCGCGCTCGACGTCGATGACGAGACCTACGGCGGCGACTGGCTCGTCTCGAAGTGGATCGGCGAGCAGCTCGGCAAGGAGCACGAAAAGCCGTTCTTCCTCGCCTGCGGCATCTACCGTCCGCACGAGCCGTGGTTCGTGCCGGAGAAATACTACGAGCCCTTCCCGCCGGAGGATGTCCAACTGCCGCCGGGCTACCGTCCCGACGATCTCGACGACGTCCCGCCGATGGCCCGCCGGATCGCCCGCAACCGCTACTTTCCCCACATCCTCTGGCACGGCGAGTGGCGCCGCGGGGTGCAGGGGTATCTCGCGTCGATCCACTTTGCCGACGCGATGGTCGGCCGCGTGCTCGACGCGCTGGAGAAAGGTCCCAACGCCGACAACACCATCGTCGTCCTGTGGAGCGATCACGGCTGGCACCTCGGGGAAAAGGAGCACTGGCAGAAGTTCACCTCGTGGCGGGCCTGCGCGCGGGTGCCGCTCATCGTCCGCGTGCCGGAGGGCGCGGCGGGCCTTCCCGGGGGCACCGGGGCGGGCTCGGTGTGCGATCAGCCGGTGAGCCTGCTCGATCTGTTCGGCACCCTCACCGAGCTGTGCGGCATCCCGGCCAAGCCGGACATCGACAGCCGCAGCTTCGCCCCGCTGCTGGGCGACCCGCAGGCCGATTGGTCGCGCCCGGCGATCACCCAGCTCGACCGGCCCGAGAACTTCGCGGTGAGCACGCAGAACTGGCGCTACCTCCACTACGCCGATGGCGGCGAGGAACTCTACGACATCGAGAACGATCCCCACGAATGGCACAACCGCGCGGCCGATCCCGGATGCGCCGCCGAGCTCGCCCGGCTGCGGGCGCTCGCGCCGAAGGACGCGGTACCCGTGCGTGACCAGGCCCTCGCGTCGTTCGAGCCCGACGAGATCGCCGGGCTGCAGCCGCCCGGCGATGCCGGGGTTCCGGCGTCCCTGGCGCCGGGCCGGAAGGTGACGGTGCAGTTCC
>CALGOH010000095.1 GCA_937957985.1 uncultured Verrucomicrobiae bacterium
TTCAGCGCCCGGAACCGGGAAGAGGAGTTCCCCCGTCGGAAACCGACGGAACAGGGGAGAGCGCCCTGCAGGACCTGTATCGTCGGTTTCCGACGAGGGAGATCCCTAACGACCACCGGGGACTCGAAGTCCCCGGCTACGGATATTTCGTCCCGTCGGGACGCTCGACCCCATGGCTTGAGGAAGTGCCATTCGGGCTAACCCCGATAGGCGTTTCTACAGAGTGTCGCCTTCCCGTCTCCGCTCACTCCCCGATGCAGTAGAGCATCGACAGGGAGCGCACGAACATCCGCCCCTGGATCGGGGCCAGCGTCGCGCGGAAAAGCTCGTCCACCTCGGCGCCGAGTTCGTTCACCGCCACGATCTCCTTCCGCGGACCGGGCTTCAGCACCACCGTGCCGCCGCCGTACACGTTGGGGATCAGCACGTGGCCCCGCATCACCAGCGGCGAGGCGGCGAACTGTCCTTTCACCCCGAGCGGCTCCTCCCACAGGCGCCTGCCGGTCTTCGCCTCGTAGCAGGCCGCCTTGCCCGACATGGAAACGACGATCACATGGCCGCCGACCACCGCCGGCGACGGCAGGTCGCGGCCCGCCCGCCGCGGCGTGTGCCAGACGCGATGCGTTCGGGTCACGTCACCCCGCCCGCCGGGTCTGACGGCATAGGTGTCGCCCGGCTTGCCGTTGACCACGTGCAGCAGTCCGTCGGCGTAGTCCGGCACCGGCGAGCCGCGTCCGTTGAAGCCCTTGCAGAACCACAGCTCCCTCCCGCCTTCGAGTTCGTAGCCGCGCACCCCGAACTCACCATTGAGCACCAGTTCTCGCTCGCCGTTCACCTCGATCACGATCGGCGTGCTCCAGCCGCCGCGCGGCTTCGGCTCGCGCCCGGTTTTCCAGATCGTCTCGCCCGTCGCGACGTCCATCGCCACCAGCGACGACTCGCCCTCGGCGTCGCAGTTCTGGATCACCATCCCGTCGATGATGACCGGCGAGGCCCCCACGCCCCACGGTCCGGGAAACGCCCCGAGGTCGCGCGACCAGAGCTTTTTCCCATCCAGGTCGAAGGCGTGCAATCCGCCCGCACCGAAAAACGCCACCACCCGCTCGCCATCCGTCGCGCAGGTCGGGCTCGCGAAACCGTTCATCGCGTGCGGCGTCTCCGGCTTGTCGCAGGGGATCGTCCGCTCCCAGAGCATCTTGCCGTCGGTGCCGCTCACGCAGAACACATGGCGCTCCCGCCCGTCCTCCGACGCACCGGTGAGGAACAGCCTGTCACCCCAGTTCACCGGTGAGGACTGGCCTTCGCCCTTGAGCTTCGTCTTCCACACGACCGACTCCGCGCTCCATTTCAGCGGCACGTCCGTCGCCGCCGAGTGACCCCGCCCCGTCGGCCCGCGGAACTGCGGCCAGTTCTCCTCGGCCGGAGCCGCGGCGGCCATCGCCAGCAGGATGGTGGAAATCGATCGAAAAGGCCTCATCGCGGTCGTTCAAAAACGCGGAACCATGTTCCATCCTTGCCGACACCGCGAGAAAATTGGAGACCGCGCCCATTCGCGGTTCCAAGATCCGAATGGAGATTCCCTGAGGCCGCCACCCCTACCGCCACGCCGCTTCCGCGCGATCCAGCGCGTCGCCGATCATCCACCGCGCCTCCTGGCGCGGCACGCCGGCCATCAGCAGCTCGTCGTAGTTCGTCGCCGTGTGGCGCAGGTGCGCCCGCACCGCCAGCGCCACCGTTTTCGGATCCAGCTCCTTCGCCGCCGCGCTGCGGCCGACCCGCCCGCTGTGCTTCTGACAGGCGTGCAGGGCGATCTCGGCCGCCCGCTCCGGCGGTGCCTTCGGATAGGCCTTCAGGATCTCGTGGGTGAAATCGATCACATACTCCCGGTCCTTCACCGCGTCCCGTTCCCGGCGTCGCTCGGCCTTGCGCTCCCGCTGGTCGGCGTCGGCCAGGCATTCCTCCTCCGCCCGCTGCAGCGCCGCCTCCTCGACCAGCGTGCCCTGCCGCTCGTAGCGCTTCCGCCGCCGGCTCCACTCCACCACCACCGCCCGCAAGGCGGAATATTTCCCCGCCCGCCGCGTCAGCGCCGCATCCCCGCGCGGCAGGAAGACCAGATGGTCCAGATCCGCACAGCCCAGACACAAGGCCTCCGCCACCTTGCCCTCTTCGCCGGTCAGCGTGATCCACTCGCCGCCCTCCAGCTTCATCCCGCACTCCGCGCACGCCCCCTCGCGATGCGCGATGAACACCGTCGGCTCGTTCGACTTGGTCATGACAAACTCATTTCAAACTCCGATCCCTCCGGCGGGAAGGCCCGAGTACCGCTTCGCCAGCAAATCCGGACCTGGCAAAGCCGGAACACGAATGGACACCAAACCACACGGATGGCGCGGAAACGCGAATCGCGCGACCCGTGCCCGTGCGCATGCCCGTGCGCCATGACCCGAAGGGTCATGAGAGCCAAGCCCGGGGGGCAAGGAACCCGCAAACGTGGGTGACGCGGCCCCGGGTTCCGGCATGCGGACAATCCGGCGGCCCGAAAGGTCGCGAGAGGTCTTCTGTCGACCTTTCTGGTCGCGACACCGACGGCCTCCCTCCCTGCTGCTAAAAAACCAGCAGCAAGAGCCGGGGTGCGCGGGGTGCGCGGGGTGCGCGGGGTGCGCGGGGCGGGCCGTGTGGCGACGGTGGCTGCGGCGGCCCGCCGCAGGCCGTGGCGGAAGCGGCTCGCTTCCGCTACCTGCCCACTCCGGCGGCCGAGGCTGGAGCTTCCGGCCCCATCACGGGATTCCCCGCCGCCGCTGGCCCCATGGTGGCTCAAGTTTTCCCCTTCCCAGCCTCCCCGGATTTCCGTTTTCTCCATCCCATGCCGTCCCTCGAGCAGGCCATCGAGCGCCTCTACGATCTGAACGTCGGCATCATCGGCGACGGCGAACGCCGCCACGAACGCCCCCACAAGCCGCTCCTGCTCCTCGCCGCCCTCGACCTCATCGACGCCGGCCTCGCCACGCCCGACCGGATCCCGTGGGGACCGGAACTGCGCGACCGCTTCACCGCCCGCTTCGACATCATCCGCGCCGCCAACGACCAGAACACCCCGGACAACCCCTTCCTCTACCTCCAGAGCGACGGCTTCTGGTCGGCGACGTGCCTCGACACCGGCCGACCCCTCGACCGCCAGCCGCTCATCCGCGAGTCCGGACAAGTCATGGGCCGCTTCATCGATGGCTTCGACGTCCTCGTCGCCCTCCCGGAAAACCGCCGACGCATGCGCGAGGCGCTCGTCAGTCGCTACTTCCCGCAGCATGCCGCACGACTCCTCGCCACTCTTCCCGCCGCCGAACCCGAAACCCTCAAGGTCGCCGAGGAATCGCCCGAGTACGGCCGCAGCCCGGCCTTCCGCCGAAAGATCCTCGAGATCTACGACCACCAGTGCGCCGCCTGCGGCCTGCGCATCCGCCTCCCGGAAACCCACGACGTTTCCTTCATCGACGCCGCCCATCTCATCCCCTTCGCCGAGAGCCACAACGACCACCCCACCAACGGCCTCGCCCTCTGCAAGAATCACCACTGGGCCATGGACCGCGACGTCCTCGCCCCCGGTCCCGACCTCCGCTGGCACATCGCCAGAGCCATCGACCCGCGACGCTCGACCGGCGAAAGGGAACTCCACGAGCTCGCCGGCCAAGCCCTCCTGCTCCCCAAGGATCCGGCTTTCCATCCGGAGGAAGACGGGCTGAGGTGGAGGCACTCGCGCCTTATCGCATGAGATCGCCATGAGTTTCATCCCTCCAGAGCTGTTGAGCATCCTCCACGGTCTCGAGGGAGAGCAGTGCGAGTTCAAGGAATGGAAGACGAAAGACGACTTCGATGGGTTGACCAAGTATGCGTGCGCGCTCGCCAATGAAGGCGGAGGAAGAATTGTTCTCGGGGTGGCCGACCAACGTCCCCGCCGAATTGTAGGCACCCGGGTCTGGCCGCAGATGGAGAATGCGCGGCGAAGTCTCAACCAGCGCATCCATCTAACAACCCACTGGGAGGAATTCCAGACTTCCGAAGGACGGGTTCTCGTCATCACCGTGCCCCGCCACGCCTACGGGTTGCCGGCGTCTTGGGATGGCCGGGCGTGGATGCGCGAAAATGACAGCTTGGTTCCATTGTCCGAAGCGCGCCGGAAATCCATCTGGGAAGAAATCGGTCGCGATTTCTCCTCAGAAACCTGTCCCGGCCTCAGCATCGGCGACCTGAACCCAACCGCCCTCGACGCGTTTCGCCGCGCTTGGGTCGATTCGTTGCAGGCGCGCCGCGACGACTCGGGGCAGCGGGACGCCGAGCGGATCGAGGGACTCGGGCATGAACAGCTCCTGCGCGATACCGAGCTGTCCCAAGCCGACGGCACCCTCGTGAACGCGGCCCTGATCCTTTTCGGCACCCGGCAGGCGGTGCGACGGCATCTCGCCCAAGCCGAACTCGTTTACGAGTTCCGCAACACATCCGCATCGGGTCCTGCGGAACTGCGCGTCGAATTCCAGGAGGGCTTCTTTGCCTGGCATGACCTCTTGTGGCGGCAGGTCAACGAACCCAGCCGCAACCCCCGGCAGACCTTCCAGTCCGGGCTTTTCGTCCGCCAATTGCCATCCTTCGCCGAAAGGCCGGTTCGGGAGGCGATCCTCAACGCCGTCTGCCACCGCGACTACCTCCTCGGAAACAGCATCTTCATTCGCCAGACCCCGGCCACACTCACCATCGAAAGTCCCGGCGGCCTCTTGCCCCAGGTCACCGTGGAAACCCTGCTCGACCGACAGGCACCGCGGAATCGCCGGCTCGCGGAGGTTTTCCAGCGCTGCAGAATGGTGGAAAGGTCGGTGCCCCTCTCTCCGAATTGGAGGATGTCCTGCCCTCCAAGACGAAAAGACAAATCCAATACTTTTTGCGTCTTTTGGCCGAGCCAGGGAAGGTTGTCGCGCCCCGTCGCTGGCGAGCAGCGTTCTGCAAATCAATGCCTTAGGAGAATACCCAGCAGCCAAAACAACAAACAAATCCAAGCTCTTTGGAGC
>CALGOH010000096.1 GCA_937957985.1 uncultured Verrucomicrobiae bacterium
GAACGGGCGCGCGACGCCATCGAAGACGCCTACCTCAAGGTCGAGTCGGCCAAGGCCGGCGGCGAAACGATCCCCGCCAATCGACCCTTCGACCAGAAGATCGTGATGGGACTCGCGACCACCCGCAGCGACTACCCGTGGACCCAGCCGATCATCGACAGCCTGCTGGCACCGCCGGTGGATGACGGCGCCTCCGTCGATTCACGCTCCGAGAAGCGCGAGAGCACCGCCGAGAAGCTCGATGCGTGGGCCGCCAGCAAGGAGGATCCCAGACCCGACCTCGGCATCAATTTCGCCGACACCACCCTCTGGCAGCAGCTCAAGAAGCTCAACGACGACCTGCTCGAGTGGGTCAAGGGCGGCACCGGCAAGGTGCTCGGGTTCCTCGGCCTCGTGCTCGGGTTCCTGATGGTGCCGATCTACCTCTACTTCTTTCTCAAGGACGCCGCCTCGATCCGCGAGAGCTGGCACAACTACGTCCCGCTCAAGGCCTCGAAGTTCAAGGACGAGGTCGTCGAGACGCTCACCGAGATCAACGGCTACATGATCTCCTTCTTCCGCGGCCAGGTGCTCGTCGCCTTCATCGACGGCCTGCTCATCGGCATCGCGCTCACCCTCTTCGGCCTTCCGCTCGGCGCCCTGATCGGGATCATGATGGCCATCGTCGGCATCATCCCCTTCGTCGGCAACATCATCACCCTCATCCCCGCCTGTTTCATCGCGTGGTTCCACTACTCGGATCCCGCCAACGCCTCGATCGTCGGATCGAATCCCTGGGCCAACGTTGCCGCGGTCTGCGCGATCTTCTTCATCGCCCAGCAGATCAACTCGATCGTGACCGCCCCGAAGATCGTCGGCGACTCGGTCGGCCTGCATCCGATGACCGTCATCTTCTCGATGATCTTCTGGTCGCTCATCCTCGGCGGCTTCGTTGGCGCGCTACTCGCCGTGCCGCTCACCGCCTCGATCAAGGTCCTCTTCCGCCGCTACATCTGGGAAAAGCAGATCAACGCGCCACCGCCGGATTCCTCCACCGTCGGCGACGGCGAGGCGACGGCATGAGCGTGGCTGCCCCGGCCCGGGGCAGCCTGACCGCCGTAGCCTTGGCGAAGGAGGAGCCGTGATGGCGGCGGCCCGCCGCCCGGTCCTTGAGACAGATCAGCCGACCCCGAACCACTCCGGCTTCACCAGCCACGCGCAGTACACCAGGTAGCCTCCGATCAGGATGCCGCCCTCGATCCGGTTGAGCCGCGCCCCGCGGGCGAGGAACGGGATGAGCAGCACCGTGAAGCCGCACATCACCACCACGTCGATCGTGTTGAGACTCTGCAGGTCGATCGCCTTCACGGCCGAGGCGAGTCCCATCACCGCGAGGATGTTGAAAAGATTCGAGCCGACCAGGTTGCCGGCGATCAGGTCGGCCTCCCCCTTGCGCGTCGCGGCGATGGTCGTCGCCAGTTCCGGCAGCGAGGTCCCGATCGCCACCATCGTCAGGCCGATCACCAGCTCCGGCACCCCCATCAGGCGGGCCAGCACCACACCGCTCTCGACCAACCGGTCGGCACCGTAAATGAGCCCCCCAAGTCCGAGCAGCACCCACCCGATGCTCGCGAGCAGCGCGCCGATTCCCTGCTTGCGCGCGTGCTCGAGCGCCTCCTCCGGCACGTCCACCGCCGCCGGGTCGTTCGGCGCCGCCCGGGCGACGCGGATGCTGTGCACCACATAGGCAATGATTCCCGCGAAGAGCAGCACACCCTCCCAGCGATCCAGGCGGCGGTCGTAGATCATCGCCACGAAGATCGCGGTGACCAGCAGCAGCACCGGCAACTCGCGCCGGACGATCTGGCTGTGAACGGTGAAGGGCCGGATGAGAGCCGCCAAACCGAGCAGCAGGGCGATGTTGCAGATGTTCGACCCGATCACGTTGCCCACCGCGATGTCGGCCTCGGTGGGCCCGAGGTTGGCCTTGAGGCTGACGATCAACTCCGGCGCGCTGGTGCCGAAGGCGACCACCGTCAAACCCACCACCAGCGGCGAAACGCTGGCCCGCAGGGCGAGGTCGGAGGCTCCCCGCACCAGCCAGTCCGCGCCGAAGGAAAGCAACCCGAGCCCCAGCACCAGCCATCCGATCTGCGGTAAAAGATCCATTCGCGCCAGCCTGCCCGGGAATCTCCCGATGCCAACTGGAAATCCCCCGGACCCTTTCCAATCCGCCTGCGCCAAAGCTCCGGCGGACAAGCCCTGGGAGGCGTCTGGAACTTGGCACTTCTCACTTGGAACTTCGGAGCCGTAGGCTCCGCGGCATGCCCCAGACCCACCGCATCGCAGTCCTCGCCGGCGACGGCATCGGCCCGGAAGTCATGACCGAGGCCCTCCGCGTCCTCGACGCCGTCGAGGCGAAGTTCGACTTCACCACCGAGCGCACCGAGGCCCTCGTCGGCGGCGCGGCCCTCGACGCCAGCGGCAACGAAACCCCGCTGCCCGAGGCCACCGTCCAGGCCTGCGAGGAAAGCGACGGCATCCTCTTCGGCTCGGTCGGCGGACCGAAATGGGAATCCCTGCCGCCCGACATCCAGCCCGAGCGCGGTGCGCTGCTGCCGCTTCGCAAGCACTTCGGACTCTTCGCCAACCTCCGCCCCGGCGTCTGCCTGCCCTCGCTCACCCACGCCTCGCCGATCAAGAACGAGCTCATCCCCGACGGCTTCGATGTCCTCTGCGTGCGCGAACTCACCGGCGGCGTCTATTTCGGCACCCCGAAAGGCCGCGAGGAACGCGACGGCGAACCGGTCGCCTTCGACACCATGATCTACAAGAAGAGCGAGATCGAACGCATCCTCCACGTCGCCTTCACCGCCGCCATGCAGCGCGACAAGCGCGTGACCTCGGTCGACAAGGCCAACGTGCTCGCCTCCTCGGTGCTGTGGCGGGAAACCGCGATCGAGGTCGCCGAGCAGTATCCCGCGGTCACCCTCGACCATCTCTACGTCGACAACGCCGCGATGCAGCTCTGCCGCCGCCTGGCCAGCTTGGAGGTGCTGGTCCCCGCGAACCTGCTCGGCGACATCCCCTCGGATGAAACGGCGATGATCTCCGGCTCGCTCGGCATGCTGCCCTCGGCCTCGCTCGGCGCGAAAAAGGAAGGCAGCGACCTCTACTTCGGCATGTACGAGCCGAGCGGCGGGTCGGCCCCCGACATCGCCGGGAAAGGTGTCGCCAACCCCATCGCCCAGATCCTCTCCGCCGCGATGCTGCTGCGTTACTCGCTCGGCGAGGGCGCGGCGGCCGACGCGATCGATTTCGCCGTCGCGAGGACCATCGACGACGGCTACCGCACCGGCGACATTGCCACGGGCGCGCCGGGCGAGACCAAGGTGGGCACGAAGCAGATGGCCGACGCCGTCATCGAGCGGCTGTAACACCCACGCCCCTACCCCATGCCGCGGCGCTACCATCACCGCGGCCAAGATCACGACCGGCTTGTCCCGGAATCCGAAAATGCTTGCGGATTTTTCCGACTCCAGGATGATTCGAATATGAAAATCACCGTTGAAATCCCTGAAAAGGATCTCCGCGATATTTGTCGCGTGACCGGGATTTCAAAAAAGGGTCCCGCCATCCGAAAGCTGGTGGGCGACGCCCTGATGCTCGAACGTCGGAAGGAGTTGAGCGAAAAATTCCTCACCGGCGAATGGGGCACCGACCTCGCGGGATACGAAGACGCCAGAGCCGCCTCCCGCCTGGAAGCCCGCACCCTTTCCGAGGCATGGCGCTTCTGATCGACTCCTCGCTCTGGGTCGATTTCACCCGCAGGAAATCCCCACCGGCCCTCAAGTCGCTCATCCACCCGTGGATCATCGATCCCGCCGCCGCGCTCTGCGAACCGGTCGCCTTCGAGGTGCTGCGCCACGCCAACCCGGACGAGCGGCCTCCGCTCACCGCCCAGTTCGCCACGCTCCCCCTTCTTGCCACTCCGCCGGAACTCTGGCGGCAGGCCACCCGCCTCGGACAGGATTGCCGCGACGGCGGATTCACCGCCGGCTCGCTCGACCTTCTCATCGCCGCTCTCGCCATTCACCACCAAGCCGAACTCGTCACTTTCGACAGCGACCACGTTGAAATCGCACGCCACACACCCCTCAAGGTCCGACTTCTCTCCCGCGATCCATCCTAGCTCCCGACCGTGTCTGAACGCCGGGCCCTTCCCCCTTGCCCAACCGGACCCCGCCACCCACATTTCCCGCCCATGAGCGACGCGTCCCCTTCCGCCAGGTCCGTTTGCATCGCAGGTACCGGCAGCTACGTACCCGAAAAGGTCCTCACCAACGCCGATCTCGAGAAACGGGTCGACACCACCGACGAGTGGATCGTCACCCGCACCGGCATCCGCGAGCGCCGCATCGCCGCCGAGGACGAGTTCACCTCCCATCTGGCGACGAACGCCGCCCGCCGCGCGCTCGACCAGGCGAAGGTCGACCCCAAGGACCTCCAACTGATCATCGTCGCCACCATCACGCCCGACACCCTCACACCCTCCACCGCCTGCTACGTGCAGCAGAACCTCGGCGCGTTCGGGTCGGTCGCCTTCGACATCTCCGCCGCCTGCTCCGGCTTCCTCTACGCGATGAAGATCGCCAAGCGGCTGATCTCCGACGGCGCCTTCGAGAACGCGCTCATCGTCGGCGCCGAGAAGCTTTCCTCATTCGTCAACTGGGAGGACCGCTCGACCTGCGTGCTCTTCGGCGACGGGGCCGGTGCCGCGGTGCTGAAGCTCCGCGAGAACGACGAAGACGGCGAGATCCTCGCCACCGAAATGGGCACCGACGGCCGCCAGACCCACTTGCTCAACATTCCCGGCGGCGGCTCTGCCTGCCCGATCACCATCGAAAATGCCGACAAGCAGCTCGCCACGCTCGCGATGCTCGGCAAGGAGGTCTTCAAGCACGCGGTGCTGCGGATGAAACAGTCGGCCGAACTGGTGATCGAACGCTCCAACCTCAAGGCTTCTGACATCGATCTCGTCGTCCCGCACCAGGCCAACCTGCGGATCATCGACGCCATCGCCGAGCGGCTCGAAGTGTCCTACGATCGCGTCTTCACCAACCTCCAGAGATACGGCAATACCTCGGCGGCCGCCGTCGCCATCGCGCTCGACGAAGCCAACCGCGCCGGCCGCATCCCGAAGGGCGGCCATGTCGTGCTCGTCGCCTTCGGCGCCGGCCTCACCTGGGCCGCCGCCGCGATACGCTGGTAGGAAGACGGAAGACTGGAAGACGGAAGATCTCTGCTTCCAGCCCTCGCCGCAAAACATCCCCCGTCTTCCGTCTTCCGTCTTCCGTCTTAAAGTCTTCCGTCTCCATGCCCTACCGCACCTCTCCCGCCGACCTCGAGGGCATGCCGCCGGGCGTGCCGCACATCATCGGCAACGAAGCCGCGGAGCGTTTCTCCTTCTATGGCATGAAGGCCGTGCTGGCGGTCTACATGGCGCAGTACCTCCACCTGATGGATGCCACCCCGGGCACCGCGATGTCGGAGGCCGCCGCCACGGAGAACGTCCACTACTTCAACTTCGCCGTTTACATCACCCCCGTCCTCGGGGCGCTGCTCAGCGACCTCTTCATCGGCAAGTACCGGACGATCATCTACCTTTCGATCGTCTACTGCATGGGCCACGCGGCGCTCGCCCTCATGGGGTCCAGCGGCTCGGCGGCGGTCTGGCTGGTGCTCGGACTGGCCCTCATCTCGCTCGGCTCCGGCGGCATCAAGCCCTGCGTTTCCGCCCACGTCGGCGACCAGTTCGGCGCAAGGAACAGCCATCTGCTGCCGAAGGTGTTCAACGGATTCTACTTCTCGATCAATGTCGGCGCCTTCCTCTCGATGCTGCTCACGCCGTGGCTGCTCGAGTGGCACGGCCCCCACTGGGCGTTCGGCGTGCCGGGGGTGCTGATGGCGCTCGCCACCCTGATCTTCTGGATGGGGCGCCGCCGCTTCATCCACGTGCCGGCCGGGGGACGCGAGTTCTTCCGCGAACTCACTTCCGGCGGCGGCATGAAGACGATGCTCAAGATCCTGCCGCTCTATCTGCTCATCGCCGTGTTCTGGGCGCTGTTCGACCAGACCGGTTCGACCTGGATCTTCCAGGCGATGGACATGGACCGCCGCTTCCTCGGCTTCGAGTGGCTGCCCTCGCAGATCCAGTCGCTCAACTCGGTCTTCGTCCTCACCTTCATCCCCCTCTTCACCTTCGTCCTCTATCCGCTGGTCAGCCGCGTGTGGGAGCTCACCGCGCTGCGCAAGATCGGGCTGGGGCTGTTCATCATGGCGGCCTCGTTCGGACTGGTCGCGCTCGTCCAGCAGTGGATCGACGCCGGACAACGCCCGTCGATTTCGTGGCAGATCCTCGCCTTCGCGCTGCTAACAGCGGCAGAGGTCATGGTCTCGATCGTCGCGCTCGAATTCGCCTACACCCAGGCGCCGAAAACGATGAAGTCACTGGTCATGTGCTTCTATCTCGCCGCGGTCGCGGTCGGCAACCTGCTCGTCGCCGTGATCAACCACTTCATCCAGATCCCCGATGCCGCCATCGTCCAAGCCGAGCAGGCGATCGAGCGCTTGGAGGAGGGATGGCAGGAATCGCCACGGACCGCCATCCTTGCGGGCTACGACGGAGAAACCGGCACCGATGACGATTTCATCGCCCGCTACGAAGAGGGCCGGCTCCGGCGTGTCGAGATTCCGTTTCTCGAGCCCCTTGCCGTCAAGGCGTCACGCATCCGCGAGCAGGCCGTCGGGAAAGGGGCGCCGCCCTCGGCTGAGGAAGTGGGCGACCTCGGCCCGGATCCCTGGAACAATCCGGTGCGCTACGAGATCCTCAACTCGACCCGCCTGCGCCTCATCAGCGACGGCCCCGACCAAACGCCCGGCACGATGTGGGATACCGGCGTCCTCATCGACCTGCCGGCACCGGAGAAGGACGACGGGGACGGGTCCTGGACCGACCGCTTCCACCCGGACCAGCCATGGCTCGAGCGCCGGAAAGCGGAGCTCGGTTTCACCGACACCCCTCGGGAATCGGAGAGCCATCCGCACCTGACCTTCTTCTCCGGCGGCATGACCCGGATGGAAGGCGCGGCGTACTTCAGGTTCTTCGCGCTTCTGATGCTCGGCACCGCCGTCGCCTTCATTCCCTTCGCCATTCTCTACCGACCGCGCACCCAGCTTCAGGACTGAAGCAAGCTCGGGCCGCGGAGCTTCACGCAATGCTCACCGATTCCCACTGCCACCTCGCCTCCCACAAGTTCCCGCGTGACGAGGTCGCGGACCTGATCGCCAGGGCCCGGGAGTCCGGAGTGTCCCGCCTGATCACCCTCGCGACCTGCCTCGATGACCTGCAGGCCAACCTTGACGTGGCGGCCGCCCATCCGGAGGTGCGCGCCTGCCTCGGCATCCACCCCTGCGACGTCGATTCGGCGCCGGACGACGCGATCGAACAACTCCGGCCCCATCTCGACGATCCGCGCGTCGCCGGCGTCGGTGAGACCGGACTCGACTACTACCACCCGGCACCCGACGGGTGGAGTGAGGAAGGCGTCCGGGAGCGGCAACGCGATTTCCTCGACCGGCACTTCCGCCTCGCCGCAGGTGCCGGGCTCAACCTGGTGATCCACACGCGCGATCGCTCGGGAGATGCCTCGTTCCGCGACGCCCTCGCCATCTACCGCCGTCACGCCGACCGGGTGCGCGCCGTCTTCCATTGCTTCGTGGGTCCGCTCGACAACGCCCGGGCGGTGATCGAACTCGGCGGACTAGTTTCCTTCGGCGGTGTCGCCACCTTCAAGAACGCCACCGACGTGCTCGAGGTCGCCGTCGCACTCTCCCCCGACGATTTCATGCTCGAAACCGACGCTCCCTATCTGGCCCCCCATCCGCACAGAGGACAGCGGAACGAACCCGCCTACGTCCGTCTCGTCGCCGAAAGGATCGCCGCCGGCAAGGGGCTGTCGGTCGAGCAACTGGCGGAAGCGACCAGCACCACTGCCGGGCGCTTCTTTCGGATCACTGAATAAATCGCCGCCGCGGTGTCGTTTGGATGAACAAAGGCCGCGCTCGCCTCTTCCCATCCGGCGACGGGCCTGATATTCCACCCGCAACCCTCGCCAAACATGAAATTCATCTGGATCCTCGCCACCGCCACGACCGCCATCGCCCTCAGTTCCTGCACTCCGGGAGGAGGCTCGGAAGACTACGACACCGGATACGACACCTCCGATCCCTACGGTGTTCCGCAGGATGACGGCTACCGCTCCGCGGACGATCCCTACCAGCAGGTGAATCCGCCCGCCGATCCGAGCTACGGCAGCGCCGCCTATGAGGAGACCACTCCGAGCGCCCCCGCCACACCGAGCGCACCGGCGGCACCGGCCGCCATCGCCGGATCCCACACGGTGGCCAAGGGTGACACCCTGTGGGCCCTGAGCCGGAAATACGGCGTCACCGTCGATGCGATCCGCTCGGCCAACGGCATGGCGCCCGGCGACAACAACATCCGCATCGGCCAGACGCTCAGCATTCCGGCACAATGATGCCGCTCCGCTTTCTCGCCACCACGCTCGGCGCGCTGCTTCTAGGCGCCGGGCCGCTGGCGGCGGAGGAAGACGCCGGTCTCGACGAGGCGATCGAGACGATGCTCTCGGTCCGCGAGTCCGACAGGAAACTCGAGGAGGCGATCGAGAAAGCCCGCTCGCTCGGCGCCAGGGACCAGGCGATCCTGGAGGCGCGCTTCCTCTACCACGTCGACCGGCGCGAGGACGGAAAGCTGGCTGCCTTGTTGCCGCAGATGATCGAACAGGGCGAACGCTTCGAGATCGCGGATTCGGAGATCTTCGCCTTCAAGGAGGACTGGCTGGCGGTCCTCGAATACGTCAAGGCGGTCGCCGCGCTTGAAAAGGGCGACCGCGACGCCTTCAAGGAGCACATTACCGAAGCCTTCTGGCTCAGCCCGCGTCAGGGCACCGCCTTCGCCCCCTACATCGAACGCGTTCGAACCGACGAGGCCATGAAACGGGTCCGCGTCGACCGGGACCTGGAACTGAAGGACCTCTCCGGCAGAAGCACCACCCTCAAGGCGCTTGCCGGAGACTCCGAGGCGGTGCTGCTCCACTTCTTCTCGCCCTGGAGCCGCGAGTGCGAGGAAAGCATCGACGATCTCAGGGCGGTCACCGCGGAGCTCGCGAAGCACAAGATCCCCGTGATCGGAATCGTCGGGGAAGGCGGCGAAGAGGCGGTCGCCGACACCGTCGGACTTCTCGAATCGCTTGAGGAACCGGCTCCCGGAGCGTGGTTGGTCGATCATCCCAAAAAGCCGCTCTCCCGCCTCCTGCGGATCCAGTCCGCTCCTACCATGATCCTCGTAGATGCCGCCGGCAAGGTGCGGTTCAACGGCCATCCGTCGGACGACCGGCTGTGGAAGGAGCTCTCGGACATCGCTCCGGGAAGCAGCCAGCCTGCGGTCGGGGAAGGCGGACACTGACGTCCTCCGGGCGGCGAATTACCACGTCCGCCGTAGACCCCGGACACGACCGGCAGGCACTCCGGAAAATTATTTAGGAAAAATTAACCTTGACCCGGAGCGCAACTACTATCTTTATGGTGGGCATTCGAAGCAGTCGTTCCCTCATGGCCGCCACCGCACAACCCTCGAATCTCGAACTTCAGGCCCTCTCGGTCCTGTGGCACGACGGGCCATCTACGGTGGGCGACGTACTTGAGGCCCTGCCCGACGGCAAGGAGCGCGCCTACACCACGGTGCTGTCCGTCATGCAGAGCCTGGAGCGCAAGAAGCTGGTGAAGCGCACCCGCGCCGGGCGCGCCCACGTCTACGAGGCGGCCCGTCCCCAGTCGAAGATCGTCGGCGACGCGGTCGATGACTTCCTCACCAACGCTTTCGGAGGACGCCTCGGCGAGGCGATCCTCGCACTACTCTCCGCCGGAAATCTGACTCCGGAAGAGAAAACCAACATCGAACGCGAACTCAAACGACACAAAGCCATGGCTGCAAAGAAGAAATCCCGCAAGAAGGTCGCCAAGAAGGCGGTGAAACCGAAAGCCGCCCGCAAGGCCGCTAAGAAGAAGGTAGCCTCCAAGAAAGTCGCCAAGAAAAAGGCGACCACGAAGAAGGCCGCCAAGAAAAAGGTAGCCCGCAAGAAGAAGGCGACCAAGAAGGCCGCCAAGCGGAAACCCGCCAAGAAGGCGGCCAAGAAAAAGGCTGCGAAGAAGAAGATCGCCAAGAAAAAGGTGACCAAGAAGAAGGCCACCAAGAAAAAGGCGGCGAAGAAGAAGGTTGCCAAGAAAAAGGCCACCAAAAAGAAAGCCGCCAAGAAGAAGACGGCGCGTCGCAGGAAGTAATTTCCTTCCCCAAACGAAACAGCTGCGTCACGCAAAGTGATCGGACTGTTCGCGTGGAAGTGATGTTCCCCGGAGGCGGAGGGCCCTGGCCCTTCGCCTCCCTGCTTTTTGGGAAGAAAAAGCGGTTGCATCGGCCGGCGCCGCTTCCGTAGTCTCCCGCGCCGAGGCGGAAGGAGATTCCCTCCCGCCGCGTCCGGAGCCCAAGCGCGGTTAGCTCAGTGGTAGAGCACTACCTTGACACGGTAGGGGTCACTGGTTCGAACCCAGTATCGCGCACCATTCTTCCTCCGGGCCTCCCCTTGCCATGTCCGGACCGCCGCCCACCGTCGATTTCCCGACCCTGCTCCGGCTCCTCGACGACGACACCCCCGAGGTGCGCCGCTCGGTGGCCGCGGCCCTCTCGTGCTACGAGGGCGATGTGAGCGAACTGCTCGGTGAATCCGGGTTCAGCCTCGAGCTTCCGGAATTGGAGCTGCTTTCACAACTCCTCCGTCCCGCGCGGCGGGAGAGGCTGCGGCGTGAATGGCTGGTTCCGGCACATGGCATTCATTCGCTTCACGAGGACTGGGACCACAGCGAATCGATGCTGCGTGCCTTGTCGGACTTCCTGCATGACGGGGTGACGATCCGGCAGCCGCTGGGCGATGCCCTCGATCTCCTCGCCGAGGAGTCCGAAGACGCCTACCACGCCGGCGGCGCCGGAGCGCTGCTCCGCTGGCTGCTCGGCGGCGGGATGCTTCGCTCCGATCCGGATGGCGACATCGATCCACGTCATCTCGACCTCGCGGCCGTGGCCGGCGGCCACCCGTCGAACGCGGTCGGATGCGGCATGGTGGTCCTTCTGGTCGCCCGTCGTCTGGGAGCGGCGATCTCCGCCATCAACCTGCCCGGCTCGTTCCTGCTGGTTTGCGACGGAGAGACCGGAGAATCCCTCCACGATCCGTCGGCCCGTGGACGGGAGGTCGACCGCGAGGACTTTATCCACCGCATCCGTCGCTATCCGACGGAGGTGCGGCTGCGCTGCGGGAGGCCCGCCAGCCCCGGCGAACTCGTGCTCCGCATGACCGAGGAACTGGCGACCGCCTTCGCGATCCTCGAACAGGAAGAGGACGCGGCCCTCATCGAGCGGTTGGTCGAGAGCCTGGAACCCGGCAACTGAATTCCGGGCGGCGCAAGGGTCGGCATCAGGCGACCTCGCCGTCCGGGTGGAGTTCGTGGAACTTGATCGCCTCGACCGCCACCGCCGCCGCGGTGCCGAAGATCGTCTCCTCCGAGGCGGTCCGCGGCACCTGTGCGACCGGACGGGCCATGCCGACGAGAATCTGGCCGAAATTCCGCGCTCCGCCACAGTGCTGGAGCAGCTTCATGGCGATGTGGGAGGCATCCAGATTGGGAAAGACGAGCACGTCGGGGACCTTGAAGGAGTCGCCGGGCAGCTTCACTTCGGAAGCCGCCGGGTCCAGTGCGACGTCCGCCTGGAGTTCACCGTCGATCCTCAGGTCGAATCCGCCGGAGGAAACGATCTCCCGCGCGAGGACGGCGGCCGCCGCAACCCGTCGCGCGGGCTCGGTGACCGCCGACCCCTTGGTCGAATGGCTGAGCATCGCCACCCGGGGAGCACGCCCCAGAAAGTGACGGGCAAGCCTGCCGGTCTCCACCGCGATCGAGGCCAGTTCCTCGACCTTCGGTTCGGGAACGAGTCCGGTGTCGGCGAGAAACATCAGGCCTTCGGCACCGAAATGATCGAGATGAGGCGCCGAGAGGACGGTGACTCCGAAAAGCTTCGGGATGCCGGGCATCGGCTTGATCGAATTCAACACCGCCCGGAACAGCACCGCCGGAAGGGCGATGTTGCCGCCGACCAGGGCATCGGCCTGACCATACTGGGTCATCAAGGCACCGAAATAGTGGGGACGCGCCACCACTTCACCGACCTCCGAAACCGGACGGGCGCGATAGCGCTCGATCTTCTCGAGGCGCCGGCAGAACAATCCGAAGTCCGAGGATTCGGGCGGATCGATCACTTTCACAAAACGCATCGTGATCCCCTCGTCGGACGCCATCGACAGGATCCGCTCCCGGTTTCCCAGCAGGATGGGCACCACCGCCTCCTCGCGAACGAGGCGCTCGGCCACCCGCAGCACGCGCAGGTCCTCGCCCTCGGTGAAAACGACCCGTTTCGGATGCCGCCTGAGCTTCGCGATCAACGGGTCGATGAAGCGGGATGCGGCTTGGCTTGTCGGATCGTTCATCTGAAACTGGACGCATCCTTCCCGACGCGTGGCGGGGAGATTAAAGGACCGCGCCCATACCGCCGCAACCCGAAACCCGTGCCAGCCGACTATCACACCCACACGCCGCTCTGCCGCCACGCCGAAGGCGAACCCGAGGCCTTTGTCGAGGCCGCGGTGGCCGCCGGTCTCTCGGAATACGGTGTCTCGGACCACGCACCGGCCAAGCCCGAGCCCTTCGACGACTGGCGGATGTTGGAAAAGGAACTCCCGGCCTACCTGGAATGGATCGGGCGGGCGCGCGCTCATGCCGGTGACCGCTTGCCGGTTCGCGCCGGCCTGGAGTGCGACTGGCTCGCCGGTTGCGAGACGTGGATCGGGGATCTCGCGGAACGCCATGACTGGGACTACCTCATCGGATCGGTCCACTATCTCGGACGTTGGGACTTCGACAACCCGAAGTGGATCGGGCGCTGGAAGACCGAGGATCTCGACGAGGCGTGGACCCGCTACTGGGAAACCTACGCCGACATGGCACGAAGCGGTCTTTTCGACATTCTCGGCCATCCCGACCTGATCAAAAAGTTCGCCGGCGCACCGGCCGGAAACCTCGATCGATTCTACGAGCCCGTGATCGAGGTCATCGCCACCGCCGGCTGCGCCATCGAGCTCAACACGGCGGGGCGCCACAAGCCATGTGCCGAGGCCTACCCCGCTCCGCGCTTTCTGGAACTCGCCCGGCAAGCCGGCGTCCCGCTGGTCATCTCATCCGATGCCCACAGCCCGGGCGAGGTCGGGCGGGATTTCCCCGGGGCGATCGAAATTGCCAAGGCCGCGGGATACTCGGAGATCCTGCTGTTCGAGAAGCGGCAGCGACGCACCGAGGCGCTTTGAGGGAGCTTTCAGCCCATCACCGCGCGCAGGATCTCGCCGTAAACGTCCTCGGCGCTCGAAACCCCGCCGCTTCCCCCGAGCAACACCGGCTTCTCGCCATCCGGCACCACGTCCCTCCCGTGCGAGCCCCTCACAAGCCGCGCGTCCAGAGGAACGACCTCCAGCAAACCGCGCATGCCGAGTTTCTTCTTCGCCAGGAACTTCGCCACCTCCCACTTCGGGAAACGGATCGCCGGATCGATGAACAGCTCGGCCGGGTCGTAGCCCGGCTTGCGGTGGATGTCCACGGTCCGCGCGAAGTCCGGAGCCCGTGCGTCGTCCTCCCAGTAGTAGTAGGTGAACCATGCGTCCGGTTCGGCCACCACCACGAGATCACCCGCCCGTTGCGAGCCGACCCCGTCGCCCCACATCTCCCCGGACGCCCGCACTTCCGCCACGCCATCGAGCTCGCTCAGGAAGCCACGGACCTCGCCCAGCATCGGGGCATCCCGCACATACACATGGGCCACCTGATGATCGGCCACCGCAAACACCCGGCATCCGCCGGCATCGAGCGTCTCGCGACCGAGTTCGTCCTTCATCTGGAGCCATCCCTTCTCCCGGAAACTGCGGTTGAGATGCACCGGATGGTTCACCGGAGAGATCCCATACTCCGAGACCACCAACGGCCTCACGCCACGGGATTCGTAGTAGTCGATCAGCTCCCCCGCCACGGTGTCGATGTTCCCGAGCTCGACTTCCATCCCGGGCGCTCCCGGACCGAGCTTCTGCAGACCGTAGTCCAGGTGCGGCAGGTAGACGAGGCTCAGCGTGGGCGACTCCCGTTCCTCCGTCCAGCGGGCCGCCGCGGCGATCCACTCGGAACAGGCGATCCCCGCGGCCGGCCCCCAGAACGACGGAAACGGGAACTCGCCGAGCGCCGCCTTCACCTTCTCGCGCAGGTCCATCGGCTGGGTATGGATGTCGAAAACCTTCCGCCCATCCGCCGGGTAGAGCGGCCTCGGCGTCATCGCGAAGTCCGCCGAGGAATGCATGTTGTACCACCAGAAGAGCTTCGCGCAGGTGAACCCGGGATCGCGGTCGCGGAGTTCCTCCCAGACCTTCCGGCCGCGGACGAGGTGGTTGCTCTGTTTCCAGAAACGCACCTCGGCGCTCTCCCGGTCGTACCAGCCGTTGCCGACGATGCCATGTTCGCGGGGGCAGGTTCCGGTGAGCATCGACGACTGCGCCGTGCAGGTCACCGCCGGAAATGCCGGCCGGAAGGACTGGCGTCCCGCCTTCCCGGCAAAGGCCGTCAGCCGCGGCATCGATGGACCGAGGAGCGACCCCGAAAGGCCGACGACGTTGATCACCGCGACGCGCTGCATGCCCGACGACTTTCCCCCCTGCGCCCATCGGCGCGAGGAAAATCGGAACCGGCCCGAAGCACTGCCGAAACTCCCGGTCGATTTGCGGAGCAATTCGCCCGCGATCTGCTTGCCTCTACCCCGCATGGCCGACACTGAAAAGATCCTCGTCGTCAATGCGGGCAGCTCCTCCCTCAAGCTCGCCATCCGCGAGAAGGCCGAGACCGAACCCGTGGCGACGGTGCTCCTCGAGTCGCTCGGCACCGCCAGGGCGGGTGCGACCATCCGGGTTGGCGACCTCCGCACGAGGCTCGGGCTCCCCGGCGCCGACCACGATTCCGGGCTGCGGGCCGTGCTCGACGCCCTGGCAACGGAGCTCGGCGATCCACTGCCGATCCGCGCCTGCGGCCACCGCGTGGTCCACGGCGGTGAGCGCTTTTCCGGCTCCACGCTGGTCACGGACGGGGTTCTCGACGGCATTCGCGCCTGCGCCGAGCTCGCCCCCCTCCACAACCCGCCCGCCATCCGTGCCATCGAGGCGATCTCAAGGCTGATGCCCGACCTTCCGCAGGCCGTGGTCTTCGACACCGCCTTTCACCAGAGCATGCCCCGCCATGCCTACCGCTACGCGGTGCCGCGGAATTGGTATGAGGAACACCGCATCCGGCGCTACGGTTTCCACGGCATCAGTTATCAATACCTCGTCGCCGAGACCGCTTCCCTGCTCGCCCGCCCGGTCGAAGAACTCCAACTGCTTGTCGCCCACCTCGGCAACGGCTGCAGCGCCGCGGCGGTTAGGGACGGCCGCTGTGTCGATACCAGCATGGGTCTCACCCCCCTCGAGGGCATGGTGATGGGTACGCGCAGCGGCGACATCGATCCCAACGTCATCGGCTATCTGGTCACCCGCACGACCCTGACTGCCGCCGAGGTGCTCGACCGCCTTCAGCGCGAAAGCGGACTGCTCGGACTTTCCGGCCTGTCCCACGACATGCGCGAGATCCTCGCCGCTGCCGATGCCGGCGACAAGGACTGCCGCCTCGCGTTCGAGGTCTTCTGTTACCGGGTCTCCCGCTCGCTACTCGGCCTTGCAGCCGGCCTTGAACGCATCGACGCCCTGGTCCTTTCCGGGGGCATCGGCGAACACGCCCCACCTGTCCGGGCACGCATCCTCGATCACCTCGGCATCCTTGGTCCGAGGCTCGATCCCGAGCGGAACTCGGATCATGGAAGAACAAGCGGGGGCGAGATCACCACCACCGACTCACCGCTGACGGTATTGGTCGTGCCGACCGACGAGGAACGCATGATCGCCCGCGAAACACGCGAGCTTCTCGATACCCGGCCATGAAACCCGCCTTCTTCCTCTCACCTTCATCGGTGGATGTCGGCCTCACCACCGTCTCGCTCGGCCTTGGCCGTGCCTTGCAGCGGCGCGGCGTGTCGGTCGCCTTCGTCAAACCGATCGCCCAGCAACGCGCCGACGCCTCGGAAGGTGAACGATCGGCGGCATACGCCGAGAGCGCCCTGGGCATCCGTCCAACGGAGCCGATTCCCTATGCAGAGGCTTCCGAATGGCTGCACGAGGGCAAACTCCAGGACCTGATGGAGCGGATCATCGAGGTCTTCGAATCCTCGACCCGGGAATCGGATGTCGCGGTCGTGGAAGGCCTCATCGTCAATCAGGCCGATCTCGCATCCGCCCGACTCAATCTTGCGATCGCACGCGCTCTCGACGCTCGCGTGTTGCTCGTCGATGCCTTCACCGACCCGGACGTCAAGGCGCTTCAGAACCGCCTGCACGCCGCCAGTTCGAGCTACGGTGGAGTCCGTAGCTCAAGGGTGGCCGGCTGCATCCTGAACAAGGTCCCCGCGGGGGTATGCGGCCCCACCCGCAACGATTGGCGCAGCGCACTGGATTGCCTCCGCGACAAGGTCCCGGACTTTCGCGACGGCACGCTGCAGCTCGTCGGCTGCATTCCGGGAAACCCCGCACTCCTCCAGTGCCGGACACTCGACATCGCCCGACATCTCGGTGCCGGGATCGCCACCGAGGGGGAGATTGCCAACCGCCGGGTCACCTCGGTCAAGATGGTGGCCCGGACCGTTCCCAACCTCCACGACACCTTCACCCCCGGCTCGCTGCTGCTCACGCCGGCCGACCGCGACGACATCCTGATGGCCACATCCCTGGCGGCGATCAAGGGCATCCCGCTCGCCGGCCTCGTCCTGACCGGGTCGGACACGATCACCCTCGACCCCTCCGTCCGCGAACTGTGCTCACCGGCCGCCGAATCGGGACTTCCGGTGCTGCTCGCCCCGGGCAGCAGCTACAGCGTCGTCAACGCCATCGGGCGACTCAACACCGAGATCCCCATCGACGACCACGAGCGCCTCGAGGCCACTCTCGATTTCATCGCCCGCCATCTCGACTGCGACTGGCTCATCAACGAGGGAATCGACCAGCAACTCGAGGTGCTGCTCTCGCCTCCCGCCTTCCGATTCCGCCTCGCCGAGCGCGCCCGTGCCGCCGACCGCCGCATCCTGCTCCCCGAGGGGGACGAACCGCGCACGATCGCCGCCGCCGTGAGCTGCCACCAGCGCGGCATCGCCCGCTGCGTACTCATTGGCGACCCCGCGGAGATTCGCGCCAAGGCGTCCGGCCTCGATATTCCGCCCGAGATCGAGATCCTCGATCCCGCTCCCATCCGCCAACGCTACGTCAAGCCGCTCGCGGAGATGCGGCGCCACAAGGGCCTCACCGAGGCGATGGCGGCCGAACTGCTGGAGGACAACGTCTACCTCGCCACCGTGATGCTCGCTCTCGACGAGGCCGATGGCATGGTGTCCGGCGCGGTGCATTCGACCGCCTCGACCATCCGTCCCGCCCTCCAACTCATCGGCACCGCCGCCGAGGCGAAGGCGGTCTCCTCGGTCTTCTTCATGTGCCTGCCCGACCAGGTGCTCGTCTACGGCGACTGCGCGGTGAACCCGAACCCCGACGCCGAGACGCTCGCCGACATCGCGATCCGCAGCGCGGAAAGCGCCGAGACATTCGGGATCACGCCGCGCGTCGCGATGATCAGCTACAGTACCGGCGAGTCGGCCGGCGGCGCCGAGGTCGAGAAGGTCCGCACCGCCACCCGCCTCGCCCGCCGGATGCGACCCGATCTCCTGATCGACGGTCCGCTGCAGTACGACGCCGCGGCCATCCCCGAGATCGCGAAGAGCAAGGCGCCCGACAGTCCGGTGGCCGGCAATGCCACGGTCTTCATCTTTCCCGACCTGAACACCGGCAACACCACCTACAAGGCCGTCCAGCGATCGGCCAAGGTCGTCTCGATCGGTCCGATGCTCCAGGGTCTGCGAAAGCCGGTCAACGACCTCTCCCGCGGGGCTCTGGTCGATGACATCATCTACACCATCGCCCTCACCGGCGCGCAGGCGGGAGGGCCGGTGAAATGAGCGGCAGCAGACGTCCAATCACGCAAGCAACCCGTCACCGACGCCCTTCCCAACGCGACCGCTTCCTGCGGAGAAGCAACATCGCCGCCAGACCGAACATCACACATGATTCCGGCTCCGGAATTACCGTCAGGTTCAAGGTCCAGCTTTCGAGGGTCGAAGTCGCACCGGCAGCCTGGTCAGCGACAAACAGCGTCCATGTGCCGTTCGGATCGATGCCGTGGAAGCTGTCGAACAATGCGGTCCGCGCATCGGTATCGAGCACCGAAGCCGGATCGGTCTCCCTGCCGTCGGGCTGAAAGGTTCCGGTCACGTTCGCTCCCGAAAGCGGCAAGCCGACATGCACATCCGTTGCGGCGCCGTCGGCAAGGGTGATGTCCATGCCGGAAGAAGCCGCACCGTCCGGGTTCGAGGAGGTCCGGCCGGGTCGGTTCAGCAGGACGGTGAATCCGGTGTCACTCACCAGGTAGCAGTAGAGATCACCATTCCATCCCCCGCTGAAGACCAGGTTCACCGAAAGATCGACCACCACTCCCGGGTCCTGACCGCTGATCGTGATGGCGTCCACCACTCCGACATCGTCATTGTCCGGGACCACCGTTCCCACCGTCGAGGTTTCGGAAACGAAGTATGTCGCCGCCGTGGCTGGGATCGCCAGCAACGTCATCAACGGCATGTGTCGGAGTGGATTCATGAGTTCCAATCGGAGGAGAAGATCCTTCAACGGGCGAGCCGGTAGTAGGCATTCGGATGCGGTGGATCGGCGTCGGTATGAAATACCTGTCCGTTGCTCGCGGCCGTGACCGTCGCGATGTCCTGCCAGTTGGACAGGTCGGTGCTGCGCTGCACGCGATACTCGCGGCCGGGAATTCCCCAGAAGCGCACCTCGGCATCGTTCGATCCGTTCATGGTCACGCTCGCGGGATTGCGGGTGTGGCTCGAGCCATCACCAGCCGCCGGGCGGATCGTCACGCTCACCGGCGCCGTGGTCGAGGCCCCGAACTCGTCGGACACCGTCACCTGGAAACTGTCCGGACCGCTGACGCCGATGGGCGCTTCGTAGGTGATCGCGCTTTCTCCAAGCGTCACGACCCCTCCCTGGACCGAACCCGGACCGGCGGCGGTGACCCCGAAGCCGTGGCCCTCCGGATCGGAGACTCCCGCGAGAAGTTTCACCAATGAGATCGGCGCGGAACCCTCCTCATCGACCGCGATGGCATAGCCGCTGAAATTCGGTGGCAGGTTCGGCTCGAAATTCGCAACCACCGAGATGTCCGAGGTCACCG
>CALGOH010000097.1 GCA_937957985.1 uncultured Verrucomicrobiae bacterium
TTCCGTCTGGTCCTCGATGGCGAGCATGTCCTCGAGCTTCCCTTCGCGGATCATTTTTCCGCGGAAGATGATGCCGACCCGGTCGCACACCTCCTGGACCTGCTCGAGCAGGTGGGAGCAGAGGAAGACGGTGATGCCGCGCCCGCGCAGCGCGAGGATGAGGTCGCGGATCTGGCGCGAGCCGATCGGATCGACGCCGGCGGTCGGCTCGTCGAGGATGACGAGCCGCGGTTCCTGGACCAGCGCCTGGGCCAGCCCGATGCGCTGGAGCATGCCCTTCGAGTAGCCGCCGAGGCGGCGGTCGCGGGCCTCGGTGAGGTCGACGAGTTCGAGCAGCTCGTCGACGCGGGCCTCGAGCGCCCTGCCGCGCAGGCCGCAGAGCTTGCCGTAGAAGCGGACCGTCTCCGCCCCGCTGAGGTGCTTGTAGAAATACGGGTTCTCGGGGAGGAAACCGACCTGCTCGCGCGAATCGACGGCGAGCGAATCGGCGCCGAAGATGCGGCAGCTTCCGGCCGTCGGGGCGACCAGTCCGAGCAGGGCCTTCATGGTGGTCGACTTGCCCGAGCCGTTCGGGCCGATCAGGCCGTAGACCTCGCCCGGCTCGATGCGGATGCTCACCCGGTCGACCGCGCGCACCGGCTTTCCGCCGAAATGGGCGGGGAAGACCTTGACGAGCTGGTCGATGGCGACGGCGGGGTCCATGGAAGTGGCGCGGGGCCGAGGCTAGCGGGGGATCGTCCGGACTGGCAACGGGGATTTGGACGATTCCAGGGCCGTCATCGATTTGGAGTGGCCGGAAACCCCGGGGTCTGATTTTCTGCGATCGATATGAAGAAACTACTACTGATGATTTCAGCGGCCTTCGCGCTGCTGGCGACGAGCTGCATGGAGCACCACGTGACCATCCGGCTGAACAAGGACGGCAGCGGGACGATCACCGAGGAGACCACCCTCGGCGCCCAGGTGCTGGCGATGATGGAACAGATGGCCGGCCTTGGCGGCGAGGGGGCGGAGGCCCCGGACCCGACCGCCGACATGATGGACAAGGACAAGGCCGAAGCCGCCGCCAAGAAGATGGGCGAGGGCGTGACGCTGGAGAAGATCGAGAAGATCGACGAGTCGAAACGCAAGGGAGCGCGGACCGTCTATGCCTTCAAGGACATCAACAAGGTGAAGTATGGTTTCGGCGACAGCCTAGACGACATGGGCGAAGACATGGGTCCGGGTGGTGCCGGCGAGGAAGAGGAAGCCGCGGACGAAGACAAGCCGATGGAGTTCGCCTACGCCGACGGCGTGCTGACGCTGAAGAACAAGGCCATGGACGGCAAGAAGCCGGAGGGCGGTGACGGGGAGGCCCCGGAGACCGATCCGGCCGAACTCGCCCAGGCCAAGCAGATGCTCGACGGGATGAAGATGAGCATCCGTCTCGAGTTTCCCGGCGGCATCGAGGAGACCAACGCCACCCATCGCGAGGGCGACACCGTGACGATGATGGAGATGGACATGAGCCAGTTGCTCGAGGACCCGGAGGCATTCGCCAAGCTGCAGAAGGAGCAGCCCGAGTCGCCGGCCGACATGGCCGAGGCGCTGAAGGGCATCAAGGGCATGAAGGTCGAGACCAACGAGGAGCTGAAGGTGAAGCTGAAGTAGCCGACGACGATTCAATGAAAACGGCCGCTCCGGATCTCCGGGGCGGCCGTTTTGCTTGATTGGGGTTCGGGGGGTCAGCCGGCGAAGCGCTCGGCGACGGCGTCCCAGTTGACCACGTTCCAGAACGCGGCGATGTAGTCCGGCCGGCGGTTCTGGTAGTGGAGGTAGTAGGCGTGCTCCCAGACGTCGAGGCCGAGGAGCGGCTTGCCGGAGCAGCCGGCGACCGCCTCGCCCATGCAGGGCGTGTCCTGGTTGGCGGTCGAGCAGACGGCCAGCGAGCCGTCGTCCTTCTTTACCAGCCATGCCCAGCCGGAGCCGAAGCGGCCGGCGGCGGCGTTGGCGAACTCCTCCTTGAACTTGTCGAAGGAGCCGAAGGCCGAGTCGATCGCCGCGGCGAGGTCGCCGGAAGGCGCGTTGCTGCCGCCGGGGGCGATGACCTGCCAGAACAGGGAGTGGTTGGCGTGGCCGCCGCCGTTGTTGCGGACCGCGGTGCGCTTGGCTTCCGGCACGGCCGAAAGGTCGGCGACCAGTTCGCAGATGCTCTTGTCCTCGAGGCCGGTGCCTTCGAGCGCGTCGTTGAGCTTCGAGACGTAGGCGGCGTGATGCTTGTCGTGGTGGATTTCCATCGTGCGCGCGTCGATGTGCGGTTCGAGCGCGTCGAAGGCATATCCGAGATCGGGGAGGGTGTGTGCCATGGTTGGGATTGGTTTGGTTTGCGTTCAAGGGGCCCGCCGGTTAGTCCCGAGGGGCGAACCGACGATGGCGTGGGTGCGCGGCACTGCAAGGAACAATCCGTTCATGGCTCTTTCCAACATCGTTCTCACCGAGGGCCCCTGGCCCTGGATCCTCGCCGCGCTGGGCGGTTTCGTCGCCGGCTGGCTGATCACCTTTCTCATCGGCTCGGCGAAGCGCGGCCGGCTGGAGGAGCGGCTCGGCGCCGGCGAACGCCGCGCGACCGACCTCGAGGCGCGCCTTGCCCAGGCCCAGGCCGCCGCCGACGATGAGGAAAGGCAGGCGGAAACGCTGCGCACCCAGGTCGCGGAGCTGAAGACCCGCCTCGAGCAGGAGGGCAAGTCGGCGAAGGAGAAGCAGGAACTGCTCGAGCAGACCGAGAAGCGGCTGTCGGATGTCTTCAAGGCGCTCTCGGCCGACGCGCTGAAGTCGTCCACCGAGCAGTTCTATCGGATGGCCAAGCAGACCTTGCAGGCGCAGCAGGACGAGGCGAAGGGCGAACTGGAGAAGCGCCGCGTGGCGATCGAGCAGATGGTCAAGCCGGTGACCGAGACGCTCGGCAAGTTCGAGGGCCGGATCGGCGAGATCGAGAAGGCTCGTGAGGGTGCCTACGCCGAGCTCAAGACGCAGGTGAAGGCGATGGCCGAGGCGCAGACCGGTCTGCAGCGCGAGACCGCGCAACTGGTGAAGGCGCTGCGCCAGCCGACCGGCCGCGGCCAGTGGGGCGAGATCCAACTCCGCCGCGTGGTGGAAATGGCCGGCATGCAGGAGCACTGCGATTTCCAGACGCAGACGAGCACGACCGACGACGAGGGGAAACGGCTGCGGCCCGACCTGGTCGTGCGGCTGCCGGGCGGAAAGACGATCGTGGTCGATTCCAAGACGCCGATGGATGCCTACCTCGACGCGATCGAGGCCGCGGACGACGCGTCTCGTGACGAGGCCCTCAATCGCCACGCGCGACAGGTGCGGACGCACATCTCGCAGTTGTCCTCGAAGAACTACACCTCGCAGTTCGAGCACGCGCCGGAGTTCACGGTGCTGTTCCTGCCGAGCGAGTCGTTCTTCTCCGCCGCGCTGCAGAGCGACCCCGGGCTGATCGAGCGCGGGGTCGACCACGGCGTGATCCTCGCCACGCCGACCACGCTCATCGCGCTGCTGCGGGCGGTGGCCTACGGCTGGCGCCAGGAGGCGCTGGCGGAGAACGCGCGCGAGATCTCGGTGCTGGGGCGCACGCTGCACGAGAGACTGGCGACGCTGGCAGGCCACTTCGCCAAGCTTGGCAAGTCGCTCGATTCGGCGGTGGGCCATTTCAACTCGGCGGTCGGCTCGTACGAGACGCGGGTGCTGAGCACCGCGCGCAAGTTCGAGGAACTCCAGGCCGCGCCCGACGGGCAGTCGCTCGAAACGCCGGCGCGGATCGAAAAGGCGGCGCGCCTGCCGATGACCGAGGAGGAGCCCGACACCGACGAGGCGAAGGAGAAGGCGAGCTCGGCCGCCAACGACCTGCGGTCGGCGCTGGGGAGTGGCTCCTTGCAGGAGCCATGACGGGGCGGCCTCCCGGCCGCGGCCTGTGGCGCTGCGTCGAATCGGGTGACGAACGAAACCTGATGGCCCGCCTCCCTCCGCGGCCGGGAGGCCGCCCGGCCCTGATATGGCGCTTGGAAAGCGCCACTCCTCACCCCCGGTCGTGGTCGAGCACGAAGGGCTTGCCGCGGAACTTCACGCCCTTCATGGCGTTGATGATCTGGTCGGCGAACTCCTTCTTCACGTCCACCCGGCTGTGCTTGAAGAGGATCTTGACGTGGCCGATCGCGCCCTGCGGGACGCCTGACTCGTTGTAGAGCATGCCGATGATCTCGCCGACCTTCACGCCCGACTGCTTGCCGAGCGAAAGGAACAGCGGGGTCATGTCCGCGTTGTCGTGGGGGCCGGTTCGCTCGCGTCGCGGACCTTTCTCGCGCGGCGGACGTTCCTTGCGCGGGCGCCGCTGGCCGGGTTCCTCGCTGTCTTCGGGAACCTCGTTGAATTCACGGCCGCTTTCTTCGCGCAGCATCGAGACCAGCGCGCTGACCACATCGGTCGGCGTGAAGCCTTGCTCGAGCAGGCGGTCGAGCTGATCGGCGTACGAGTCGAACCGGCCGTCGCCGAGCCGCTCCTTGAGCTGCTCGAAAAGCCGGTCCGCCATTCGCCCTTCGACGATCTCCTGCGACGGCACGCGCTCGCGGCGGATGCTCTGCCTGGTGTAGCGCTCGATCATTTCGAGCCGGTGCAGCTCGCGACCGAAGACGAAGCTCACGGCCCGGCCGCTGCGACCGGCCCGGCCGGTGCGCCCGATGCGGTGGACGTAGTCCTCGGGGTCCTGCGGCAGGTCGTAATTGATCACCAGGTCGATCTCGTCGACGTCGAGCCCGCGGGCGGCGACGTCGGTGGCGACGAGCACCTCGACGGTGCCCTCGCGGAAACGCTTGAGCACGCGCTCACGCATCTGCTGGGTGATGTCGCCGTGCAGCCGGTCGACCGCGTAGCCGCGGGCGAGCAGGGCCTCGGTGGCCTCGTCGACCGAGCGCTTGGTGTTGCAGAAGACGATGGAAAGACGGGCCTCGTCCATGTCGAGCAGCCGCGACAGGACTTCCACCTTCGAGCGCTGGCGGACTTCGTAGCAGCATTGGTCGATCGAGCTGACGGTCTTCGACTTCTGCTCGACCTGGATGGTCCTGGGCTCGCGGCCGAAGCGTTCGATCAGGGTCGACACCGCCCGGTTCATCGTGGCGGAAAAGAACAGCGTCTGACGGTCCTCCGGCAGTTGGCCGAGGAGGTCCTCCATTTCCTCGCGGAAGCCCATGTCGAGCATCCGGTCGGCCTCGTCGAGCACGACCATCCTGATGCCGGAGGGGTCGAGCGACCGGCGCTTGAGGTGGTCGAGCACGCGGCCCGGGGTGCCGACCACGACGTGGGCGCCCTGGCGCAGCGCGCGGAACTGGCGGTCGATCGGCGCCCCCCCGTACACCGGCACCGCCCGCAGGCCCTTCATGTGGGAAGCGTAGCGGTGGACGTCCTCGCAGACCTGGTTGGCCAGCTCGCGGGTGGGGCAAAGCACGATCGCCTGCGGGAAGCGGTCGTCGAGATCGATGCCGGCGAGCAGCGGCAGCGAGAACGCGGCTGTCTTGCCGGATCCCGTCTGGGAAAGACCGACCAGGTCCTCGCCTTGCATCGCTGGCGGTATGGCCAGTGCCTGAATGGGCGAGGGGCGCTCGAAGCCGAGGGCTTCGATCGCGGCGAGGAGCGGCTCGGGAAGGCCGAGCTCGGAGAAGGGAGGGGTTTCCATGGAAGGTGGCGCGCGGCGGAATCGGCGGCGGCGGACGCGCAACCTTGGGCGTCGCGCCCGTCCTGACAAGCCGCGATTTGCCGCGGCACCCGCAAGCTCACCACTCGCGACCCGCGGGCAACTGATGCCGTTGTGCCACGCCGAACGAGCACTTCACGTAGAGCTCGCCGTGCAGCGGGAACACCTCCTCACGGTCGATTTCGTAGCTCCCGCCGCCGGGGCATTCGCTCAGGCCCTTCAGCATCCCGTGCACGTTGTCCGAGATGTAGCCCTTTGCCTGCAGGTGGTCGGCGATCGACTGGGTGCCGTCCTGGGCGCGGGGAATCGTGCCCGGCGCGTAGCCGTAGAGGTTCTGGTAGGCGCGCACGCTGGCCTGGATGTTGCGCATGTGAACGAGGCAGGCGGCGCGGTCCGAGCCGCGCTTCCAGGCGCGGGTGCCGATCATGGTGACGGAGACGAGGGCGAGCAGCACGGCGATGACCACGGTCAGTTCGAGCAGGGTCAGGCCGGCAGGCTTCCTCGTCCGCAGGGGGGATGCGGATTTCATGGGGGGGATGTTGGTTTTGGGGGAAGTCTTCGCCAGAAAGCCGACGAAGACGATGCCACCGTAACACGATCCGCCCCGGCGGCGATCACGTGATCGCGGAGGCGTTGCAGAGGAAGGCGGACGGCCTCAGTGCTCCTTGATCCAGAGGTTGGCGAAGTCGAGCTTCGAGCCGTGGTGCTGTAGGGCGATCGCTCCCTCGGGCGGCACGCCGGGAAGCGTGGCGCCGTTGATCACCGTCAGGCCGTTGAGCACGACGGTGAGCTGGTCGCCCTTCATCGTGATCATCATGCGGTTCCACTCGCCGACCGGACGGTCGGCCTTGAGCTTCGGCGTCACCGCGGCGCGCACTTCGGGGGACATGTTCTTGTCGGTGCGGTAGCCCCAGACCTCGCCCGACCCGACCGGCCAGTTCCACAGGTTCACCTGCGACTTCTCCGTCCCGCGCAGGTAGATGCCGCTGTCGAGTTCCTGGACCCGCACCTTCTGGCCGGTGTCGTTGCCGTCGCGTCCGATGATGGGCCGGTCCATGACCGGTCCCGGCGCGGCCCAGCGCCAGTCGAAGACCATGGTGAAGTCCTTGTAGGATTTCGCGGTCCAGAGGTGCCTGCCCTTGCCGTCGTACATCAGCACGCCGTTGGCGGCGGTCCAGTGGTCGCCCTCGCCGGTCTTCCAGCCGGCGAGGCTCTCGCCGTCGAAAATTCTTTCGAATCCCTGCTTCTTCACCTCCTCGACGTTGGCGGCCGGCGGCAGTTCGCAGATGTTGAGGTTGCGGAAGGCCACCTTGTCGCCATGGCCGCACAGGGCGATGTGGCCGGCACGGCGGCGCACGCCCTTGTGCTTGGGATGCTTCTTCTGGAGTTCGGAAAGATCGGCCTCGGTGATGGTCACGCCGTTGAGCTCCACCTTCACGGTGTCGCCCATGACCGTCACTCGTTCCTTGTTCCATTCGCCGACCGGCTTCAGGTGGCCCTTCTTCGCCGGCACCATGGTGTAGATCGATCCGTGGAACTGGTAGTCCTTGAGGTCCTTGTATTTCTCCGCGGTGTCATCGAGCACCTGGATCTCCATCCCGGTGTAGGCGGCGTCGCCTTCGCCGGGGTAGTGGATGCCGAGGCCGTTGTTGCCGCCGGGCGGGAGCTTGAATTCGAAGTCGAGGATGTAGTTCGCGAAGATGCGTTCGGTGACGAGGTTGCGGCCCTTCGGCGTGCAGACGATGGCGCCGTCCTCGACGACGTAGCCGTCGCCCTTCCAGCCATCGAGGGTCTTGCCGTCGAAGAGCGGGCGGGACTGGCATTCCGGTTCGGCCGCCACGGCGGCGAGGGTCAGCAGGGAAAGAATCGCGGGAATGGTCTTCATGGAATTCAGAGTTCGATGGTTTGTCCGGTGCGGAAGCTGCGGTCGGCGGCGTCGACGATGCGCATCGAGTTGATCGCGTCGTCCATGTGGTCGGAGAGGTTGAGGTCCCCGGTGATGGCCTCGAGGAAGTACTCCTGCTCGCGCTTGCAGAGTTCGTCGTGGTCGGGTTCGTCGCCGGTCTCGACCCATTCGTCCTCGCGGGTGAACCGGTTGTTCGCGTCGAGCTCGGAGAAGTGGCGGCGCAGGGTGTTGGTCTTGGTGTGCGAGTCGACGTCCGACGACGCGCCGGCGCCGGCGGCCTCGCGCGCCTCGATGGTCACGCAGCCCTTCGGGCCGACCACGTCCTTCACGAAGAAGGCCATCTCGGACATCATCGGACCCCAGCCCGCCTCGTACCAGCCGACCGATCCGTCCTCGAAGGTCACCTGCAGGTGGCCGTAATTGATCTTCCCCTCGGGGATCTCGTCGGTGAGCCGTGCGCCGAGGCCGGAGACGCGGACCGGCTTCGAGCGGGTCATCTGGCACATCACATCGACGTAGTGCACGCCGCAGTCGACGATGGGAGAAATGGACGACATCAGGTTCTTGTGGGTCGTCCAGTTGTCGCCGGACGACTGCTGGTTGAGGTTCATGCGCATCACCAGCGGCTTGCCGAGTTCGTGCGACATCTCGATGAACTTCTGCCACGAAGGGTGGTGCCGGAGGATGTAGCCGATCACCAGCTTGCGGCCCTTTTCGCGGGCCATGGCGACGATCTCCTCGGCTTCGGCGACGGTGTCGGCGAGCGGTTTCTCGATGAACACATCCGCCCCGGCCTCGAAGGCGGCCTTGGCGTAGGGCGCGTGGGTGTCCGGATAGGTCGAGATCGAGACGGCGTCGGGCTTCGTCTCCTCGAGTGCCTTGTAAAAATCGTCGAACAGCGCGTAGCCGCCGCCGAGTTCCTCGTTGAGCTTTTCGCGGGATCCCGCCGAACGGGTGCAGATGCCGACGATCTCGAATTCGGGGATCCGGTGGTAGGCGAGGGCGTGGGAGCGGCCCATGTGGCCGGCGCCGACGCAGAGAACGCGGATGGTCTTGCTCATGATCGGGGTTGGGGAAACGCCCCGAGCGGACCGCATGTTTCGGCGGGAGGCAAGTCTTTGCGCGGCGCGGTGACCGCGTCAGGCGAGCGGGTTGATCCAGTCCAACCCCTCGAAGCGGGCGAAGTCGGTGTCGTTGGAGTGAAGCGTCGCCCGATTTTCCATGGCGTGGGCCGCGAGAACCGCATCAGACAGGACCCGGCCGACGGAGTTCGACCTTTCCATGAGCTGCATGACCCGCTGGAAATGATCGGCACCGGGATTGAGGATGCGGGTGTTGGGCTGATCGATCCAGCCCGAGACGACCCGGCCCGCATCGGCCAGCGGCACGGCGGCCGCTCCCAGGCGGGGATTCGTGGAGATCCGGACGAAGCCGAACAGGATCTCATGCGGCAGGCCGATGAGCTCGCCACCATTCACCACTCCCTCCCACCAATCGCGCGCCCGCTCATGGTGACGGGTGTGCGGATTGTAGGCGTAGAGCAGCAGGTTGAGATCGGGGACGATCATTCAGGGGGTCAGCTCGGTCAGCGATTCCTCATCCTCCCACGCGTCGGCGAGCTGGTTGAAGTTGGCGTCGTCCAGTGATTTCGGAAACGGCGCGGTGAAGAGCGGCTCGACCCGGAACGGTTCGGTGCGCCTTTCCCCCAGCGCCTTCCGGATGGCCTCGTTCAGGACCACCTTGAAGGACTGCCCCGTGGACCTGGCGGCTTCCTTCAGCAGCTTCTCGGTATCCGGGTCGATGGTGACCGTCGTCCTCATGTTTGCACCGTGACAGCACAACTTTTTGCTGTCAAGACAGCAAGCAATGCTCGTCCGGTGGGAAGCGTGCTGGACCGCGAAGCCCTACTCCGGCTTCAAGCGGAGAAACTCCGCCACCGCCTCGGTCGTGGGATCGCCGGGCTTGCCGAGGTCGCGGTTGATGGTCATGTGATTCTTCCCCTCGATGCCGACCACGGTGGCCTTGCCGCCTTTGCGGCCGAGGGCGCGGGCGAGACCTTCGGATTGCTCGGTCGAGCTGGGGCGGGTCGCGACGTGGAGGATGAGAAAGGGTGGCGGGGTGGCGTCGAACTTCGCCACCTTCAGCGTCGGCGAGGCATCGCGCTGGGTCGCTGGGTCGTCGGTGAAGGCGTTGATCCACATCCTGCCGCCCCCCGCCGCTTCGATCTGCCGCGACACGTGGTAGGCGGCGCCGTCGAGGAGGATCACGCCCTTGATCGCCTCCGGATCGCCGCCGGCCGCCTTCAACTTGTCGCGATCGACCGCCGCCAACGCCGCGAGGTGCGCGCCGGCGGAGTGGCCGATCAGGTAGAGCCGGTCCGGGTCACCACCATGCTCGGCGATGTGTTCGCCGATCCAGGCGATGGCCTCGCAGACGTCCTCGACGTGGGCCGGGTGGCTGACCGCCGGCGACAGGCGGTAGTTGATCGAGGCGACGATGAAGTCGTGCTGCTTGAACCAGCCGAACTTCGGATGGACGAAGCCGGGATTGCCCTTGTCGCCGATCGCCCAGCCGCCGCCGTGGATGGCGATGAGCACCGGTCGCGCTTCGGCGCTTTCGCCCTCGGGCAGGTAGAGGTCGAGCTTCTGCAGCGGGTCGCCGTCGGTGACGTAGGCCACGTCCGGCATGGTGGCGGCGCACGAGACCAGGCTCACGGAGATCAGGAGAAGCAGCACTTTCATGAAGTGGAAAACCTTCACGGGAGTCCGAGGTTGCGGTTCATTTTTCACGGCGTGAGGCGATCGCCCACGTGAAGAAGGGAATGACGATGGCGGCGATGATGCCGACCTGCCACCACAGCGCGCTCTGGAACGCGGCGGAGTCATCCGCGCCGTCGCGCAATCCGGCGAGGAGCAGGGAAAAGGCGAGCGACCAGAGGCCGTAGCCGAGGTTGAAGGCGAGGCCCTTCACGCTGAGCAGCGTGGCGCGCTGGGAGGAGTCGGCGACGCTGTGAAGGAAGCGGCTGACCGTGAAGCCGACGAAGCCGAGCAGGCACAGGGTGAGGGCGGCCGGGATCAGGCCGACCCACGGCCACGCGGGGGCGAGCAGCGCGAGCGAGACGAGCGTGGCGCCCGCCGCGATGGCGAGCACGGTCATGGTGTCGAAGCGGTGGTTCACCCGCTTGGCGATGCCGGGGACGAACCAGTTGCCGATGGCGATCACCGACCCGATGAAGCCGAAGGACCATTCGGGCAGGTCGATGAGGCGGTAGTATTCGCTGTTGATGGTGGCGAAGTTGCGCACGACGGCGTCGACCAGCAGCGCGCCGACCAGCACCATCGCAATCCGGCGGGTGGTGAAGGCATATTTCGCGGTCTGGAGGGTCAGCCGGAAGGCCGAGCGGCAGCGGTCGGAGGCGCGGGCTTCGTCGTCGTGGCCCTGCTCCTCGAGCCGCAGGGTGATGAGCAGGCAGCCGATCGCCTGGAGAAAGACGAGCGCGACCGGCAGGCGATGGGCGAGGGCGGGATCGATGGCGAAGCCGGGGATGATCTTTCCGAGCCAGCTCGGATCGTAGAGCAGGCCGCCGAGCGACATCGCGATGAGGAAACCGGCGGCCTGCCAGCGCATCATGGTCGCCATCACCTCGTCCCACGCGGACTCGCGATCGTCCTCGGGCAGCGCGTCGTAGGCGATGGCCTCATCGGCCCCGCTCGCCCCGGCCTCCGAGGCGCCGGAGAGGAAGCGGTTGAGCCCGCAGAGGAACAGCAGCAGCCAGCCGCCGTTGGCCGGAGCGAAGAGGAGGATCCCCATTTCCACCACCATGATCGCCGCCGAGATGACGAGCAGCCGCTTGCGCCCGAGCGTGTCGGCCAGCGCGCCCGACGGCACCTCGAGCAGGAAGATCGCGCCGGACCAGATGAAGTTGAGCATCACGAACTGGTCGAGGGTGAGCCCGAGGTCGGTGAAGAAGATCGCCAGGATGGGATAGTAGGCCCGGGCGTTGTAGAGTACCCGGAACAGCACGAAGAGCCGCGCGTTGCGGTGGGCGAAGGGACCGCTGCGGCGGATCAGCGAGGACACCGCCTATTGGTGGAGGGGGAAGGCGGTGGCGGCAAGCGGGGTTTTGGACCTCCTTTTAGTTCGCTGGGTCAATTGCCTCGCCTCAGGGGGAGAAGCGTGACCCGCATTCGCCGGGGGTCGATGGTGACCAGCGCTCCGGTACTCAAGGCCTCGCGGTGGGTCTCAAGCGCTGCCAGGACGACGCCGCCCATCGTCTCGGGCCGGGTGTCTTCGGATCGGAGCTGGATCACGCTTGGTCCCACCGCGCCCGTGGAAGCCAGAATTGCGCCAAAATCAAGATCGTGGGTGAACACGAGGAATCCGCCCGACCGGGCGTGCTCCATGATTTCGGTATCCGGGGCGTTGAACTCGCCGATCACCGACCAATGCGTTGCCTGCCATCCGGCCTGCTCGAGAACCGCGCCCCACTCGGGGGAAAGGTTCATGTCGATCAGGATTCTCACCCTGCCACAGCGACGGGAAGCTCCCGTTCCTCGGACCGCCAAGCGGCATACGCAAGCGCGGCCGTGATGTCTTCTTCTTCGAGGTAGGGATAAAGCTTGAGGATCTCCCGCCGCTCGGTGCCGGAAGCGATCAGGCCGAGAATCGTGCCCACGGTGACGCGCATTCCGCGAATGCAGGGCTTGCCGCCCATGATCGAGGAATCAAAGGTGATGCGGTCGAGATCGGGGAAAGTCACGCGGTGAGTGTCGCATCGGGAGAGGGTCGCGTCCAGCCAGCAGTTCCCGGGACGAGCGTGCCGACGCGACTCTGTGGAATCTGCTTTTCCGGCGTGCGAGGAGAACTTAGAAAGCCATCGGTGGGAAGGGTTGGATTCTTTGGCTCGATGGTCGCCCATACCTTGCAAGATGGCTCGTATTGTTGTTCCTTGTTTGTGTTTTTTCGAAGGACCTGGTTGATGTGTTTCTACTGATGTCACTCTTGGCGTTGCCGTTTTTCCAATGGTCCGGAAGTATGGTGCCGAGAGAAACAAAGTAATCTCTGTGGGTGTCAGTGAGACAGGAGTCCTCGCGGTCACCTTGGACTTCTGGAGTCGGAGATGGAAGCGGAGTAGGTGGTTTTATCTTGTTCAAAACGGGAAGGTTGTTGCCGTCGTGCGATTCCCTTGGTGTTTGGTGGCTCCGTTCTGCGGCTTTCCTACCCCGCTTTCTAAAGAAGACATTGAATAGGGGCAGGAGCACCCGTGGATCGTCTCATAGGGGTCTCTCGTAGGGGTCCGTGATTTTTAACAAAAGCCTTCGCTCTGTCGGGAGTGTGGCCGACTTTCAGAGCTTCAATCTCCGCCGGTGTCAGGAGGGGGCGCAGGGGTGGCCAGGAGTTTCTCTGGAAGCCCGAACTTTCGGCGTGAGAAGCCGGCCGGCCCGTGCGTAGGGTCCGGCATCATGAAACACACGCTGTTTGCCATCGCTCTTGCCGCCAGCCCGCTCCTTGCTGCCGAGGAGGGCTTTGTTCCGCTTTTCGACGGCAAGACCCTCGACGGCTGGAAGGTCTCGGAGAATCCGGACTCCTTCAGCGTGAAGGATGGGGCCATCGTCGCCTTCGGTCCGCGCGCCCACGCCTTTTACGTCGGCAAGGACGGCGAGGCGAAATTCGAGGACTTCGAGCTGCGGCTCGAGGTGATGACCAAGGAGAACTCCAATGGCGGCGTCTTCTTCCACGCGGCCTACCAGGAGAAGGGCTGGCCGATCAAGCAGGGCTACGAGGTGCAGGTGAACAACACCCACTCCGACTGGCGGAAGAGCGGCGGACTCTACGCCATCGTCGACAACAAGGAGCCGTTCAAGGACGACGAGTGGATGCAGTACGTGATCCGCGTCGAGGACGGCGTGGTGAACGTGACGATCGACGGCAAGGAGGTCGTGAAGGACTTCAAGCCGGAGGGGGAACAGGACAAGCTGGTCGAGGGCGGCGGACTGATCGCGCTGCAGGCGCATGACCCGGGCAGCACGGTGTTCTACAAGAACATCCGGATCAAGAAGCTGGACTGAGTCCCGGGGGAGTCGGTCGAGGGTCTGAAGGTCCAAGGTCGAAAGTCCTCTGTGGCGGCCGTTTTCGAACAGCCTTCAGGTGGGCAGGTCGGGCCTTTGACTTTCGGATCTTCGGACGAAAGGTTCGCGCTTGGGTTGGCCGCTGGATTGCTTTGGGATCGGGCATGGCCGAGTGGTTTCATCGCGCGTTGTCGGAGCGGTATCCGACGATCGAGTCGGCGGTCGCGGAGATCGCCGCGCTGAAGGCGCAGCTCGAGCTGCCGAAGGGGGTGATCCACGTGATCTCCGACATCCACGGCGAGGCGAAGAAGCTGCGGCACGTGATCAACAACGCGTCGGGACGCCTGCGGCCGCTGGTTTCGGACCTCTTCCGCGAGCGGCTTTCGGATGACGAGTTCCGCGAGTTCCTCAACGTTCTCTACTACCCGGCCGAGATTCTCCAACTGAAGGACGACGAGCTGGCTGACGAGGCCGCCCGCGAGCGGTGGGTCCGCTCGACGCTCGAGCGGCAGTTCGAGCTGATCCGCGTGATGATCCGCGACCGGCGGCGCAAGACGGTCAAGCAGCTCGCGCCGAAGGAGCACCGCGAGCTTTTCGAGGTGCTGCTCAACTATCCGGCGGGCGGGCACGCGCCGGTGTTTCTCGAAGTGCCGATCCGGGAGATGGTGCGCCGCCGGCTCGACTTCTCCGCGATCCGCAGCGCATCGCGGTTCATCCGCAGCCTGACGGTCGAGGAAACCATCGTCGCCGGCGACCTCGGCGACCGCGGCCCGCGGATCGACCGGGTGATCGATTACCTGATCCGCCAGCCGAACGTCTCGCTGATCTGGGGCAACCACGACGTGAGCTGGATGGGCGCGTGCCTCGGCAGCGAGGCGCTCATCGCCCTGGTGCTGCGGATTTCGCTGCGCTACCGCCGGCTCTATCAGCTCGAGGAGGGCTACGGCCTGCTGACCAAGGCGCTCGAGCAGCTCGCCGAGACGGCCTACGCCGACGATCCGGCCGAGCATTTCCTCTCGAAGCGCGAGGGCGAGCGCGACCGGGTGCTGATCGCCCGCATGCAGAAGGCGGCGGCGGTGCTCGAGTTCAAGCTCGAGGGGCAGATGATCGAGCGCCACCCGGAGTGGGAAATGGACGACCGCAACCTGCTGCGCCGGATCGACTACGAAAACGGGACGATCGAACTGCAGGAGGGAACGTATCCGTTGCGCGACACCTGCCTGCCGACGATCGACCCGGCCGACCCCAACCGCTTGTCGCCCGAGGAGCAGCACTGCATCGACCGCCTCAAGGAGTCCTTCACCGGCTCGCCGCGGCTGTGGGAGCACATGAAGTGGCTGGCCGACCGCGGGCAGATGGCGCTGGTGCGCGATCGCGCGGTGATCTTCCACGCCTGCCTCGCGGTGGATGAGGACGGCGGCTACCTGCCGCTGAGCATCGATGGCAAGGAGTGCCGCGGCCCCGAGCAGTTCCCGGCGCTCAACCGCGTGATCAAGCGCGCCTTCCGCGACGGGGCGCAGGTCTCGCAGGGCGACCTCGACTGGTTCTTCTACCTGTGGGCGGGGCCGAAGTCGCCGCTCTTCGGCAAGGACCGGATGGCGACCTTCGAGACCTATTTCGTCGAGGACAAGGCGACCCACAAGGAGACCAAGAACCCGTGGTTCCGGTGGATCCACGATTTCGAGTTCTGCGACCGGATCTGCCGGGAAATGGGCGTGGCCGAGGGCGGGATCATCGTCAACGGCCACGTGCCGGTGAAGGTCGAGAAGGGCGAAAGTCCGCTCAAGAAGGGCGGCAACGCGGTGACCATCGACGGCGCCTTTTCCGAGGCCTACGGCGACCGCGGCTACACCTTCATCCTGGGTCCGGAGGGGGAAGTCCTGGCCGAGCACCACGCCTTTCCCGATCCGGTGGCGGCGGTGAAGGAAGGCGAGGATCTGATCCCGACGATGTCGACCGTGCGCGGCTACGATCATCCCCGGATGGTGGGCGACACCGAGGAGGGCGAGCGCATCCTGGCGCAGATCCGTGCGCTGGAGGACCTGGTCGAGGCCTACGAGTCCGGCGAGATGCAGGAGCGGTGATCGGATGGAGCGCCGATTATGAGATCGGCATGCCACCCGTTTGCGGGAATGCTGCCGCGATGCACGGGAGGTGGATCATCGCCGGGGTGTCGGGTTGCGGGAAGACGACCGTCGGCCGGGCGCTGGCGGAGCGCCTGGGCGTGCCCTTTCTCGACGCCGACGATTTCCACCCTCCGGCGAACCTCGCGAAGATGCGTTCCGGCATTCCGCTGGATGATGAGGATCGTCTCCCGTGGCTCGACACCTTGGGGCGGGAGCTTGCGGCGCGGGAATCCGTCGTGCTCGCCTGCTCGGCGCTGAAGCGGAGATATCGGGACCGGCTCAGGGAACTCGCCGGGCCGGTCGATTTCGTGGTGCTGACCGTGCCGCGCGACGAGCTTGAGCGCCGGATGCGGGAGCGCGAGCATTTCATGCCGCACGGACTGCTCGACTCGCAACTCGCGGATCTGGAACCGGGTGGCGACGTCGAGGTGGTGGAGGGTGTCGGACCGGTGTCGGAGATCGTGCGACGGATTGGGCCGGGTGGGGAGTGAGGGACGCGCGAGGCCACTTGCGCTTGACCGGTCGGGCGATGCGCGAGTGGGCTCGCGTGGTCCTTCAGCGTTTTGCGGTCTTGGTGAGCGCGTCGATGCGCTCCTGATAGGCGAGCCCGAAGCGATCGATCCGGATCCGGGCAAGGCGCTGCTGGTCCTCGTCGTTCCCGGAGCGGGCGAGCCGCAACCACTCCCGTTCATGTCGCGGGCGGATGACCTCCGAGCGGCCGACGATCACCCGCACGATCTTATCCGGGACCGGAGTCACCGAAAGCGGCAGGATCGCATCGGTGCGGCTGTCCGGCAGCACCCAGAAGACCCGCAGGCCGGGACGCTCGAAGTAGCTCTGCCACCAGGTCTGGACCATCGCGTCGGCCTCGGAGCGGAGCAGGCCCTGATCGGCGAGGCGGTCGCGCAGGTTGCGGTAGAGACGGCGGTCGAATCCCGGATCGCCCTTCCCGAGTTGGTCCTCGGGAATATCGAGCGCCTCCCCTGCGGCGAGGACCTTTGTGGATTCGAGCCAGCGGGTGGCGCCGTCGTCCATCTTCTCGTAGACGAGGAGGTGGGGAATCGTGCCGCCGGTGTCGTTGCGGAGGGTGAGGGTTTCCTCGTCATCGACGGTGGTGTGCAGTCCGGGCTCGAAGCTGCCCAGTCCGCGGTAGAACAGGAAGCCCTCGGTCTCGCCGTCGTCGGCGCGTAACACGTTGGCCTCGGGGATCCGGGCACGCGTCCACTAGAGCAGGTCGTCCGGCTTGAACATGACCGTGTTGCGGCTTTCCTCCGGAGAAAGGACGTCGATCTCCCATTCGATCGATCCCTGGTAGGCGCGGGAGAAATCGATCCACTGCTGGTCTTCCGGCCGGTGGCGGAAGTAGTCCTCGAGCCTCTCTCCGCCGCTCCGCTCGGGATACCATTGGCTGATCGTGCCGCCCTCGAAGCCGACGGCCACCTTCGCGGAGAACGCCCGGTCGGAGTGGAAGTAGATGACCGGCGTTTCCATCTTCACCTTCACGTTGCGCACGGGCACGGGCATGCGCTTGAAGTAGTTCCCGGCCACGAAGGGGAGATGGTTCATGAAGCCCGGGTGATGGCGCACGTAGGCCGGCAGGGCTTCCTCCTCGCGCTCGAGACCGGTGAGCAGCACGCCGTCGGACCCGGCGACGGTGGTGAAGGTGCCCCATTCGTGGAGTTCGTAAGCGGAGGCATGTAGGGCTCCGGCGACGACGGATGTTAGAATAGCGGATCGGATGTTCATGGCGTCTGCCATGATGCCCCGGACTGCGGGTGCGGGCAAGATGTCGGCGGACGCTTGACGGTCATTTTACAGAGCGGCGCGGTGGAGCAGGTCTTCAGGACCGCGCGAGCCCACTCGCGCATCGCCGGACCCGTGGAGCGCGAGTGGGCTCGCGCGGTCGTGCGCCGTCGAGCGGTGTGATCCCGCCGGGTGGAAGACCCGGCCCATCGGCTGCCGTGAGCCGGTGAGAAGTAGAAGCAACTGCGTCGCTGCGAGGCGGGGTGGGAAGCAGCGGAAACCAACAGACAGACCGTAATGACAAGTGAACACGATTCGGCCGGGGTGCCGGTGACGAGCCTGCGACTGACTGGCGAAGTCTCCGATGCCGCAAGGCGTCGGAGCCCCTGCCTTGGAACGGAACGGGGAGGGGCACCCATCGCGGTGGTTGGTGACAGTATGTCTGTGAGGGGACACGCGCGTGAAGACGGGAGACCTGTCGGGACAAGCACGCTCCGCGAGGAGCGCCCGGCAGGAGTCAGAGCCGCCATACGAGCTGGGAAGCGGGGTAATGCCCGTGGAGCGAAGGGCGGCAGGAAGGCAAATCGGCGGCAACCATGAAACGGGAAGAACCACCGGCACCAGTTCCGGGCGCGAGCCCGGATAGACGTGAAGGAGAGGACCTGTGGCAGCGCCACAAGGCCGAACCCGGGGTGTGGACCAAGCCGATGCTCAGGGCCCTTGAAAACGGAGGGCCGAAAGGAAACAAGTGGTTCAGCCTGATCGACAAGGTCGCATCGGAACGGACGCTTGGGATCGCATGGGAGCAGGTCCGGTCAAACGCAGGCGCCTGCGGCGTGGACCGGATCAGCGTGGCTGGCTTCGAGAAAGACAGCGAAAAGCGGCTGCTCGCCGTCAAGGAGCGCCTGAAGGAAGGCAGCTACCGCCCCCATGCGGTGCGACGGGTGATGATCCCGAAATCCAAAGGCAAACACCGTCCGCTCGGCATCCCCACGGTCAGGGATCGTGTGGTGCAGACGGCGCTCAAGAAGGTCGTCGAACCGATCTTCGAGAAGGAGTTCAGCCCGTGGAGCTTCGGATTTCGACCCGGAGTCGGGTGCATGGACGCGCTGAGGGAGGTCGAGAGGCATCTCAAGGCGGGCTTCACGCACATCGTGGACATCGACATTGAAGGGTACTTCGAGAACATCGACCATGGCTTGCTCATGGAGCGGGTCCGGGACCGAGTGGCCGACGGCCGCGTGCTCGGACTGATCGAAGGATTCCTCAAGCAAGGTGTGATGGAAGAAGGAGTGATGTGGCAGCCTGAGAAAGGCAGTCCGCAGGGCGGGGTGATCAGCCCGCTGCTGGCCAACATCCACCTCAACGAGCTGGACTGGCGGATGAACCGCGGAACGGTGCGCCTGATCCGCTATGCGGACGACATGGTGCTGATGTGCCGCAGCCGCGTCGAAGCGCGGGAAGCCCGTCGGGAACTCGAGGAGTGGATGGAAGGCGCACGGCTGACCCTGAGCGCGGACAAGACCCGCGAGGCGGACATGAACCGGGAAGGCGGGTTCTTCGACTTCCTCGGCTACCGCTTCAAACGGGGCAAGGGCGGCAAGCTGCTGCGGCTGGTCAGGCCGAAAAGCCTGGCCAAGCTCAAGGACGGCGTCCGCCGCCGGACGCGGCGCTGCAACAAGCACCCGCTGGAAGCCATCTGCCGGCAACTGGAACCGACCCTGAGAGGATGGTTCGGCTACTTCCGCCACGCCCACGACACGGTCCATGCCGATCTGGACAAATGGATCCGGATGCGTCTGCGTTCGATCCTGCGCAAACGGCGGGGTCGGCGAGGGCGAGGGCGTGGTCGTGACCACCAGCGATGGCCCAACGACTACTTCAGAAAGGCCGGGCTCTACAGCTTGATGGAAGCCCGGAAGGAATACCTGAGTCTCCGCAACGGAGTGAAGTGCTGACTGGAGAGCCGTGTGCGGGAAATCCGCCTGCACGGTTCGGAGGGAGGGGCGGCGCAAACCAATGCGCCGTCCCTACCCCTATC
>CALGOH010000098.1 GCA_937957985.1 uncultured Verrucomicrobiae bacterium
CTGTCATCAAACCTGACAAGCCCGCTGCAGACGGCCTTGAAATCGAGATCCTTCCGGGCGTCGTCATCAGAAAAACATTCGCTCGATCATCCAGGCCGCCCCGGCGAGAGCGACGAACCCTGAACCGACGATTTGTCCGAGGCGTTGGTGGCTCTCGATCAGCCGGAAAAGCAGGAACGACGCGGCAAGCACCGTAATTTGGGCGAGTTCGACCCCGATATTGAAGCCCAGCAGCGGCGCGATCAGTTCATCGCGCGGGACGCCCTTCACCTTGTCGGCCAGTACGCTGGCGAAGCCCATGCCGTGAACGAGGCCGAAGCCGAAGACCAGCGCATACCGCAGTTTGCCGACCTTGTGTGCCACCAGGTTTTCCACGCCGATGAAGGCGATACTGAAGGCGATGAGGATCTCGACGAGCTTGGGATCGAGCCGTACCCAGCCGAGCACGCAGAGGGCGAGCGTAGCGGAATGCGACAGCGTGAAGAGCAGCGATTGCCACATCAGCGGCCGCCATTTCAGGACCATCAAAAACAGGCCGAAAATGAAGAGCATGTGGTCGAAACCAAGCGGCAACACATGGCGGTAGCCGGTGCGAATCCAGGCGCCGAAACCTGCCTTCGGACTTGCGGAGCCCGCTCCTGAGCCGACCATCTTCAGCAGAACCTGCTCGTCGCCGGGCGAGACGCAAAAGATCTGCCGCTTGCCACCGACCAGCGAGACGATCACCAATTGGGCCTGATCGTCGGTGGTCCAGTGGATCCGGAGTTCGCCGGGTCCCGGCCGGGCGTCGGCGACGAGGCGCACGGTCAGCAGTGCCCAGTCGCCATACATCACCGGCAGCTCCAGGGGGGCCTTATCGAAGTCGGGGAACTCGATGTCCCAAGGGACTTCTTCGCCGGCGAAGGTGAGGTGCAGCAGTTGATGGAGGGTGTGGGCGGTCTCGCGGCGGATCCGCTCCCACTCGGCCGGCGTCGATTTCATCAGTTCTTCGCGGCTGAACGGTCCGGCCTGTATCACGTTGCGCGTCTCGGGACGCATGTAGGCCACGTCCATCTCGCCGCGCAGTTCCCATTGCGACCCGAGATCTTGGAATTCGAACTCGACGGTATTGACCTGATGAGCGCACAGGCATGAAAACATACCAGCGCCCCCCATGGCCGCGATTGCGATGGAACGGATGAACGTCATCGGCCGATGCATCGCGGAGTGGCCTCACTCGGCTTGCACCCGGACGAACAACTTGCGAGCGTCGCTCGGCGGGGCGTTGAGGGTGGCCTGAACGATCACCACGCCTTTTGAATCCGGCGCGCCGACGACTTCGTTCACCGCGGCCGGGTTTTCCCCCCAGTATTCCAGATCCATTGAGATCCAGACGGTATAACTCAGCTTGCTGTAGGCATAGCGATTATAGGTGAATGAATGCGTTGACCTGTCGAGCGGCGCGACGATCGGATTGGCCGAGCTTCCGCGGGTCGGATCCAGGCCGAAAGCGAATTCGTCGAAATTGCTCAAACCGTCCGAGTCATCGTCGTCGTCGGGGCCACCCGCCAGAACGTAGCCGGTCAGTTCGAGCCACTGGGCATAGGGATCACCCTCCTCGACGGTGATCGAAACCGTGGCCGGCGCCGAGTCCTCCTGGCCATCATTGACTTTGAAGGTGAAGGCATCCGCGCCGCTGTAGCCGAAGGTGGGCGTGTAGGTGACGCTCGGGGGAGTGCCGGTCAACTGGCCGTGCGATGGCGGCGTGACGATGGCAAAGCTGAGGGGATCGCTGTCCGGGTCGTCGGCGGTCAGGGTGATGGGCGTGGCGGTGGCGGCCGGAGCGGTCACGCTCTGGGCGACGGCCACCGGCGGGGTATTCGTGCCGGGCGGCGTCGTTTTGTATGGATGATTTACCGGCAGCGCGTCGCGCAGCACGGTATCGCCATGGATGGCATCCCACTTGTGTGCGAGGTAGCCTTCGATTTCCTGTCGCTGGGCCTGATCGACGGCATTCGGGATGAGAATGATCTCGCTGATCGTGCCACTCCATTCCTGATCGACGGGGGAAGTGTCGGAGGTCTTCTGGCGGACATTGGCCCCGATGCCGCCCTCCACCTGGCTGAACAACAAAGGATGACGGACTCCGCTGGTGAGGTTTCTCAGGTTGGCGGAACCATCCATGCCGATATGCCAATCGCCATCGAGGACAAACGAATAGAGATGAGAGGTGGGCGAGATGGAAGACAGGTTCGCATCCGAGACGCCTTGCCGGTCGGTGTAATAGAACGCAGCGCTCGAATCGAGCACGGCGACCACCTCGCGGGAAAGCTGCGAGCCCGACGAACCGAAGGCCGTGCCGGCGGCATAGGTTTGCAGCGACAGTGGCATTTGAGGGAAACTGTTGCGGGTCATCACGCCGTCGTTCTTGGTCACCATCATCACCGTCCACGCATCACCCGCCATGATCGGCAGGCTGAGATGAGCGTCGTCGGCACCGAACCGAAGGCCGTCGGTTTCCTTGGTCGGTCTGAAGCTCCCGTTGGACTGGGTGGCGTGGTGGTCATTGCCGCTTTTGTCGCGCCATTCCGAGACTTTGCCGCTCTCCAAGACGATCGTGTCGGCGTCGGCCGCGTCGTACCAGGCCAGCGGCGTGACACCTGCCGGGGGTACGCCGCGGTAGGAGGCGGTGACCGTCACATTGGTGGCGGGCATGGTCAGGGTGGTGTTGGCGGCGCTGGCATCCGCGAGCGCAGGGTCGCCGCTATCGGCGACCCAGCCGGCGAAGATTTTCCCTAGGCCGGGGGCGTTGGCGGTGATCGCGACAGTCGTGCCGGAGAGATAGGTGCCGCTGCCGCTGCCGTTGTTCACGGTGAGGGTGACCGAAGTGCTGTTGGTTTGGGTGAGGGAGGCTTCGCTTGGCCGGTAGTTGTCGTCGCCGGAATAGGATGCCTCGATGATGTGCGAGCCGGGCGGCAGGCTCGAGGTGGTATAGGTGGCGGTGCCGTTGGTCAGCGGCACGACGGCGGCGACCACGCCGTTGCGGCGGAAGGCATACGTGCCGGTGGCGGCGGTGGCCACGGCTCCGCCGTAGCGCAGCGTCGCGGTGAAGGCGACGCTTTGGCCGGTGGAGGAGGGGTTGAGCGATGAAGCCAGCTCCGTGGTGGTGATCCTTGTGGCCGAGCCCAGCCGGTAGAGCGCGGAAGCGGGGACGAGCTGCTTCGGAATTCCCGGCCCCGTCCATTGCAGAGTGATGCCGGCACCGCCTCCTCCCTCGAAAAACTCGACCCGCAGCGGATGGTATCCGACCGCGAGATTCACCGTGGCCGAGCGCTCCTGCATGGCGTGGAGTCCGTCGTTGTTGACGAGCAGCGCGTTGTCTAGCCAGAGCGTCGAGCCGTCGTCGGAGGTGAGATAGAAGGTGTAGGTGCCGCCCACATCAATGCGCACGGCACCGGTGTGGCGCGCGCCGAAGTTGTCGGTCAGGTCCGAGGGCAGGCCCGACCACGCGCCGTTGGTGCTCGGGTAGTTGATTTGGGCGTCCACGCGCGTCATCTCGGGCGTCATCGTCGTGAATTCGGGCAAGGAAGCGTAGCCGGTGCTGAAGCGGAAGAACTCGGCGAGCAGCCCCTGGGTCCAGTAGCTTGAGGCGATCGTCACGACATAGTCGCGGGTGACCGCGCCATCCGACGAGGTGACGGTGTAGATCACCGGATTCGAGAAATCGCGGGGCGTTCCGGAGGCGATGGTGCAGGTGGCGCCGTAGGAGAGGGCATAGACCGGCGCGAGACTGGAAACATCGACCCCCGGCGGGGCCACCATGTCGATCTCGGTGCCGGAAATGTCCGCGTCCACCCCGGCGGCGCTGAAGGAGAGCATGTTCGCCGCGGGCTCCATGGGCGTGAAGCTCGCCTCATCGATGGTGAGGGAGCCTTGGACGCCGGTGCCGTTGTCGTCCGCCCAGACGACATGGAGGGTTTCCTGATCGGCCCATCCCAAGGGAAACTCGATGTTGAAATCGACGGTGGCGACCCCCGTGCCGGAAGCGGGATGCGTGCCGGCGCTGTTCCAGGTGCCGGCGTCTCCGCTGAGGCTCCAATACAACCGGTAACCGTCGATTTGTTCCGCGGGCGGGGTCGTGGCGCCGAGCCGGTAAGAGACGGCGAGCCCGCCGATGGTTCCGCCGCTGGTGTTCTTCAGCGTCGCCTTCAGCAAGGTCATTTTGTTGCCGGTCGGTTGCGTTCCGAGTCTGAGTTGGTCGAACCGCCAGAACGCGCCGCCCATCGCTGCACCATTGTAGCTGGCCAGCGGCGCGTTGATGCCGTTCGCGGCGATGGCGTTCATGGCGGCGTCCATGCTCGCCGCGGTGGTGATGTCGACGGCGGCTCCGGGGACCGACAGCGTGGACCACGCGCTCACCGGAGGCTTCTTGCCGAAGCCCAGCATTCCACTGCCGTCCGCGTCGATGAAGAGGGGCGCATCGACCGTGACCATCACCACGTAGGTGGTACTGTAAAAACCGTCCGCGGAAAAAACGGTGTATTCGACGGCGTTGGTGAAATCCTTGGTCGTGCCGGACGGGATGTCGCAGGTGGCGCCTTCCGAGAGAGTGTAGGTGGGCGCGAGAGCAGTGATGTCGCCGGTGGTGGCGTAGGTGACGAACCAGACATCGTCGTTGATTTTCTCGAAATTTGCGGCGTTTGAGCCGAACGACATGCCCAGCATTTCCGCGGTCGGGTCGCCTTCGAGGAAATAGACGTCGTATTCCTTTTGGGTCACGCCATCCTCGGCGGTGACGGTATAGAGGAAATATCCGTCGTAGGGATCTGGAAACACCTCTTCTCCGGAAGCGGGATCGACCGTGGCACCGGGAGACAGGGTGATGGTGGGGCTGACCGAGGTCAAATCGGAGCCGTACGGCACCAGCACGTAGATCTCGCCGTAATCACCCCACTCATAGATCTCGCCGCTTCTTCCATACGCCGAAAGCGAAAGAATGTCGCACTGCGAGGAAGCTTGGGTAGTGGCGGTGCCGACGGACAATAGGAGAAGCGCACATGCGGTGCCGAGCGCGCGAGCGGGCGCGAAGCCGCTCCACCGCGAGGGACGGGCGGTCTGGCATGGAAGAAGGCGCATGTTCATGGGTTGGCGAAACGGGCGCGACCTACCGGTAAGTTCGCTTCGGCCCCGGGTTGCTGACGGCGGTTCATGCGGAGGGCGGGCTTCATTGAAAATCACGGAGAGTCGGATGAAGGCGGGGTGGCCTGGGCGGTTTCGGGGGGCGGACGGTAATCGGCGAAGCCTTCCACCCGCGGTGTTCGGCCGTTGGCGTGGGAGTGGATGAAGACCACGCTGCGGCTCTGGGAGTCATACCGCCAGTAGGTTTCGGTCAGCGGATAGTGGTTCGGGTCATCCGGGATTCGGAAAGCGAGAGACACCGGGTAGCTTCCGTTCGCCTTCGCCGGAGCCTTCAGCAACATGTGCTGGCCCGGTTGGATGAGGAGTCTTTCGCTGCCCACGGTGCCACCGATCGTCTTTTTGCTGAGATTGAACCACAGCATCTGGCCGGCGCGCAGACCTCCGGCGTTCACGACGTGCATGGCGACCGGTGCCACCTTGTTGGTTTCGTCGCTGGTGACCAGCAGGTAGAAATCGACCACGGATTCCGGCACGGTCGCGCATGGAGCGCCCATGGGGATTTCCCCAGGGTTTACGGGCCTTTCGGGCAACAGGCTCAATTTCAGTGGGCCTTCCGGGAGTTCGTACACCGGAGAAAAGTTCATTCTAGGAAGTTCGACCTCGCGGGCCTCCTTCCCGTCGTAGAGATAGAGTGTGTCGGGAGCACCGGCCGGCGGGTCGAAGAACAGGATCCGGAAGGTGTGCCCCGACTTCTCGGTTTGCGCGAAGGCGGCGACGGGCAGCAGAAGAAGAAGAATATTGAGAAGGGGTTTCAAGGGTTTCGGGCGATGGGTCGGGGGTTGATGAGAATGTAGCCGGTGTCACACCTCGTCGGGTGTTAGCCAGCGGAAGGAGACGACTTCAAAACGGCGGCCGAAAGTCTTGTTGGCCTCGCTGGTCAGGCTGTCGGTCGAGTCCGCCGGGTCGGCGGGATCGACATACTCGCGGGTGCGGCGGACGGTGGCTTCGCACCAGGCCCTGGCGATCACCTTGCCGGAGCGGTTGCGGGCGTCGCCATAGGCCCGGATGGTAAAGGTGTCGTCGCGGGCCGAGAGGATCGGCGCGACCGGCCGCAGGATGTCCGCTTGGCGCGTCCAGCCCGGGACCCCGTAGGTGCTGTAGCCCTCGGCGGCTTCGTTGAAGGCGTAACCGATCTTGTCCTCGGGGGCGTCGCCCTCGGGCGGATGCGCCTCGGTGGGGGAGGAGACATTTTGAAGGTCGGCCAGGACGTTGTTGAAGGCGTGGTGCAGCGGCAGCTTGCCGACCCCGAGCACCGGCA
>CALGOH010000099.1 GCA_937957985.1 uncultured Verrucomicrobiae bacterium
AAGGCTGGTGGAGCATAGCGGAATCGAACCGCTGACCATCTCATTGCGACCGAGACGCTCTACCAACGGAGGTAATGCCCCTCAACGCCTTGCGACCGGGCGGAGGGGTGCCATCACGGCCTTCCGAAATCAAGGCGAAACGCTGGGAGCCGGCTTGGGGAAAGTGCTTCAGTTATCCTAAACATGCTTTGCAAGCGGCACGGAACCCGCATAGTTGGCCCATGCGGAATTGCGTCGCCTTCAGCATCTCGGCCCTGCTGTCAGCCGCGCTGGTCGGTTGCGGCGGCTCTTCGGGACCTCATCCGAGCGGCACCGGACCTTTCGACAGCCGCCGCAAATACGTCCAGGCCTGGCCGGAAAATCCTTCGAAATGAAAAGAGACGCCTCCCGCACCGGAGGAACCGGAAGAACCGGAACCGCCGATGATCGTGCAGAACGATCCGCAGCCGCGTCCCCAGATCACCGAGAGCCCGGCTCCCGCTCCGCAGCCGAAGCCAAAACCCAAGCCGAAGCCCAAGCCGCAGGCCGTCTACCACACGGTGCGCAAGGGCGACACCCTCTACGGCCTCGCCAAGCGCTACGGGACGACTGTCGGCAAGATCCAGAGCGCGAACGGCATCAGCGGATCCCTCATCCGTCTCGGCCAGCGGCTCAAGATTCCGCGCTGATTCCTTCCCGACGCCGCATCGCCACCACGATGAAGGCGGCACCGGCGAGGATCATGAACAGCGACAGGAACTGCCCGCTGGTCAGGGGGCCGACCATCTTCGAATCCGGCTCGCGGAACTGCTCGCCGACGATGCGGAAGACGGCGTAGCCGATGAAGAAGACACCGGTCAGGATGCCGTTCGGAAGCCGCGGATGGCGGACCCGCAGAATCCACAGGATCGCGAACAGCAGCACCCCTTCCAGGAACGCCTCGTAGAGTTGCGAGGGGTGGCGGGGTTCCAGGAACGGCCCGATCGCCTCGCTGACGGCCGGGTTGTGATACTGCGCCTCGCGCATCCAGTCGAAGCGCAGCCCCAGATAGTCCAGTGGAAAGGCGCGGACGTTCGCGGCCCAGTCGGGGTTCACTTCGGCCAGCCGTGCCAGGCGGTCGTCGAAGTATCCGACCGCCTTTTCCTCATCCTCGAGCGCGGCGGCCAGATAGCGGCCCTCCGCATCCGGCTGTTCCCTCAGCGAGTTCGGAAACTTCATCGCCCAGGCCACGCCCTGCGCCGTCCGGCCATACAGTTCGCCATTGATGAAATTCGCCAGTCGCCCGAAAGCCAGGCCGAGCGGCGCCACAACGCAGAGACCGTCCCCCAGCCCGGTCCACGAAACCTTTTTCTTGCGGGCATAGAACCAGGTGAAGATCACCAACCCGAGTATGCCTCCGTGGCTCGCCATGCCGCCTTCCCAGACGCGGAACACCGCCAGGGGATCGTCGGTGACCCACGACCAGCCGTGTTCCTGCGGCCAGTACCACAGCATGTACCCGAGGCGGCCGCCGATGAAGACGCCGAAGATCGCCGCCGCCGCGATGAAGTCGCCGGCCGATCCCGGCGGCAGCACCCACAGCTTGCGCTTCGCGAGGTGGTTGAGGAGCAGCACCGCCACCACGAAGGCCGCCAGATACGCCAGACCATACCACCGAAGGGCGATCTTCTCGGTGAGCTGGAAGATCACCGGATCGAGGTCGTGGACGTAGGTCGCGAACACCCGGGGAGGCTGCGCCTGCCAGGGACGAATGTTAAACGCCAAATGCCGGATGCCGCGGAATTTCGCAGCCCCTCCGGACTCAGAGATAACTCGTCAGCTCGCCGACCGCCTTTCCGTCGAGTCGCCGCACCAGGGAGGTGGTGAGCGCGACCATGTGGAGGTGGTCGTTGAGGTCGATGATGGCATTGTGCGAATGGATGTAGCGGGCGGGCACGCCGAGCACGACACAGGGGATGCCCTCGTTGGCGAGATGGAAGCTGCCCGCATCGGTGCCGCCGCTGCGCCGGACGGTCATCTGGAAAGGAATCCCCTCCTCCCGCGCGACGTCCTGCGCCAGCCGCGCGAGCCCGGGATGGCCCAGCGCGCTGTTGTCGAAGAGCCGGATCTGCACGCCTCCGCCGAGGCGCCCCTGGCAGTCGGACCTGGAAAATCCCGGCGTGTCGTCGGCCGGCGGACCTTCCAGCACGATGGCGATGTCCGGCCGCGCGACGTTCGCGGCGGTGCGCGCGCCGCGAAGCCCGAGTTCCTCCTGCACGGTGCCGGCGAGCCACAGGTTGTTGTCCCTTTCCCCGCCTCCGGCCAGCAGGCCGCAATGGATCGCGGCGGCCATGCCCACGCGGTTGTCGAAGGCCTTGGCCATGTAGAGGTCGTCCGCCGCCATCGGCGTGAACGCCGCCACCGGCGCGATCGGATCCCCGAGCGCGATGCCGAACTCCTCCGTCGCCTGTTCCCTCGATGCGGCACCGACGTCGATGAACAACTGCTCAATCGTCATCACCTGCCGCCGCTGCGCCTCGGGCAGGAAGTGGGGCGGCTTGGACGCCACCACGCCCAGGATCTTGCGACCCTCCCGGGTCCTCACCTCGACGCGCTGGGACAGCAGGTTGTGCTCCCACCATCCGCCAAGCGCGAGGAACTGGATGAAGCCGTCGGTGGTGATGTTCTGCACCATGAAGCCGACCTCGTCCATGTGGCCCGCGACGAGGACCCGCGGACCTTCCCCGCCGGCGTCGCAGAAAACCGAGCCGTTGCGGTCGGTGGAAAGATCGCCGACCTCGCCGAGTTCGTCGGCGAAGATCGCCCGAACCTCGTCCTCATGTCCCGGCACCGAGTGGGCCTCGGTCAGTTCCTTCAGCAGGGAAAGGGCCTTGTCGCGCATGCCCGAACGCTAGCCGGGACCGGCGGCGGGCCAAGTGCGGAGTGACTCGATCACCGCCTCGGCCGAACCATCTCAAAGAGGAACACCGCGGGGAAGGCGGCCAGCAGCCCATAGCCGGTACACTTCGCAATGAGAATGGCCCATGGCGGGACCGGTTTCCACCAGGGTCCGTAGCCGGCGAAGGTGCCCGGCAACCGAAGTTCCACGCCCACCGTGCCTTCCTCATTCGCCATCAACCACAGATCGTCCGCCAACTGATCACGCTCGTCCGCGAAGGGGACATCGAGGCCGACGGCATCACCTTTCCTTTGCTCCTCCTCCCAATCGGCGATGGCCTGTCCGACCTCCTTGAGCCGCCTCTCCACCGCCTTCGACCACTCGATCACATACTTCTCACGAACCTTCGGCACGACTCGCTCTGCGACAGCCTCGAATGCATAGCGCAATTCATCCTGTCCTCGCATCGTATGGTGGGTCACCGTGACATGCACCTTTGCGAAGCCATCCCCAATGCTTGAGGACTTCACCTCAACTCGGGAACGGAGCCACCACACGGGTGAATTCAATCCCCGGCCATGACGATTCAGTTCCCGCTGGATCGCGCGCAGCGTTTCGTCGCTCCCAAGCTCATTCCGGAGTGCCTCAAGGTAGCCCTGGCCATCGACCAGATCCGGGATCCACCCCGCCTCAATGTCCATTCGCACGGTTTCGTTCTCCTTCAGGAAAACAAAAACCAGCACCATCCCCGTCAGAAACCCGATGACCGGGCCTATCCAGAACAGGTGCCCCCACCGACGAATTAGAAATCCTGGAAGCCAGCGGTGTTTGCCTTCGGCCACTCCGGTAGTCTGGAATTTTGCGGAGACCGCGTCAAACCGCGGATCATCGGCGGAGGCGCCCCGGACTTCCGATGACCCGGGCCATCAGGGACTCCTTCCCTCTTCCACCAACCCGGCCGCGCTGGTTGCGGGCCGAGGGCGGCCCACCTCCTGAAAAACCCCGGACGACACGAGGCCGCCCGGGGTTTCCCAGTTCCTTGAACAACCCGGAAATCAGAAGGTCCAGATCAGGTCGAGGGTGAGGCGGTCATCGATGATGCCCTTCTCCTCGCTGGTCAGCGGAATCTCGTAGGCCGCGCCGAGGTCGATGCTGTCGGTGATCCGCGAGCGGAAACCGAAGGCGGCGGTGACGAGGTCGCGGTTGTGGAACGAGTTCACCGCCCCGAAGTTCAGAAGGTCGTGCCCCTCGAAGGCGGCCACCAGCGGAACGGCTCCGCCCGCCTGGGTGAAGAAGCTCGGCGTGCCGTCGCCCGGGTCGAGCACGTGATGCCAGTTGATCTCCACCAGCGGGATGAACCACGGCACGATCTCGTAGCTGATGTGGCCGCTCATGAACGAGGTCATGGCCATCTGGCCGTCGAAGGGGATCTTCACCCCGGCACCACCGGCAAGCTGCAGGTCATCGAACATCTTCAGGCCGGAAACGATGAGGTTGAGCGCGCCGTCGCCCTCGCCCTGGAAGACATCGTGGTTGCCGGTCGGGACCTCGACGGTCGCCGTGCCGCTCACGGCCAGCGCGTTGGCGGGATCGTAAATGAAGGCATACTTCAGACCCGCACCGAGGTTGGCGAAGCCGGAGTCATCGCTCCACAAGGGGTTGGTGCCGGCATCGATATCGACATAACCGTCCTTGGTCGCCACCAGGGACAGGCGCTCGTTGAAGGCGATCTCGAACTGGAGGGCGTAAACCTGGACGTTGCCTCCCATGGGCACGGTGCCACCGGGAACGGCCACCCGCTCCGGCAGGTTGTGGTGAAGGAAGATCGGGTGGACATTGGTCGTCGGCAGCGCCAGATCGAACAGCGTCGGGTTGGAGATCGGGCGGCGGGCCGTCGCGAATCCCCCGGTGTCCATGACGGGCCCGCCGGGCTCGACGGAGATCAGGCTTGCGGAAGCGGTCGTGGCAAGGGCCGCCACAAGGGCGGCGACGGTCAATGTCGGTTTCATTGGATGGATGGATCGGGTTGTGTTCTGGAATCCGGTCGTTGCCGGTCGCGCGGAGCATCCACTTGTTAGACCCGGGGCGGCTATGCGGGTCCGGCCCGATGTCGCGCATTTCTTGCTCGGCTGCCGGCCTCCGCCGCAGGCCCTCGGAACCTAGTCTTTCGCCGCCTGCCAGGCCTCCTCCATCTGCTCGAGACCGGCCTTCTCAAGACCGATCCCCTGCTCATCCAGCGCCCGTTCCATCCTGCCGAAGCGCTCCTCGAATTTGCGGTTCGCCGCGGCGAGCAGCACCTCGGGATCGAGCTTGCGGAAGCGGGCGAGGTTCACGACCGAGAAAAGCAGGTCACCGATTTCCTCGGCCGCGGCTTCGGGCGACGCGGCCGATTCCACCTCTTCGAGTTCCTCGCGGATCTTGTCCACCACGCCGGCCTCGTCCGGCCAGTCGAAGCCGACCTTGGCGGCCTTCTTCTGGAGCTTCGCCGCCCGCAACAGGGCCGGCAGACCATGGCCGACCCCGTGCAGGAAAGGTTCGGCCCCGGTCCCCTTCTCCACGCGCTTGATCTCGTCCCACTGCCTGAGCACCGCGTCGCTGTCGCCCGCCCGACTCTCGCCGAAAACGTGCGGATGGCGGCGGATGAGCTTCTCGCTGATGCCCCGGGCCACCTCGTCCATGTCGAAATCACCCCGCTCCGAGGCCAGTTCGCTGTGGAAGACGACCTGGAGCAGCACGTCGCCAAGTTCCTCGCGGAGGTGCTCCATGTCGCCGCGCTGGATCGCGTCCACCGTCTCGTACGTTTCCTCGATCAGGTTGGGCACGAGCGAGCCGTGGGTCTGCTCGGCATCCCAGGGGCAGCCGCCCGGCGCGCGCAGCCGGTGCAGGATCGCCCTCAGGCGCTCGACCTGACGCTCCTTCTCCCCGCACTCGATCATCTCCCGGTCGTCCATGCTCAGCGTCGGCTGGCCTCCTCCAAAGTACGACGTTCCCCGTCGGTCAGGCTGTCAATCCCCTGCTCGGAGATCTTCTGGAGGATCCGGTCGACCTCGTCCTCCCTCTCCAGATCGACCTCGGTGCGCGGACGCAGCTTCGGCGTGGGTTTCCGGCGGACGAACCGCGCGTCGTAGACGACCTTCCCGCGGACCTCGTCACGCTTCCCTAGCAAGCCCGGAAAGCTCATCAGCAGCAGGCCCATCAGCGCCCCGCCGAGGTGGCCGGCCTCGCCGCCGCTGTTCCAGAAGAAGCGAACGCTGGGAAAGATCAACCCTCCGACGATGACGAGCACCGCGAACGCCGCCAGCGCGAGCGCGAGCTGGCGCATCGTCAGCGTGACGGGGGGAAACAGCAACTGGACCCTGACCGCGGGCGCGAGGCGGTAGACCGCGAAGATGAGCCCGAAGACTCCCGCCGACGCGCCGACCAGTGGCGTGCCGAAGTCCGAATTCGGGAGCAGCCCGACCAACAACAGAATCGAATAGAACAATCCGCCCGCCGCCCCGCACAACAGATAGTACGCGATGAAGCGTCGGCTGCCCCACCACCGTTCGACGAAGGGCGCGAAGAAGAAGATCCCGATCGAGTTGAATAGCACGTGGCCCACGTCGTTGTGAAGGAACTGGAAGGTGATGAACTCCCAGAGCCTGCCCTGCATGACCGCGGTTTCGAAAACGAAGCATCCCCAGCGATTGAGCGGTCCCCAGGAATACACGCCCGGCGGAAGGCCGCTCGGCCGCTGGAAGAAATCCAACAGGAAGATCCCGATATTCAGGATCAGCAGCCACTTCGTCACCGCCGGCAGGCGCGGCGCGGTCGGCGCCTCACGCGCGTAGTCCCGGTCCTGAAATCCCATCCCGCCGGGTCGTTACCACGCCTTTCCCGGCCCGGCAAGGACCGGGGGTGACGATTCCGCAACCAACAAAACAGTCACGATTGGTGAAATGTCTCCGGCGGCCGATTCGTTAAGCTGGCCCCCTTCCGAACCACCCGCACCCATCATGAACCAGGATCATTCATCCACCCTCCCCGACACCCGGGAGGTCCCGACCGAACTGAGCATCGGCGAGACTTGGGATTCAGCCGCCGTGTCGGCGCTCATCCGCTCGAAGTCGACCCTCGGCGAGACGCCCGCCTTCCTCTTCGTCGGTCGTCACGAGGCCCGTCTTCTGCGCGACCATCTCGCGGCGGCCTTCGGCCCCGACTCGGTCACCTCGCTCAAGGACACCTACTACATGGGCCTGGAAGTCATCGAGATCGACGTCGACACCTACCTGCGCACCGCCGGGCGCAAGGTGATCCGGACTTTGCAGGATCCCATCGCCCGGCGGCCTGCCTGGCGCGACCGGGACTCCGACACGCTGTGGCAGCTCCGCCTCGGCGCGTGATCGACCTTTCCGGGCGACCCGGGCCCCGCGGACGAGCCTTCGTAGGGGTCGGGGTGGCCCGTTCCTCCGGCCGGCGCGGAGGCATCGTGAATCGTTTTTCGCGTCCGGCTGCGCCTATTTTCTGATCACTCCGGATCCACTGTGCGGATTCGTAGGAAAAGACGGCATATCCTCGGATCGCATTGCCGGCTTGCATGGCTTGGTCTCGTATCACCACGCCATGAGCAATCCCACCCGACACGAAGCCCTCGCCTCCTGGGTCGAGGAAATCACCGCCCTCTGCAAGCCGAACAACGTCGAATGGTGTGACGGTTCGCAGGAAGAATGGGACCGCCTGACGCAGCTCCTCTGCGACGCCGGCACCTTCACCCGGTTGAACCCGGAGAAGCGCCCCAACTCCTTCCTCGCCCGCTCGACCCCATCCGACGTCGCCCGCGTGGAGGACCGCACCTACATCTGCACCCGCCGCAAGGGTGCCGCCGGCGGAACCAACAACTGGATGGATCCGAAGGAAATGAAGGCCACTCTGAAGCCGCTTTTCGACGGCTGCATGAAGGGCCGGACGATGTATGTGATCCCCTTCTGCATGGGTCCGCTCGACTCGCCTCTGGCCAAGATCGGCGTCGAGATCACCGACAGCGCCTACGTCGTGGTCAACATGCGGATCATGACCCACATGGGCAAACACGTCCTTCAACGCCTCGAGGCCGAAGCCGCCGGCGAACTTGAGAAGAAGCGCGACGGACACGGCAACTTCATCCCCTGCATCCACACCGTCGGCGCACCGCTCGAACCCGGTGAAAAGGACGTCACCTGGCCGTGCAACAACGAGACCAAGTACATCTGCCATTTCCCCGAGACCCGCGAGATCTGGTCCTACGGCTCCGGCTACGGCGGCAACGCGCTGCTCGGCAAGAAATGCCTCGCCCTGCGCATCGCGAGCAACATCGCCCGCGAGCACGATTGGATGGCCGAGCACATGCTCGTCGTCGGCATCGAGTCGCCGGAGAAGGAGAAGACCTACGTCGCCGCCGCCTTCCCGAGCGCCTGCGGCAAGACCAACCTCGCCATGCTCATCCCGCCGAAGGAATACGCGGACAAGGGCTGGAAGACCTCCATCATCGGCGACGACATCGCCTGGATGTGGGGTCACGAGGACGGCCAGCTCCACGCCATCAACCCGGAAACCGGATACTTCGGCGTGGCACCCGGCACCTCCTACAAGACCAACCCGATCGCGATGGACTCGATGACCGAGAACGCGATCTTCACCAACTGCGCGCTCACCGATGACGGCGACGTGTGGTGGGAAGGCATGGACGGTGATCCGCCAGCCCACGCGATCGACTGGAAGGGCAACGACTGGACGCCCGACTGCGGCGAGCTCGCGGCCCACCCGAACGCCCGCTTCACGGCCCCGGCCGAGCAGTGCCCGACCATCGACCCCGAGTGGCAGAACCCCGACGGCGTGCCGATCTCGGCCATCGTCTTCGGCGGCCGCCGCCCGACCACGATGCCGCTGGTCTATCAGGCCTTCAACTGGTCGCACGGCGTGTATGTCGGCGCGACCATGGGGTCGGAGGTCACCGCCGCCGCGATCGGCCTCAAGGCCGGCGTCCGCCGCGACCCGATGGCCATGCTGCCCTTCTGCGGCTACAACATGGCGGAGTACTTCCACCACTGGCTCGACATGCGCGACCAGATCAAGCACCTGCCGCGCTTCTTCCACGTGAACTGGTTCCGCCTCGACGAGAACGGCAAGTTCCTGTGGCCCGGCTTCGGCCAGAACATGCGCGTGCTCGAGTGGATCGTGAAGCGCTGCAAGGGCGTCGCCGCCGGCCACGAAACCCCGATCGGCTGGACACCCCACATCGAGGACTTCAACCTGGAAGGTCTCGAGGGCTTCACCGAGGAACAGTTCGACAAGTGCATGGCCTACAACCCCGAAGAGTGGACCGCCGAGCTGGTCGACCAGGGCAACCTGTTCCTCAAGCTCTACGACCTGATGCCGAAGGAACTGGTGTTCCAGCAGCAGTTGCTGGCCGCCCGCCTGAGCTGATCACACATGAGCCCCGCAGGCCCGCTCCGGTTCGTCCGGAGCGGGCCTTTTCCGTGGCTCATTTCAGGATGGTCACGTGCCCGTAGAACTCCCGGGTCTTGCTGCCGAGCGGTGCCAGCACCTCCCACTCCCAGCGCGTCCGGCCGTCCGGCTGAGGATCCTTGAAGAGCAACCGGAACTGCGACGGGTCGTCGTTCCAGTTCTGGAGGTCGATGGTCGATCTCAGGGTCACCTCGGCATCGTCGATGCCCGCGGTGAAATACGAGAGACGGATGAGTTCCGAGCCGGCTGGTCCCGGCACCGTGCCGAACGACACGCCACGACCGTGCGGGCTTTCCGCCACACGGGGATCCGTGCCCTCGACAAACTCGCAGACGTCCGGACAGCCATCGCCGTCGAAGTCTCCCTCGAAATTCTGCGCCGCCAGCACGGCGATCTCCGCGTCAGTGAAATGGAGCTGCAGCCAGGCCGCGAAGTCATTGCGCGGAATCCCGGTGAGCACGAGCTGGGGCAGGCTCGACAGGCCGGCGTTGTCGGTAACGGTCAAGTGGAACTCGTATAGACCGGCGACCGAGGGAACCGCGGTCGGCAGATCGTCACCGGGACACACGCGCACCTCGTCGCCGACGAATCCGGTCCCCGGGCCATCACCGGGGAACACGATCTCCACCGGCTGGTCGAAGCGCATCGAGTAGCACATCGGACTCCAGCCGCCGGGAATCCGCTCCGAGGAGCGCGCACCGAACCCGACCAATGACCGGGAAGAACCCGGATCCAGCAGGTGGCCGATGACATACGGGAAGGAGATGTCTCCATGAAGGAACGACCCGACCGGGAAGCCATCCTGGAGGATCAGGATCTGCGCCTGATCGACGCCCTGGTCGGTGAAATCGACTTCGATCGGAACCGAGTCGCCGTCGCTGTCGACATCCAGCGCGCACACGCCAAGGGTGACCGGCGGACCGCCGAGGGGATTGGCGGTGCCGGTTGCGGAATAGCTGACCTTGCCCGCGCCACCGCCGCCACCGAGATGGAACCTCAGTGGCACCGGCTGGCAGCTCAGGCTCACGTTCTCCGAAAGCTTGTCCTCACCACCCGATCCACCGGTTCCCACCGATGCGGCATTTCCGAGATCGATGCGGACCCCGTCCTGACCGCTGGATCCGATGTTCGAAACGGTCAGCGTGCCTGGTGCGGCGAGCAGTCGTGCTTCGCCGAAGGCGTCGTGCGGCGTGCAGACGAAATGGCAGACCGAACTCCGCAGCAGCAACTGATCGGGCAGCCCGGAGAACCCGCAGGTGAAGGCCCAGTCGCTTTCCCGATACTGCACGCAGTAGCCGAGCGCCGGATCGTCGCAATGGACCTGAAGCCGGGAACAGACGACCGACGAACCGCCATCCGAGGGCGCGAACCACACCGGATTCGAGAACACCAGATAGGGGCCGGGGCCACTGCCGCCGCCGGAACTGATCAGGTGTGGCGTCATGCCGCACACCCGTACTTCCGGGCTTTCTCCGCCGGGACCTGGACTGCAGACCCCGAGGTCATCCGACGGGAGCTGGAAGTTGCCCACCGGATTCCCCTGTGCGTCGCGGCACACGACCTGGACCGTGTGTCCCTCCTCGTTGAGACCAAGGTCGCAACTGCTGCCGTCGGCACGTCCGACGACGACCAGGTCGAGACGACCGTCGCGATTGAGGTCACCCACCGGGCCGACGCCGCAGCGGAAGCTCGAGTCGGGCGTGCATACCGGGACGGGCGCCCACGCGACGCGGGCACCTTCGCCGCGGCCGAGTTCGATCGACACGCCGTCCTGGCCGCTCGAACCGATGTTCGACACCGTCAACTGCTCCGGACCTTCCCGTTCGATCGTGCATGATCCCTGGGAGACGTGCGTGAGGCCATGCTGCCAGACGGGACCCGTGACGACTCCGTCGATCCCGAAATCGTCCGCCGCACCCGCGAAGCCCGGGATTTCCAAACCGACGCTCAACCGCGACAGGTCCGACATTTCCGGCAATGCCGGATCCTCCGGGCACAGGATCAACTCGCGGGCGGTGTATGGCTGACCGTCGGGCGCGGTGATGGTCACCGGATCGACGAAACAAACGCTGATGAACGCCGGACAATCCAGCGGGTTGTTTGGTCCGGGCGCGCCGCCGACGCAGCTCACCAGCACCGGCGCGGCACCATCGATCAATCCCGGAGCAACCCCGGGGGGGACGACCCCTTCGTAGAGCGGATTGACCCCCTCGTGGGCGGACTCCCCGTGGAGCGGATTCTCGTGAATCCTGACCCGTGTCGAGGCGGTGAGCTGATAGGGCCATTGCACCGAGGTCAGCATCGTCCCGCCCGCCAGGCAGCGGAGTTCCGCAGTGCCCACGAGCTGGTCGGGCACGCCACCGGCCGTTCCATGCAGATCGACCCGCAGCGCCTGTCCCGGCGACTCGAGCACCCCGCCGGTGGTCGATACCAGCATCGGGCCGTGCTGGCGCTTGCCGGTCGGCAGGCCGCTCGCGGCGTCACGGGGGGAAACGACGCAGCGCAGCGAAGGTGCCGGCAAGGCCGGCGGACACGCGACCGGCGAGATCGCGCAGGAGCCATCGACGCAGCGGTAGGGCAGCGAGTGCGGACAGAACAGGCCGGAAACGCGGCAGCTTCCGTCCCAGCAGTGCAACACGGTCCCATCGTCACCGCTCACGAAGCGCCCGTTGCAGAGCACCGAACTGCGCGCGATCTCGAACCCGGCCGGATCGTCCGAAACGCAGCGCATCGACGACAGCCGCGTGACCGGGTTTCCCGAAACGCAGACGCGCACCCGGTCGCCGACCAGCGGCGGCCCACCCGGCACCTGCACCAGCACGGGATTCTGGAAATGCAGCGTGACGCACGCCCCGATGAACGGCGAGCCCGTGGATCCGTCGCCCGTGGTGGCCACGGAACAGCCGACCAGCGGCGGAACCTCCGGATCGCCGCCCACCGGCGAAATCACCGCCGAGCCCTCGTTGTTCCCCGGCACCTCCCCGACGAGGAACACATCGTAAACCTGCGTGGCCGCGGACGATGCCCCGGAGCCGGAGGCATCGAAGGTGAGATTCAGGTCCGATGACGAGAGCGGACGGTGGAGGTCGAGTTCGATCAGCGTGGAGGAGAAGGGAACGCCGTCCGCATCCCCCATGAGGCGCACGCCACAGCTCGTGCCCGGAAGCACCGCATGCGGCTGCCACTCGACATGCCCTCCCTCGCCACCGGCGAGGTCGATCGACACCCCGTCCTCGCCGCTCGAGCCGAGATTGCTCACGGTCAGGCCGTCCGTGGCGGACACGCCCAGATCGCACTCGCCGACCGGACGGTGCACCAGCCCCCAGCGGATGTGCTGCGGCTGGTACATGTGCCAGCGGGAAGTGAAGAACGACGAGCCGCCCAGGCCGTCGTTCGGCCCTCCGCCCGCTCCCTGGAACTCGATCCGGTATTCGATGTCGAAGAACGAATCGACCTGGAAGTCGCCGCCCGGCAGGCGGGTGCGGTGCAGTTCGCCCGGACAGGCCGGCAACCCGAGCCCGCTGCCGCATTGGAGCGAAAGGAACGCGAAGTCCGGATCGGGCGGCAGGGCGAGATCGAGACTCACCAGCTCGATCGGGATCTGCTGCACGTCCTCGCCGTCGAAGGGATTCGCACCGACGTCGATCACGCAGCTCGCGCTACTGGCTTTGTAGTAGTCATAGCCCCTTTTTCCGGCGAGGCCGGATGCCGCGATCTCGGCCGTGCAGTCGAACTGCGTCCCTCCCGTGGGAGCCGGCCCCACCTCGACCAGATCGAGCAGACGCACGCGGAACTCAAGCCCCTCCGCGGGGGCTCCGCCCGGTGTCGTGTCGAAGACCGCGGGCTCGCGGCACACCAGCGCCACCGATGGAGGGAAGACCGGGGTTCCCTCGCTCCAGATGAATCCCGGGAAACGGTCGGGGCCGTGGTAGACCTCGCGGATCTTCAGGGGCACCGGACTGTCGCACCGCAGGCTCACCAACCGGATCGGCTCGGGGGGCACCGTGGCGCCATCCGCCAGCACCTCGACCCGGGTTCCCTGCAACGGAGTGCCCGCGCCGGTGGGTGTGACCGACACCGGTCGGTCGAATTCCATGAAGAAGCAGGGCAGGTCGAAGGGCGGCGATGCCTCGTTCTTGCCGCACAGCCGGAGATACGGCGCCCCATCGGGACCGTCCTCGATCGCGCAGACCTCGGTATCGCCGGAAACGGGCACCTGGAGCTCGCCGACCACCGCGCCCTCGTCCAGCACCCGCACCAGCGCCGTCGGCGTGCCGGTGGGCGATAGGTCGGACCGCACCACGACGCGCCCGCCGCCACCGGCTCCGCCGGGAGCGCTGGTGCAGCTCAGGCTGCCCAGCGTGCCGCCCGACAGGCTGCTCGCCTCCAGCCACAACCCGCCGGTCGCGGCCGGGCCGATGCCGTCCGGCTCGCCGCAGCGGAAGCTGTCGAAGCGGAAGACCACCGGCGGTTCGCCGTCGTCACCGAGGTCCACCGAGACGCCGTCCTGGCCGCTCGACCCGAGGTTGGAAACGACAAATCCCTCCAGCGCGCGCTTCGCGTCCGGCTTGCTCAACCCGGCATCGCCGACGGCACGCAACCGTGGTGACCCTCCCTTGCGGTCGTAGATCCGCACGCTGTCATCGTCGATAACCACGATTCTTGAGCAGAGATGATCCACGTGACCGATCGTGCCGACCCTCGCCGTGGCACCGACCGGGGAGAACCTCAGCTCGCTGCCGAGAAAGCTTCCTCCCGGGGTGTTGCAAAGCCTCGGCGTCGAAGCATCCATCTCCTTCACCACCACCACGTCGCCAAGCGTCGTGTCCCCGCGATGACGCCTTACTCCGGTGGAGCGCCCCCCGTGGATGTCCACCGCGTGGAGCTGGAAATCGCCGGCCGCGACGCTGCACGCCACCGTACCGTTCGGCGCGATGGCGGAGCCGACGAGCTGCCCGAGGTGCCACACTTCGACCAGCGTCCCGGTCGCGCCGAGCGGGCTGAAATCGGGGGTGATCTGGACGTTTCCCCCGCTCGTGGTGCAAACCGACCGGCACAGCCGTGGTGTCGCCTTTTCGTATTCGAGGGTATACATGTCGAGCGCGAGCGAATCGCCATCGTTCGGCAGTTCGAGGCCGTTGCCGGTCGGCGAAGTCAGGTAGCTCCAGCGGATCTCTTCGTAATTCAGGCTCAGCGTTTCACTGGCGAGACGAATCACTCCACCCCCGCCGCCTCCACCACGGCAGACCAGCCCGTCGGGCGTGCGGACCACGCTGGAACCTGCCAGCGGATCGAAGGGCACTCCGTTGGCGAGACGCAGCGGCTGTTCGCAGCGGGCGCTCTCGGTGACGTCCCCGGTCGCCGGAGGCAGCGATCCCGTCGGGGTGCTGGTGAATTCGATCCGGTATTCGATGTCGAAGAACGAATCGACCGCGAAGTCGCTGCCGGGCGGTCCGAGACGGGTCAGGGTCGTGTGTCCCGGCGACGGAAGACCCAGATCGGTTCCGCCCGTGATCCGCAACAGGTCGAAATCCGGATCGCCGAAAAGCTCGCCCTCGAGCCGGAACATGTCGGTGTCGAAGTCCTGCACCGCGTCGCCCGGAGTCCTGGGACCCGTGTCCAGAGTCAGGACGATCGGTATTTCGGCCAGCCTCAAGCGCGAATGACCCTGCTCGACGGCGACCGTCGCCGAACCGTTGCACACGGTCCGTTGTCCGCCGAGGGTTCCGCCGACCACCGGGGGATCGCACGAGGTCAGGTCCAGCGAAACCAACTCGATCTGCACCTCTTGAGAAGCGCCTTTCAGCTCCTGCATGCCCTTGCGGACGCGGGTGCCGTTGGTCAGGGGAGTGTTCAGCACCGGGAAGGCGATGCTGCCGGTTCCGTCGTCCGGCGCGATGACCGGATCGACGGCGAGGAGGGGGGATAGCGGGCTCAGGGCTGCGGCAAACGCAGCCCCCAAAACAGTGTGGCGTGCGTTCATGGATTTCAGGGGTTAAAGGCCAGAATAGGCAGAAACCCCGAGATCATGTCACGAAAGATCTCAAAAAACTCCGTTCAGCAACCCATCACAATGGTTTCAGCGCCGCTCGGAAGTTCCGGCAACCTTAAGCAAGTCATCCGCAACCCCGGCCGGTTCCAGGTCCCCACGATGGCCCGTGGCCGACGCATCCTTCCCGGTGATCGCCCGGTAGAACACCGCGCCCGTCAGATAGGCGCCCAGCCTTGACGGATGGCTTCCGTCGCCGCGGTGCAGGCTGAGCTTCGAGTCCTCGTAACCCTTATCCCGATACCATCGCTCGAAGGCCCGGCCCACCTCGACCACTTCGACTCCCCGGCCCGCCTTCTTGGCGAGCAGCGCATAGCCTTTCGCCAGCGCATCCTGCATCCGCTCCGGCTTGCCGCCGAAATGATCGAGCGTGCCCCGCTTCCCGTCGTCCGCATGCCGGGCCCAGGTCTGGAACAGCAGGATCCTCGGCTCGCCCGGTCCCTGCCGCACCTGTTCGATCAGCGCCTCTCCCCCTTCCAGAAAGCGCTTCTCCGCACCCTCGTCGCCGTTCATCGCGAAGGCGGGCAACTGGCTTTGCTCCTGCACGACCACCACGTCCCACTCGCGCTCCAGCAGCTTGGCCACCTTCGGGTTCGCCGCGTGCTGGTGGAGAAACGCTCCGCCGGGTGAATGAACGACCATTTCCGGATCGACCTCCCCATCGGCCTCGAGGAATCCCTTCAGCATCTGGTGCGTCTGCGCCGTGTAGCTGTTGCCGATCATCAGGACGCGGAGTTTTTCCTTCGCGGAAAGCGGCAAGGCTAACAAGAGACAGAGCAGGAGCCGTTTCATCATGCCCCGGATCGTGGAACACTTCCGCCCGATCGGCCAGCCGGTAAAAGCCGGACTGAAAGACCCGCCTCCGCCGTTCCGTCGATCTCCCCACTCATGAAGCCGATCCTCCTCGCCGCCCTGCTCGCGACCACCCATGCCGCCGACCGCCCGAACGTCGTCATCATCTACGGCGACGACGTCGGCTGGGGCGATCTCGGCGTCCAGGGCTCGGTGAAGAACCCCACGCCCCACCTCGACAAACTCGCCGCCGAGAGCCTGCGTTTCACCGACGGCCACTGCACCGCCGCCACCTGCACGCCTTCGCGCTTCTCGATGCTCTCCGGCATCCACGGCTTTCGCCACAACGTGAGCATCCTGCCGCCCGACGCCCCGCTGACCATCCCGCCCGACAGCCTCACGCTCCCCGACGTCTTCAAGCAGGCCGGCTACCAGACCGCCATCGTCGGCAAGTGGCACCTCGGACTCGGAGAAAGGGGTCGGAAGGTCGATTGGAACGGCGAGGTGAAGCCCGGCCCGCTCGAACTCGGCTTCGACCACTCCTTCCTCCTCCCCTCGACCAACGACCGCGTCCCCTGCGTCTATCTGCTGAACCACCGCGTCCTCAACCTCGACCCCGCCGATCCGCTCTTCGTCGGCGGAAAGAAGCCGGAGGTCGAGTGCACCGTCTATCCGGATGGCAGGAAAAATCCGGAAGCCATGACCTACTACCGCAACACGCATGGCCACAATCAATCGGTGATCAACGGGATCGGCCGCATCGGCATCCAGTGGGGCGGCAAGTCGGCGCTGTGGGACGACGAGACGATGACCGACACCTTCGTCGAGAAGTCGAAGGAATGGATCGAGAAACGCGACAAGTCGAAGCCCTTCTTCCTCTACTACGCCGCGCAGGACATCCACGTCCCCCGCGCGCCGCATCCACGCTTCCACGGCAAGAGCGGAACCGGCTACCGCGGCGACGCGATGGTGCAGTTCGACTGGGCCGTCGGCGAAATGATGAAGGTGCTCGATGAGCAGGGCATCGCGGACAACACCATCGTCATCTTCTCCAGCGACAACGGACCGGTGTATGACGACGGCTACGACGACGGCACCGTGGTCAAGACCTCGGGCAAGGAAGTCGACCAGGGCCACGACGGCTCGGGTCCGTACCGCGGCGGCAAGTACCAGATCTACGAGGGCGGCACCCGCGTGCCCTTCCTCGTCCGCTGGCCCGCGCGCATCAAGCCCGGCGTGTCGGAGGCGCTGGTCAGCCAGATCGACTTTCTCGCCTCCTTCGCCGCGCTGCTCGGTCGGGAGATCCCGGACGGCCAGGCGATCGACAGCCGCAACACGCTGCCCGCCTTCCTCGGAGACGACCGCGAGGGACTGCCCTACATGGTCGAGGAGGCCAGGACGCTCGCGCTCCGGGAAGGACCGTGGAAATTCATCCTCGCCGGAAAGAACAAGCCGGGCGAGCTCTACAAGCTCGACGACGACATCGGCGAAGCGAACAACGTCGCCTCGAAATTCCCGGATCGCGCCAAGGCGATGCGCGAAAAGCTGATCACCATCCGCGATGCCAAAGGCGGCATCCGTTCGCTCGAGTAGCCGCCGCCGGCCCGAGGGGCCAGGCGGACCGCGCGAGCCCACTCGCGCATTGCCGGACCGGATCATGCGCGAGTGGGCTCGCGCGGTCCGCTCCGCCTCTCGGTAAGTCACGGCGCCCGGTCGCCGAGCCGCCGCGCGAGCTGCGCCGCGTGAAGGTCGGAGGGCGCCAGCAGCGACGGCTCGATCTTCTCGTGCCAGCGGCCGTCGGGGTCGGTCGTGCCCTTCCCCTTGCCGCGGACGCCGACGAGATTCATCGAGTCCGGCCCGAAGTCCGCGGGCGGCCAGTCGATCGGACGTTTGGACTCCAGCGCCCAGAAGGTCGTCCGCGCGCCGCTGTGGCGGCCGAGCGAGTTCCCGCCGCCGCAGCGCCAGACCGACTTCCCGGCCCCGACGTCGATCCGGCAGAACAGGTTGTCGTGGGGCGCCCGCTTGTGGTGGTCGAAGGAGAGATCCGGGCCGCGTCCGTTCTTGATCACGTTTCCCGCTCCCAGGTTGCTGACGGTGACGTCGTGGATGAAGCTCGTCTCGAAGATGAAGTTCTCCACCAGGCAGTCCTTGCCCACCGTGATCCCGTGGTGGCCGGTGTCGCCGTGTTTCGGTTCCCGCTTCGAATCGAGCACGACGCCCTTCATCGTGCAGCAGACCCCGCTGAGATAGACGCCCGAGTCGCTGTTCGAGATCCGCACGTTCCGGACCCAGCAATCGGCCACGCCGTTCATCGCGATCCCGTTCATGCCCCGCTCGGTGAAGTGGCCTTCGTACGGCTCGGGTGGAAACTCGATCGCCAGGTTTTCGATCCCCACCTCCTCGACCGAGGGCTCGAAGGCGTGCAGGGCCGGCGACCATGAAGTCCGGACGTCGATCCGCAGCGGCCGGTCCAGGGTCACCCGGCGGCCCTTGATCGACTCGATCCGCGCGAGCATCTCCGGACGCACCGGCCGGGTGATCTTCGAAACGTCGCCGGGCTCATCCGAATAGAGATGCGAGAGCAGCGAGCCACCCGCGTCGTCCTCCTGCCGCACCGTCACCCGCATTCCGGGTTCGAGCGCCGCGGCGTCATCGACCTCGACCACCCGCTCGCCGCGGCGGGCCTCCGACTCGATCGTGGCGAGCCGCGGGTCGGCGATGCGCCCCTTCACCCACAGGAACCCGCCCGACCACGAATAGTTGGAGGTCGGCCGGCCCCCGGTTGTCTGGCCCATGTTCGGCCGCAGGTCCTCCAGCTTGCGGTCGATGAAAAGCACCGTGCGTCCCGCCCCGGCACCCCGCAGCACGATGCCGGGCTTGCGGATCCAGAGGATGTCGCGGATGAGAAACCGGCCCTCCGGAATCGTGATCGCCCCGCAGTCGGTCTCCTCGATCGCCCGCCTGAAGGCGGCGGTGCAGTCGGTCGCGCCATCGCCCACCGCGCCGAAGTCGGTGACGTCGGCCACCGCCTCGACCTCGGGCAGCTCCTTCTCGCCGAAGCGGTAGCCGGCGAAGGAGAAGTCCGGCAGACGACCCGCCGGATCCCACGACTCGCCGGAATCGCCCCAGAGCGCGGAGGGCTCGGCGGCGTGGGCGATGAGGGCCAGCGCGCCGAGACATGCCAGCGACGCGAACACTTTCATCGGAGATGAAAACGCCCGCCAACGGGCCGGACTTTCACCCGCGGGCTCCCACCGATCCACTCCGCTCCCGGAAATCCTCGCCGGACGGCGACGCTCCGCGCTTAGTTGATTCCGATGCCTCGCGCCGCATTCCTCACCCTGGCCGATCCCGCCGGCTTCCACCTCTACGACCACCTCGCGGTCCCGCCTTTGGCAGAACTCGGATGGTCGGTGGAAACGATTCCATGGACCGCCGGAGGAATCGAGTGGGGGGATTTCGACGCCGTCGTCATCCGCTCGACCTGGGACTACCAGCGCGACCCGGACGGCTTCCTGCGGACCCTGGCGACCATCGAGGCCGCCGGCACGCGCCTCTTCAACCCGGTCTCCATCTGCCGCTGGAATCTCGAGAAGACCTATCTCCGGGACCTCGAACGCCGCGGTGTGAGGATCATTCCCTCGCGGTGGCCCGACCACCTCGACCCGGACGTGCTCCTGGAATGCTTCGATCATTTCCGCACCGAGCGCCTCGTCGCGAAACCGCTGGTCGGCGCCAACGCCGACGAGATCTCCATCCTCTCCCGCTTTCAACCGGACACCTGGCCCCTGACCACCTTCGCCGGACGCCCGCTGATCGTGCAGCCCTTCATCGAGTCCATCCAGGCACAGGGTGAGTACTCGCTCTTCTACTTCGGCTTCGAATACAGCCACGCGGTCGTCAAGACCCCGAAGCCCGGCGACTTCCGCGTCCAGGAGGAACACGGCGGAGTCATCCGCGCGATCCGCCCGGAGACCGACCTGCTGGCCGCCGGCACGCGGACCCTCCACGCCATCGGCAAGCGCCTGCTCTACGCCCGCGTCGATCTCGTGCGGCTGGAGGACGGCACGCCGGCGGTGATCGAGGTCGAACTGATCGAGCCCTCCCTCTACTTCCCCTACGACGCGGCGTCGCCCGCCCGCTTCGCCCGCGCGCTGGACCTCATCATCCGTGCAGAATGAGACGGCTGCTTCCCAACTCGATGAACGACACCGAGTCGAACGCCGCAACCATTCCCTCGAGATGGGCCTCGAACAATCCGACCAGCGCGTGGTTCGAGATGTTGCCCGTGCTCACCAGAAGCAGCCGGCCCGGACTCCCGGACAGCAGATGGGAGTCCACAAAATCCGAATCCTTGGTAATGACCACCCGCGAGTCATCATCGGCACTTCGACGGATTTCCCGGTCACGGGTCCGATTGCCTTCCGGCAGGTCGAGCGTGTGGAGCGCGTCATGTCCCCACTCGACGAGCTTGGCGGCGAGCTGTCGGGGCAACTGGGCGTCCACCAGAAATCTCACGATTCCGCCAAAGCTTCAAACCGCTTGAGCCGGCTCAGCCGCGCCGCGTAGGCGTGGACGGCCCTGAAGTCGTCATGCTCAAGATCGGGGTAGTCCGCCAGGATCTCGGCCTCGGTCATCTCGCCACTGAGCAGTTCCAACAGAAACTCCACCGGATAGCGCAGCCCCCGGACGCACGGCTTGCCGTGGCAAATCTCGGGCGAAATCGTGATCCGCTTGAGCAATTCATCAACCGACATGGTAGAAAGCTATCCCATCCCCTCCCCGACGGCAAGCGAGCCCTACCCCCACTTCCCCGCCGATCCGAACCCGCTTCGCCCGCGCGCTGGACCGGATGATGAAAGACCCGGCCACCCGACAAGGGTAGTTGGCAACCGGACCGCGGGCTTCAGCCCGCCTCACCATTCCATGAAGCGCCCCATCGTCATCAGCCTCATCCTCCTCGGCCTGCTGCTCTGTGGAGGGTTCCTCTACTTGAAGGGCAAGCGCTACGAGGTCGTCATCACCCAGGACCAGATCGACGACGCCCTTGCCCAACGCTTTCCCGCCTCGAAGACCTATCTGCTCGTCTTCACCCTCGATTTCACCAATCCCGAGGTCACCCTGCTCGAGGACGAGGACCGGATCCGCGTGGGCCTCGATGTCATGCTGAATCTCCGCATCGACGACGAACCGCGGAACCTTTCCGGAGGTGCCACGCTCACCACGGCCCTCCGCTACGATGCCGACACCCACGAGTTCTTCCTCGACGACGCGGAGTTCGAGCGTTTGGAAATCCAGGGCATCCCCTCGAAGTGGGAGTCGAAGGTGAACGAGATCGCATCGATCGCGGCCCGGGAATATCTTCAGACCCGACCGATCTACCGGATCGAGGCCAGGGACGCGAAAACCGCGGCCGCCAAGCTGCTGCTCAAGGATGTCGACGTCGTCGGGCGCGAGGTCCGCGTCACCCTCGGTTTGTGACCAAGGGATTTCTCCAGCCACCCATGAAAGCACTGCCAGCCATCCTCGCCGCCACCACCCTCGCGCTTCAGGCCGCCCCTCCGAACGTCATTATCCTCTATGCCGACGACCTCGGCTACGGCGACCTCGGCTGCTACAACGCCGAATCGAAGATCCCGACGCCGCATCTCGACAAGCTGGCCGCCACCGGCCTGCGCTTCACCGACGGCCATTCGTCCTCGGGCATCTGCACGCCCTCGCGCTACGCGCTGCTCACCGGCCGCCACCACTGGCGCGACTTCCACGGCATCGTCCAGGCACTCGGTCCGTCCGTCTTCAAGGACGAACAGCTCACCCTCCCGGAAATGCTCAAGCAGAAGGGCTACACCACCGCCTGCATCGGCAAGTGGCACCTCGGCTGGGACTGGGACGCGATCCGCAGGCCGGGCACGCCGCCGAAGTCCATCCAGCCCGGCGATTTCGACTGGTCGAAGCCGGTGCCCGACGGCCCGCTCGCGCATGGTTTCGACCACTACTTCGGCGACACGGTGATCAACTTCCCGCCCTACGCGTGGATCGAGGATGACAAGTTGATCCGCGCCCCCGACTCGGTGATCACGGGAAACTTCGACGAACCCACGAAGGAGGGGAACTGGGAAGCCCGCCCGGGGCCCGCCCTCTCGGACTGGGATTTCTATCAGGTGCTGCCGACCCTCACCGGGAAGAGCGTCGAGTGGGTCCGTTCGCGGAAGGGAAACAAACAGCCCTTCTTCCTCTACGTCCCCTTCCCCTCGCCCCACGCCCCGATCATTCCCAACGACGAGTTCGACGGGAAATCGCAGGCCGGACCGTACGGCGACTTCGTCTATCAGACCGACGACGCCTGCGGACGGATCCTCGCGGCCCTCGAGGAAAGCGGCCATGCGGACAACACCATCGTCATCTTCAGCGCCGACAACGGCCCGGAGATCTACGCCTACCCGCGCGATCAGAAATACGGCCACTGGTCGGCCGCGCCTCTCCGCGGCCTCAAGCGCGACATCTACGAGGGCGGCCATCACGTGCCCTTCATCATCCGCTGGCCCGGACTGACGAAGGCCGGCGGTGTCAGCGACGCGCTGATTTCCCAGGTCGATCTGATGGCCACCCTGGCCGCCGCGCTGGACATCGACATCCCCGACGGTCAGGCGCTCGATTCCTTCAACTTCCTCCCCTACCTCAGGGGCGAAACCGATGCCGGACCACGCACCCGCATGGTCCACAACACGAAGAAGGACCACTACGCGTTCCGCGACGGCGACTGGCTGCTCATCAATGCGAACACCGGGTACCTCCGGTCCGCTCCCACCGAGTGGCTGAAGGACCACGACTATCCGGCCGACGACAAGCAACCGGTGGAGCTCTACAACCTGGAGGAGGACATCGAGCAGCGCCACAACCTCGCCGCGAAGCACCCCGGGCGGGTGGCGGAGATGCAGGCGATGCTCAAGCAGGTCCGGGAGTCGCGCTATCCGGGCCTGTGACGGGATCCTCGGGGTTCTTTTCCCGATTCGAGGCACAACTTCCCCGCGTCGGCGGCGTTGTACTGGGTGATGAAAACCATCCACACACCCCTGCTGGCCCTCGCGGCCATCGCCCTGCTGCCCGCCACCGCCTGGTCGCAGGACCGGCCCGAGCGGGACCGCCCCCGCGGCGATATGGAACGCACGACCGAACGCCTGCGTGAAAGCGTTCGCGGCACGACGCCACAGGAAGTCAGACGCCTGATGGAAATGCGGCGCCAACAAGCCTCCGAAACCGAAGGCTGGCGCATCGGCGTCATGGTCGATCCGGTCGATCCCCTGCTGCGCCGTCATCTGAAACTTCCGGAAAACTCCGGAGTGGTCGTCGATCGCGTGGTCGACAACAGCCCCGCCGCGAAAGCCGGCCTGAAGGCGGGCGACCTCATCCTCGCGACGGGTGACAAGCCGGTCGGCGATCTCGAAGGCCTCAAGAAAGCCGTCGTCGCCGCCGGGAAGAGCGGCAAGCCACTCGTGCTCTCGGTCCTCAAGGACGGGAAGAAGGAAATGGTCCGCATCGCGCCACCGGTCCACCCGAAAGAAGGCAACCGCGTCGGCCCCGCGCCGACAGAGCAGCGGTCCGCCGCCGGAGCCGACGGCAACGAGCGCATCGCCCGCGCCCTGCGCGAGATGCGCGCCGAACTCGACAGGCAGCGCGAAGCGATCCAGCGGCTTGAGAAGCGGATCGAGGAGATGAGCCGCGAGCGACGACGCAACTGAACGACGTCGGGAACTTCACAAGCGCGTGCTGGACCTCCGGCACGCGCTGATTCATGTTGGGATGGTGAGAAAGCGCTTTCACCACCTGGTCCTGGCTTGCCTGACATCCCTCCCCCTCGCCGCCGAGCCGGTCCTCAACGAGGCCGGAGACCTGCAGGCGACCCTGGAAGGCATGAGCATCCCGGCAGCCGAAGGTGACGACTACGCCCTTCCCGACGAGAACGAACTCGCGGCCTTCCGCGCCGCCCTGCGGCACATCCTCGACGGCGACCTCCAGTCGGCGGCGGACGAGGCCGTGAACGCCAACTACGATGTCGTCTCCTACACCGACAATGTCACGGCGGACGTGTTCGCGATGCTGCGTGAGAAGAACTCGAACCAGCACTGGGGCGGCACCTATGTCATCGACCTGACACCGGAGCGCGAGTTGGTGGTCGAATCCCCCCACCCGCTCTACGACGGGGTCCGGATCGCCGCCATCGACATCTTCATGGACACCGGAGCGGTTGCGTTTCTCCAGGCGGGCACCCACCGCAACAATTCGACGACCGAGTCCGACTGCGACGGCGATCTCGGCGGCGAGGCCTACCGGATCTCCGACATGGCGCACGCGCCCGGGAGTCTCTTCCAAGCGGCCCACGAGGTGATCGAGGCCCACTTCGACCGCACCGTCAGCCTCAGCTTTCACGGCATGGCCGACGACTCGGATCCGGCCGATGTGGTGGTCAGCAACGGCACCTCCCGGGAATTCTGGGGCAACTCCCTGTCCCGCGACCTCGCGACCCGGATGAACGAGATCATTCTGGCGAATGATGCGAACGACACCCGCTACGCCGTCAGCCACCAGGAACCGGGCGAGAATCCGGCATTGAGCGGGAGCACCAACACCCAGGGCCGCGCGACCAATGGCTCGCCCGATCTCTGCATGGCCGACGCTCCCGCCGCCATCTTCCCCGAGCGTTTCATCCACATGGAGTGCGCCCCGAACGTGCGCGAGGGCGACCCGTCGAACTGGTCCTTCGTGATCCAGACGCTCAACGAACGGATCCCGCTCTTCGCCGACCCGGATCCCGACCTGCCCACCGGCGACATCGTGATCACCGAAATCATGCCGAATCCGCAGCAGGTCGGCGAAGGCACCGGCGAGTACATCGAACTCTTCAATCACACCGGATTCCCGATCACCATGACCGACTGGAGCCTCGTCGATCGGCAACTCAACCGCGCCACCTTCAGCGGCGTGATCCAGCCGGGGGATCTGTTCGTGGTCGGGGTGAATTCGGACCTCAACGGCGGCGGCCAGCCGGGCGGCGTGCCCGATGCGGTCTGGACCGATGTCGATGGAGACATGACCCTGACCAACACCGGCGACACGATCATCCTCTTCGACGACAACGACGACCCCGTCGCGTCGGTGGTCTACGGTGATGTCGATGATGATGACGGCATGGCCCTGGAGATCCTGGTGGCCAACCAGCATCCGAACGGCCAGACCATCCAGGCCAGCTACGCATTCAGCGCCACGCCCTTCGGCGCCGACCTTGGCTCGCCCGGCACGCGGGGCGACAGCCAGTTTCCGCTTCCCGACCCGGGCACGGCGGTGGAGATCGACGGCAGCGACCTTTCGATCGCCTTCACCGCCGCCCGCGCCGTGACCTACACGCTCTGGGACAGCCCGGACCTTGACGACTGGGACGAAACGCCGGGGGAGACGCCGGTCGTCGGCGACGGGATCGACGCCGCTTTCGAACTCACGCTGCCCCTGGACCCCGCCCGCTTCTACCGGCTCGTCCACGACTACGCCGCGCCGGAATGATCCGTCATCGCCGGCTTGCAACGCGCCGTTCCGCTGCGAGACTGGGAGGTCATGAACGCACTGATGATTGTCACCGATCTCGGGCGGATGAAGGCCTTCCGCCTCACCCGCGACGAGGACGCCCCCAACACCTCCCCCGCATTCACCGACCTGGTCGATGACGACCTGGAAAACCTCCACAGCAAGGTTTCCGACCGGGTGACCGATCAGGCGGGCCGGTTCCCCTCGGGCTCTTCGGGCATGGCGATCGGCGAACGCCACAGCGAGGAGGAGGAGGCCCGGCAGAACCAGCTCCAGAGCATCGCCGAAAGGATCAACAAGGTCGCCGGAGAAGAGAACGGCGACATCTACCTCGCGGCGCCAGCGACCATGCAGCGCCAACTGCTTTCCGAACTCTCGGCGGGCGTGCGGCGGCGGATCCTGCGCAACCTCGCGCTCGACCTCGTCAAGGTGCCCAAGCTCGAACTGCTCCGGCGTTTCGAGATCGCCTGACGGCGGAGCCTTCCCGGCGACGGGAGCGTGAAAAAATGGAAGTGGCACAAATCGAGCTGTCGTGGTCCCTTCCGCCATGCAGGTCGTACTGAGCCCCCGATTCGTTCTCATCGAACAAGGGGAGGTGGTTTTCCTCACCGACCGCCGCGGGGATGAGAAAATCTGGCCGGAAGATGTCTTCCAGCCGTTTCCCAACTGGGGTTTCAGGCCGGCGGCCGAACATGCCCGGCGGATGGCCCGCACGGCACGGCTCAAGCCGGAGCAGCGGGAAGTTGTCCAGCGGTTCTGCGATTCATTGCCAAAGACGCGGGATCCGGGCTCGTCCCCGGATCCGCCCGAGATCAGGAGAGTCGATCCCTGACGACGATCCGCCACTTTCCGGCTGACGACCCTTGCCTAGCGGACGGGTTGACCGCTTGATGACGGGCATGCCTTGGCGGCCGACGCTTTTCCACCCCCTCGCCTGCGCCCGGTGGCCGGCCTGGCGCGAGGCGCTGCGCCGCTACGGCCCGATCTCGCTGCGGGCCTGGCCCACCCGGATCCTCAATTCCGGCGCAAGCCTCCTGGCGGCGCCCCGGCAGCGGCGCGAATTGAAACGATTGCGTGAGACCGTGGCGGAGGATTCGCCCGTCTTCATCGTCGGGCACTGGCGCAGCGGAACAACCCACCTGCACAACCTGCTACACCACACGGGGCGCTTCGCCACGCTGCGGACCGTCGATGCGGTGAACCCGCTGGGCAACAATCCGCCGGACGGCGCCCTGGCACGGGCGATGAACAAGGGCGACCGCGGCTTCGACAAGGTCGCCTTCGGGCCCGAGGAGCCCCAGGAGGAAGAGATGGCCCTGGCCACGCTCGGCACGATCTCGATCTTCCATCTCGTCTATTTCCCCCGCGCCGCAAAAAGCGTGCACCGCCGGTCGATCATGCTCGAGGGTCTCGAACCCGGGGAGCGCGATGCCTTCGCCGAGGCCTACCGCCTCGTCGCCGCCAAGACTCGGCTCGTCGATGGCACGCAGCGCCCCCTGCTGTTCAAGAACCCCGCCAGCACCGCGCGCCTGGACTTCCTGCGCGAGGTTTTTCCCGAGGCCCGGTTCATCCACATCGTCCGCCACCCGCTCTCGGTCTACCAATCGACCGGGGTACTCATCGCGGGCCTTGCGGAGACCCTCTCGCTCCAGTCGCTCGACGGACTGGAGAAGCAGGACCACCGCATCCCCCACTACCGGATGATGATGAAGGCGCACCTCGAGCAGAGGGAGCGACTCAAGCCGGGCCACTACGCCGAGATCCGCTACGAAGACCTCGTCACCGATCCGGTCGCGGGCGTCGAGAAAGTCCTCGGAGCCCTCGGCTGGTCGCTCACGGATGAGGAACGGACGCGGCTCGTGGCCTACGTCGACTCGCTCTCCGGCTACAAGCCGAACCGTCACTCGGACGACCTTGAGACGGCCCGGCACCTGCGGCGGGAACTCGCCTTCGCCTACGACACCTGGGGATACGACTGACCCCGCCCCTTGCGTCCGGGCACCCCGGCACGGTAGCGTCGAGTCGTGACGCCCGACGATCTCACCCTGCTCGGTCATTCCGAGAACCGCCTGCCGGCCTCGCCCGACGAGGCAAAACTCGAGACCTTTCCCAACTGCCGCCCCGGACGCCGCTTCTGGATCGACCTCGACTGCCCGGAATTCTCCTCGCTGTGCCCGGTCACCGGCCAGCCCGACACCGCCCACCTGCTCATCCGCTACGTCCCGGGCGGGCGCTGCGTGGAAACGAAGTCGCTCAAGTTCTACCTCGCCTCGTTCCGCAACACGCCGGCCTTCAACGAGGAGATCGTCAACCGCATCCTCGACGACCTCGTCGCGGCGCTCGATCCCGTCGAACTCCACGTCGAGGGACGGTTCGGCGCGCGCGGCGGCATCCAGCTCACCTGCTCGGCCAGCCACGGCGCGGAGCGCTGAAGTTCCAAGTTCAAAGGTCCAAGTTCCAAGCCGTGAGAATCCGCCGTCAATTGCGCCCGGTCGCACACCGGAGCCACTTTTTGCTTTCTACTTTTTACTCGTCACTTCCGCCGCAGGCGGAGCGCCGCGCCGAACCGTGATGAAACCCGTGGTACTACTCAGCGGCGGCATGGACTCCGTGACCGCCTTCCACCACGCGCTCGGCGAGCACCAGGTCATCGCCGCCCTCTCCTTCGACTACGGATCGAAGCACAACGCCCGCGAGATCCCCTTCGCCCGGCTCCACGCCGAACGCGCCGGGGTGCCCCACCACGTCGTCCCGCTCGATTTCATCGGCGAGCACTTCGCCTCGGACCTGCTGCGTGGCGGCGGCGAGATCCCCGACGGCCACTACGCCGAGGACAACATGAAACGGACCGTCGTCCCCTTCCGCAACGGCATCATGCTCGCGATCGCCTGCGGCTTCGCCGAAAGCGCCGGGGCGAAGAGCCTCGTCATCGCGGCCCACTCCGGCGACCATGCGATCTATCCCGACTGCCGCGAGCCGTTCATGGACGCGATGGCCGCGGCGATGAAGCACGGCACCTACGAGCAGGTCGGGCTGCTGCGACCCTTCATCGCCATGGACAAGGCCGCCATCGCCAGGCGTGGCGCCGAACTCGGCATCGACTTCGCCGAAACGTGGTCCTGCTACAAGGGTGGCGACACCCACTGCGGCACCTGCGGCACCTGCGTCGAGCGCCGCGAGGCGTTCCTGCTCGCCGGCCTCGACGACCCGACCATCTACCTCGACGAACCGCCCATCCCCGAAGCCCCTGCCTGATCCCATGAGCCCGCGACCCGACGACGAGACCATCCTGCCCACCGAGTCCGAGCGGCTCTTCCTCTACGCCTTCTTCAAACGTCTCCGCGAAGCGGGTCGCACCTTCCTCCTCCAGTCGGACATCCTCGACCTCATCGACGAGGCCGAGAAGGCGGTCGACGGCGGTTCGGACCGGTCATCGCCCCTGCGCAAGGTGCTCGCCTCGGCGATGAACGCCGCCTTCGACGACCCGTGGCTGGCGGTGGAGACCCGCCCCGGCATCGGCCGCTGGTGCTGCGGGCGGTTCCATCTCGACCAGCTTTCCTACGAGAGAATCAGTACTTCGGAGCTGATGCGCTTCCGCGAGACGCTGATCGACGGGCCCGACGCCCATGCCGAACTCGCCATCGAGTACGACGGAGCCGCCTTCCTCAACGACGTCCCGCTGATGAAGGACCGCCGCCACATCGGCCGGGGCGTCGAGTACCTGAACCGCACCCTTTCCAACCGGCTGTTCACCGATCCGGACAAGCGCCTCGCCACCCTCCACGACTTCCTGCGGGTCCATCACCACAAGGACCGGCAACTGATGCTCTCGCAGCGCATCGAGACGCCGCGGGAGATGCGCGACGCCATCGACGAGGCCCGCGCCCTGCTGGCCGATGTGCCGGCGGACACGCCGTGGGCGAAGATCCGCAACAGCATGACCGCGCTCGGGCTGCTGGTCGGCTGGGGCGACACCGCGGGACGCGTGCTCGAAACGCTCGACCTCTGCTCGGAGGTCATCGACGCCCCCTCGCCCTCGACCATCGAGGAATTCCTCAGCCGGGTGCCGATGATCTTCTCGGTCGCCATCTTCAGCCCGCACGGGTTCTTCGGCCAGTCGAACGTGCTCGGCCTGCCCGACACCGGCGGTCAGGTCGTCTACATCCTCGACCAGGTCCGCGCCCTGGAGAAGGAGATGCGCGAGCGCCTGCGCGCCCAGGGCATCGACAGCGACCCGGAGATCGTCGTCGTCACGCGCCTCATCCCCGACGCCGGCCACACCGGCTGCGACGTGCCGGAGGAAAGCATCCAGGGCACCCGCAACGCCCGCATTCTGCGCGTTCCCTTCACCCGCCCCAATGGCGAGGTCCTTCCGCAATGGGTCTCCCGCTTCCAGGTCTGGCCCTACCTCGAGCGCTTCGCGTTCAACTCGGTGAAGATCATCCTCGCCGAACTCGGCGAACGGCCCGACCTCGTGATCGGCAACTACTCCGACGGCAACCTCGTCGCCACGCTCGTCGCCGAACACTTGGGCGTCACCCAGTGCAACATCGCCCACGCGCTGGAGAAGACGAAATACCTCTTCTCCGACCTCTACTGGCGGGAAAACGAGGACCAGTACCATTTCTCCGCCCACTTCACCGCCGACCTGCTGGCGATGAACTCGGCGGACTTCATCATCACCTCCACCTACCAGGAGATCGCCGGCAGCGACACCAGCGTGGGCCAGTACGAAAGCTACTCGGCCTACACGATGCCGGGCCTCTACCGCGTGACCAAGGGCATCGACATCTTCGACCCCAAGTTCAACATCGTCTCGCCCGGGGCCGACGAGGACGTCTATTTCCCGCACACCGACAAGGCACGCCGCATCGGCGACCTGGCCGACGACATCGACCACCTCCTCCATGGCGACTTCCCCGGCGCGGTGTCCCGCTTCGAGGATCCGGAAAAGCCGGTCATCTTCCTCATGTCGCGGCTCGACCAGGTGAAGAACGTCACCGGCTTCGTCGAGTGGTACGGACGCGACCCGCGGCTGCGCGAGCTGGCGAACGTCTTCATCATCGGCGGCTGCACCTCGGTCGAGGAGTCCGGCGACGAGGAGGAGAAACGCGAGATCGAGAGGCTTCACCGCCTGATCCACGACCACGGCCTGCACGGGCACCTGCGCTGGGTGCCGAAGCAATCCGACAAGGTCTTCAACGGCGAACTCTACCGGACCATCGCCGACCGTCGCGGCATCTTCGTCCAGCCGGCCCAGTTCGAGGCCTTCGGCCTGACGGTGATCGAGGCCATGACCTCCGGCCTGCCGACCTTCGCCACCATCCACGGCGGGCCGCTCGAGATCATCGAGGACGGCGTCAGCGGTTTCCACATCGATCCCAACCACGGCGAGGCCGCCGCAGCCCGGATCGTCGAGTTCTTCGAGCGCTGCCGGCGCGAACCGGGGCACTGGGACGAGATCTCACGCGGTGGCATCGACCGCGTCGAGGCCCGCTACACCTGGCGACTCTATGCCAGCCGCCTGATGACGCTTTCCCGGGTCTACGGCTTCTGGAAATTCGTCAGCCATCTCGAGCGCTCGGGCGCCCGCGCCTACGACCGGCTGTTCTATTCCAGCGTCTACCGGCCCATCGTCGAGCGGATGGGGTAGGAGTGGCGCTTTCCAAGCGCCATGAAGGGGCGGGGCGAACTCCTGTTCGCGGTAAACGGCCCGATCCCGCTGCGGACCCGACCGAGCGGACCGGAGTCCGCCACGCCCCGTCATGGCTCCTTCAAGGAGCCACTCCGCTCAATCCGTGTAGTACCGCCTCGGCCCCTCGCTCGGCGGCGGGATCTTCTCGAGTTGCTCGAAGTCGCCTTCCTCGCAACAGGTCACGAATCCCTCGGCATAGCTCTTCAGCTTGTCCCAGCATTCGCGGATCTCGGCCGCTTCGTCCGAAGTGATCGAGTGGTCGATCGCCGCCGACGAGATGCGCTGCAAAAGGCCCGAGAACTGTCCGACGATCTCGGTGGTCGCCGTATCATTAAAAAAAAAAAATTTTTTTTTGCTCTCGGGGTTGCGGACGAAATAACCGCCGCTCTTGCGGCACAGCCACTCGACGATCGTCGTGTCGCCACTCAGCTCGATGATCTTGAGCAGGCGGTCGAGCGGGTTGCGGCTGCCCGAGCCGTCCTCGGCCTGCCTTTCGGCCCATTTGTAGACCAGCGACAACGACACCCCGAGGTCGGCGGAAACCGCCTTCGGGCTGGTTTTCGAGAAGGCCTGACGCAGCACCTCGTGGCTTTCCATGGACGGGGAGATAGCAGCCGACATTGCTCACGAAAAGCCCAATAGCATGCGGATCGCCGCTCCTGCCCGTGGTCCCGCATCCGCGGAATCCCGGTCAGGCGACAAACGCCCGGGCCGCCTCCAGCGACTCCGCCGCGAGATCCTCGACCTCCGCCACGCTCTCGACCTTGCACAGCCGCTGCCGCAGTTCCTTCGCCCCGGGAAAGCCCTTGCAGTAGGCCATCAGCCGGGAGCGCATCGCCATGATCGCGTGCCGCTCGGTGCCGTAGCGCCGGCATTCCGCCGCCATCCGGCAGTGCCGCACCACCAGCGCCCACCTCTCGTCCAACGGCACCGGCGCCATCTGCTCGCCGGTCGCCAGGTAGTGCTTCGCCTGGCGGAACACCCACGGATTCTGCATCGCCGCCCTGCCGATCATCACGCCGCTCACCGCCGTCTCGCGCTTGCGCCTTTCGAGGTCCTCGCCGGTCGCGATGTCGCCGTTGCCGACCACCGGCACGCCCACCGCCCGCGCGCAGGCGTCGATCACCTCCCAGTTCGCCTCGCCGCCGTAGCCCTGCGAGCGGGTCCGGCCATGGATGGAAATCGCCTGCATCCCGGAGCCCTCGAGGATCCGGCAGACCTCCACCGCGTTGACCGATGTCTCGTCCCAGCCGATCCGGATCTTCGCCGTCACCGGGACGATCCCCTCGCAGGCCTCCGCCACGCCGCGCGCGACGCTTTCCAGCACCGGACAGTCTTTCAGCAGCGACGAGCCGCCGTTCTTCGACACCACCTTGTTCACCGGGCAGCCGAAGTTGATGTCGATGAAATCCGGGCGCTTCCAGTCGACGATCTTGCGAGCGGCCTCGCCCATCCGGACGCCGTCGGCCCCGAAAAGCTGCACACCCACCGGCCGCTGTCCGTCGGTGAACTCGGTGTATTTCCGGGTCCGGTCGTCGGCCTGCATGATCCCCTCCGCGGAAACGAATTCGGTCACCATCACGTCGGCACCGAGTTCCTTGCAGATCTGGCGGAAGACCACGTCCGTCACCCCCGCCATCGGGGCGAGATAGAGCGGAAAGGCGTCGTTTTCGAACCAGTGCAGCACGCGCGGAGGGAAAACTCTAAACTTCAAACTTCAAACCTCAAATTGTCGTCCCACGAGCCGCTGGGGCATTCGGGGCTTTGAAATTTGAAGTTTGGAGTTTGAAGTTTCGCGCATGAAGCGCCTCGCCCTGCACTGGCAGATCCTCCTCGCCCTCGTGCTCGCCACGTTCACCGGGGTGATCTTCCGGATGATGTTCGGCGGCACGGCGCCGGAGGAAACCTTCGTCGCGCAGGCGCTCGAGGTCTCCACCTTCATCGGCGACCTCTTCATGCAGGCGCTCAAGATGATCATCGTCCCGTTGATCGTCACCTCGGTCATTTCCGGCATCGCCAGCCTGCAGGGCGTCAAGGGCTTCGGCCGTCTCGGCGGCAAGACCTTCGCGTTCTACGCGTGCAGTTCGCTGGTCGCGGTCGTCACCGGGCTGCTGCTCGTCAACCTCATCCAGCCCGGCCTCGTCGACGGGCAGCCCAACGAGGTCATCCGCGCCGCCTTCGACCAGAAGGCGTCCGAGGCCAGCGAGGCCGATCTCGCCACGGTCGCCGCGGCATCCACGAAGCAACCGAAGGACTTCCTCGACACCATCAAGATGATGGTTCCGCCCAACATCTTCGCCGCCGCCACGAACAACGGCCAGATGCTCGGCGTGATCGTCTTCTCCCTGCTCTTCGCCATCGGGATCACCCGCCTGCCGGTCGAGGAGATGCGCACGCTGCGCGAGTTCTTCCAGGCCGGCAACGACGTGATGATCACGGTCACGCGCTGGATCATGGCGATCTCACCGATCGGCGTCTACGCGCTGATGTTCCCCGTCATCTTCGAAAACGGGCCCCAGGTCTTCGCCGAAATGGGAAAGTATTTCGGCACCGTCGTCGCCGCGCTCGCGATCCACCTGCTGGTCACGATGCCCCTGGTGCTGAAATTCATCGCCAAGGTGAATCCCCTCGACCACTTCAAGGCGATGCGCGACGCCCTGCTGCTCGCCTTCTCCACCGCCTCCTCGTCGGGCACGCTGCCCGTGACCATGCGCTGCGTGCAGGACCAGGCCGGCGTGTCGAAGCGCACCGCCTCGTTCACCCTGCCGCTCGGCGCCACCGTGAACATGGACGGCACCGCCCTCTACGAATGCGTGGCCGTCATCTTCGTGGCGCAGGTCATGGGCATCCACATGGGCTTCGGCGAGCAGTTCGTGGTGGTGGTCGCCGCCCTGCTGACCTCGATCGGCGTCGCCGGCGTACCCTCCGCCAGCCTCGTCGCCATCCTCCTCATCCTGAAAAACAGCAACGTCCCCAACGCAGAGACCGCCGTGGTCGCCCTGCTCGCCGTCGACCGCCTGCTCGACATGGCCCGCACGGCCGTCAACGTCTTCGGCGACTCCTGCGCCGCCATCACGATCGCCCGCAGCGAGGGCGAGGAGCTGTTCACCGGGAAGGTGGCGCAAACCGATGGTTTGTGAAAGGTGGGCGAGGCGATGCCCTGCCCCGAACCATTCCGGCCATCTCCCGCCAAGCATCGCCTCGCGCCACCCTCCCGAAAACCCTTCCCCCCCGCGCCTCATTCCCCTAAACGGGCGCCGCCCAATCCCGTCCCACCATGTCCAAGGCTCCCACCATCATCTACACGCAGACCGACGAATCTCCGGCCCTCGCGACCTACTCGCTGCTCCCGATCATCCGGAAGTTCACCGCCTCGTCCGGGATCGCCGTGGAAAGCAGCGACATTTCCCTCTCCGGCCGCATCCTCGCGCAGTTCCCGGAAATCCTCGGCGACAAGGCGGTTCCCGACGCCCTCGCCGAGCTCGGGGCCCTGACCCAGGACCCCGCCGCCAACATCATCAAGCTGCCGAACATCTCCGCCTCGATCCCGCAGCTCGTCGCCGCGATCAAGGAGCTGCAATCGCAAGGCTACCCCATCCCCGACTACCCGTCCGACCCGCAGACCGAGGCGGAAAAGGACATCCGCGCCCGCTACGACAAGGTCAAGGGCAGCGCCGTCAATCCCGTCCTGCGCGAGGGCAACTCCGACCGCCGCGCGCCGAAGGCGGTCAAGGAATACGCCCGCGCCAATCCGCACCGCATGGGCGCCTGGTCGCCGGACTCGAAGACCCGCGTCGCCACCATGGGCGCGAACGATTTCCGCTCGAACGAGAAGTCGGTGACCCTCGACGCGCCAACCACCGCCCGCATCGAGCTGCAGACCGCCTCCGGCGAAACCATCGTCCTCAAGGATGGCCTCAAGCTCCTCGAAGGCGAAGTGCTCGACGCCACCTGCATGAACCGCAACGCCCTGGTCGCGTTCCTCGAGGAGCAGGTCGAGGCGGCCAAGAGCGAGGGCGTCCTCTTCTCGCTGCACATGAAGGCGACCATGATGAAGGTCTCCGACCCGATCATCTTCGGCCACTGCGTGCGCGTCTTCTTCAAGGACCTCGTCGCCAAGCACGCCGACGCGCTGGTCGCTGCCGGCGTCGATTTCAACAACGGCCTCGGCGACCTGGTCGCCAAGCTGGAGACCATGCCCGGGGACACCCGCAAGGCGATCGAGGCCGACCTCGCCGCCGCGCTCGAGGCCGGGCCCGACCTCGCCATGGTCAACTCGCACAAGGGCATCACCGGCCTGCACGTCCCGAGCGACATCATCATCGACGCCTCGATGCCCGCGATGATCCGCGACTCGGGCAAGATGTGGAACAAGAACGACGAGCGCCAGGACGCCCTGGCGGTCATCCCCGACAGCTCCTACGCCGGCGTCTACGATGCCACGATCGAGTTCTGCAAGAAGCACGGCGCTTTCGACCCGACCACCATGGGCAGCGTGCCGAACGTCGGCCTGATGGCCCAGAAGGCCGAGGAGTATGGCTCCCACGACAAGACTTTTGAAATTCCCGCCGCCGGGGTGGTCCGCGTGATCGATGCCGACGGCAACGTGCTGCTCGAGCACGGCGTCGAGGAGAAGGACATCTGGCGCGCCTGCCAGACGAAGGACGAGCCGATCCGCGACTGGGTGAAGCTGGCCGTGAACCGCGCCCGCGCCACCGGTGCGCCGGCCGTCTTCTGGCTCGACGAGGACCGTGCCCACGACGCCCAGCTCATCGCCAAGGTCGGCCACTACCTCGGCGAGCACGACACCGACGACCTGGAGATTCACATCCTCTCCCCGGTCGAGGCCACCGAGTTCACCCTCGAGCGGCTCAAGGCGGGCCAGGACACCATCTCGGTCACCGGCAACGTCCTGCGCGACTATCTCACCGACCTCTTCCCCATCCTCGAACTCGGCACCTCGGCCAAGATGCTCTCGGTCGTCCCGCTGATGAAGGGCGGCGGACTCTTCGAAACCGGCGCCGGCGGATCGGCTCCGAAGCACGTCCAGCAGTTCGTCGAGGAAAACTACCTGCGCTGGGATTCGCTCGGCGAGTTCCTCGCCCTGGCCGTCTCGCTCGAGCACCTCGCCGAAACCTTCGACAACCCGAAGGCGAAGATACTGGCCGAAACCCTCGACGCCGCCACCGGCGAGTTCCTCAAGAACGACAAGTCACCGACCCGCAGGATCGGCGGCATCGACAACCGCGGCTCGCACTTCTACCTCGCCCTCTACTGGGCCGAAGCACTCGCCGCTCAGGATCGGGACGCCGAACTCAAGGCCGAGTTCGAGTTGGTCGCCAAGGCCCTTGCCGATAACGAAGCGAAGATCGTCGAAGAACTCATCGCCGCGCAGGGCAAGCCCGCCGACATCGGCGGCTACTACCGCCCCGACGACGCCAAGGCCTCCGCAGCCATGCGCCCGAGCGCCACGCTGAACGCGATCATCGGGTAGGAGTGGCGCTCTTCGAGCGCCATGCGCCGGGTCGGCGATTTCCAAATCGCCCGAGCTTCAGGCGGCTGAAAGCCGCCACCCCCGCGCATGGCTCGCCGGAGCAAGCCACTCCCCGAAAGATCCCCCGCGTCGCCAACGCACCTATCCGCATGAAGATCCCCGTGTTGCTGCTCCTCGGCGCACTTTCCGCCTTCGCCGCGGACAGGCCGAACATCCTCCTGCTCTTCGCCGACGACCTCGGCCGCTACGCCTCGGCCTATGCCGACCCGCAGCAGCCGTCGCCCAACGACATCATCAAGACTCCGGTTTTCGATCAGGTCGCCGAGGCCGGAGTGCGCTTTGACCACGCCTTCGTCTCCGCGCCCTCCTGCACCCCGTCCCGCGGCGCGCTCTACACCGGCCGCCATTTCTTCCGCAACGGCTCCTTTTCCCAGCTCCACAGCCGCTGGCAGAAAGGCACGCCCGACCCTTCCGAGAAGATCGTCGGCATGCCGGCGACCCTCGGGAAGGTGGGATACCACATCGGCTGGAGCCACAAGTGGCACATCCCCGAGCGCCTGATCGGCGGCAAGCAGAACCACTACGGCAAGGCCGGCAACCGGATCAGCACCTACTCGCAGCAGGTCACGAAGAAGCCGGATTCCAAGGACGAAATCCTCGAAGCGGTCCGCGAGAACTTCCGCTCCTTCCTCGCGGACCGAAAGGCCGGTCAGCCCTTCTTCTACTCCTTCAACCCCACCAACACCCACCGCACCTGGGTGCAGGGCTCCGGGAAAGAACTGTGGGGCCTCGATCCCGACAAGCTCAAGGGCAAGCTCCCGCCCTTCCTGCCCAACAATGACATCGTGCGCGAGGACTTCGCCGACTACCTCGGCGAGGCGATGGCCTTCGACGCCGCCTGCGGCGTGATCCTCGATGAACTGAAGGCGATCGGCGAGGAGGACAACACGCTGGTCGTCATCAGCGGGGACCACGGCATCCCCGGCTTCCCCCGCGGCAAGTGCAACGTCCACGACTTCGGCTCGCGGGTGCTGCTGGCGATGCGCTGGCCGGGAAAGATCAAGAAGGAGCGGGTGATTGGGACTCCCGTTTCGCTCATCGACCTCGCGCCGACCTTCCTCGCCGCGGCCGGGACCGAATCCCCCGACAATCCGGATGGAGAGAATCTTCTCCCGGTCCTTGGCGGCGCATGCGAGGGAAATCTCAGGGGCTGGGCACTGATCGGCCGCGAGGTCCACGTCGGAAGCGCGCGCGAGGGTTTCCTCCCCTACCCGGTGCGAGCCCTGCGCACCGCCGACTTCCTCTACGTCCGCAACTTCAAGCCCGACCGCTGGCCGATGGGCGACCCGAAGATGGCCGACGACGAAAACCCCGACTTTGATCAGATCGACAAGAACACCCGCGCCGCCTACGCCGACATCGACGCCTCCCCGACCAAGACCTGGCTGATCCGGAACCAGGATGCGGACGGGCTCGAACTTGTGCTCCGCGAGGCTTGGGAAAAGCGCCCGGCCGAGGAGCTCTATCATCTTGGCTTCGATCCCGACCAGATTGAGAACGTCGCCGACGATCCGGCCCGAGCGGCCGATCTCGAAAGGCTCCGCAAGCAGCTCATGACCGAACTCGAGAAGGGCAAGGACCCCCGTCTCACCGACGCCTTCGACCGTCCGCCGTACTGCATCAAGAGTCGGTAGACGCGCAGTCCTGCATTGCCGGGACGGAGTCGAGCCTCCAACATCCGGGGCAATGACGACTTTCCCCCTGCGGCGCTTGCTCGATGAAATCGGGGCGGTCGATGCCATCGGCGTCGAGGAACGCGTCGCGAAGTACACGACCCGCTCGATCAAGAATCGCTCGAAGGTCTTCGGCCTCAAGCTCGCAACCTCGATGGTCGATCTCACGACCCTCGAGGGCAAGGACACCCCCGGCAAGGTCGCGTCGCTGTGCCGCAAGGCGCTCTGCCCGCACCCGGAGGGCGACGTCCCGCGCGTCGCCGCGGTCTGCGTCTATCCGTCGATGGTGAGGCACGCGGCCAAGCACGTGAAGGGAACGGAAGTCCGCATCGCCAGCGTCGCCACCGCGTTCCCCTCCGGCCAGACGCCGCTCAAAACCCGCCTCGGCGAGGTGAGGCAGGCCGTGGCCGACGGGGCCGACGAGATCGACATGGTGATCAACCGCGGCGCGTTCCTCTCCGGCGAGTTCGACCGCATGCAGGACGAGATCGCCGCGGTGGTCGAAGCCTGCGGCGACGCCACCCTCAAGGTCATCCTCGAGACCTCCGAACTCGAGACCTACGACAACATCCGCGCCGCCTCCGTGCTCGCGATGCGCGTCATCCGGCCCGGCGACTTCATCAAGACCAGCACCGGCAAGACCTCGTCCAATGCCACGCTCGCCAACCAGCAGGTCATGCTCGACGCGATCCGCGACCACTACCTCGCGACCGGCACCGAGATCGCGATGAAACCGGCCGGCGGCATCAAGACCGCCAAGCAGGCGCTCCATTTCCTCGTCGCCGTGAAGGAAACCCTCGGCGACCGCTGGCTCACCAACACCCGCTACCGCTTCGGCGCGTCCTCACTCCTCAACGACCTCCTCCGCCAGCTCGAAAAGCAACGCACCGGCGCCTACCAGGCCCCGTGGACCTTCACCGAGGACTCCGGCGGCTACTAAGTTCACAGTTCCAAAGTTCAGCTCGCAGACTGCAAATGAAGCCCGAGTTCAATTCGGAAGAGGAATACATTCTCTCCTACTATCGCGACAAGACTGCTTCGTCTCCGAACCGGGCACTGGCGCTTGACTTCACCCGTCTGGTGGTTGCCGGCGGCCTCTTCTCAATCGGATTCCATTATCAGGATCCATTGTGGATGCTCATCGGATTTGGAATTCTCGCCGTTCATGAAGTCCGGACCGGGCTCCAGTTGAGGCGATACACTCGAATCTATCGCAGCATATTCAGAAAGTATCGTGATCACTGCTCAGCCTTGGAAGCAGAGCTTCTCGAGTATTCGAATCCGAAAGAACCTTAGACTAATCGAGCCTTGGCGTCCTTGGCGTCTTGGCGGTTCCCCCTCTTCACCATGCCCGCGAAAAAGTCCCGCACCCAGGCCCGCGAACTCCTGTTCGGCGATCTCTGGGAATTCGATCCCGCCCCGGAATCGGCGCCCGCCTTCATCGAGGACCGCTACAAGCTCTTCATCGGCGGCAGGCATCTCGCTCCGAAGTCGCGCAAGTATTTCGATTCCATCTCCCCGCGCGACGGCAGGAAGCTCGCCGAGATCCCCGTGGCCAGTGCGGCCGACGTCAATTCCGCCTTCGCCGCCGCGAAGAAGGCCTTCGCCTCATGGTCGAAACTCCCCGGTGCCGAGCGCGGCAAGTACCTCTTCCGCATCGCCCGCCTGCTGCAGGACCGCTCGCGCGAGTTCGCGGTGGCCGAGACGCTCGACGGTGGGAAGCCGATCAAGGAATCGCGCGACTTCGACCTGCCGATGGCCGCGGCGCACTTCTTCTACCACGCCGGCTGGGCCGACAAACTCGACTACGTCGCGCCCGGCCGCACGCTCGCGCCGCTCGGCGTGATCGGACAGGTCATCCCGTGGAACTTCCCGCTGCTGATGCTCGCGTGGAAGGTCGCGCCCGCGCTCGCCACGGGAAACACCGTGGTGCTCAAACCCGCCGAAACGACCTCCATCACCGCGCTCAAGTTCGCGACCATTCTCGAACAGGCAGGGCTGCCGCCCGGCGTGGTCAACATCGTCACCGGCGCGGGCGAAACCGGTGCCGCGGTGGTCAACCACCCGGCCGCCGCCAAGATCGCCTTCACCGGTTCGACCGAGGTCGGCAAGATCATCCAGCGCTCCCTCGCCGGCACGGGGAAAAAGCTCACGCTCGAACTCGGCGGCAAGGCGGCGAACATCGTCTTCGACGACGCGCCGCTCGACCAGGCGGTGGAGGGCATCGTCAACGGCATCTTCTTCAACCAGGGCCACGTCTGCTGCGCCGGCTCGCGCCTGCTCGTGCAGGAAGGCGTCGAAAGGGAACTCGTCGCCCGCCTCAAGCGCCGACTCGCCACGCTGCGCGTCGGCGACCCGATGGACAAGAACACCGACATCGGCGCGATCAACTCGAAGGAGCAGCTCGACCGGATCAAGGCGCTGGTGAAAAGCAGCGTCGATGAAGGCGCGGAGATGCACCAACCGAAGTGCAAGCTCCCGAGCAGCGGCTGGTATTTCGCCCCCACCCTCTTCACCGGCGTCGCGCAGAGCCACCGCATCGCCCGCGAGGAGATCTTCGGGCCGGTGCTTTCCATCCTCAGCTTCCGCACGCCCGCCGAGGCGATCGAGAAGGCCAACAACACCTGCTACGGCCTCAGCGCCGGGGTCTGGACCGACAAGGGCTCGAAGATCCTCAAGATGGCCTCGGCCCTGAAGGCCGGTGTCGTCTGGGCCAACACCTACAACAAGTTCGACCCCGGCTCGCCCTTCGGCGGCTACAAGGAGTCCGGTTTCGGTCGCGAAGGCGGCCGGCACGGGCTTTTGGACTACGCTTCGCTCCGTCCGTGCCAAGTGAGAAGTGAGAAGTGAGAAGTGCCCTGATGCAGAATTCCTGAATCCCATATCCGAAGGCTGGCTGCCACTTCTCACTTGGCACTCGGCACTCGGCACTCCGCCGCAGGCGGCAACAACATGCTCCAAATCACCAAGACCCCGAAATGCTACGTCGGCGGCAAGTTCATCCGCTCCGAGTCCGGCCGCGTTTACGAGATGCGCAGTAGCTCGGGCGATTTCCTCGCCAACATCCCGCTGTGCTCGCGCAAGGACCTGCGCAACGCGGTCGAAGCGGCGGCGTCGGCCGGACCCGGCTGGGCGGGCCGCTCGCCCTACAACCGCGCCCAGATCCTCTACCGGATCGCCGAGATGCTCGAGTCGCGCTTCGCCGAACTGGCCCACGCAACCAGCGAGCGCGAGGTCCGCGCGACCATCGACCGCATCGTCCACTTCGCCGGCTGGGCCGACAAGTACGAGCAGGTCCTCGGCAGCGTGAACCCGGTCGCCTCGCCTCACTTCAACTTCACCGTCACCGAACCGATGGGGATCATCGGCATCCTCGCGCCCGAGGATGCGCCGTTGCTCGCGCTCATGACGCTCGTCCTTCCCGCCATCGTCTCCGGCAACGCCGTCGTCGCGCTGGCCTCGGAGTCACAGCCCTATCCGAGCATCCTGCTCGGCGAGATGCTCGCCGTCTCGGATCTGCCGGGCGGCGTGGTCAACCTGCTCACCGGCAGCCGCAGCGAACTCATCCCGACCTTCGCCACCCACGAGCACCTGCGCGCCGTTTCCGCCACCGCGACCAAGGCGGAGGCCACCACGCTCCAGCAAGGTGCGGCCGAATCGGTGAAGCGGGTCGTGATCCACGCGCCGAAGACGGACTGGTTCGCCGGCATCCACGACTCGCCCTACGCGATCCGCGACTTTGTCGAAGCCAAGACCGTCTGGCATCCGATCGGGAGCTGACAATGCCCCGCCGCATCCTGATCGCCCCGGACAAGTTCAAGGGCTCGCTCACGGCCCTCGAGGCGGCGCAGGCGATGGCGGAGGGCGTGCGCGACATCGAGCCCGACGCGGAAATCGATCTCTGCCCGATCGCCGACGGCGGCGAGGGCTTCATGGAGGCCCTCCAGCCCGCGCTCGACGGCCGCTGGGTCGATACGCCTGCGGTCGATGCTCGCGGCCGCCCGATTTCCAGCCGCTACCTGCTCGCCGACACCGAGGACGGCCCGGTCGCGGTCATCGAAATGGCCGCCACCGCCGGCATCGCCCGGCTCGCCGGGAACGAGCGCGATCCCCTCACCGCCACCACCCGGGGCGTGGGCATGCAGGTCGCCGACGCAGTCGGGAAGCATGGAGTCACGCGCATCGTCCTCGGCCTCGGCGGCAGCGCCACCAACGACGGCGGCTGCGGCCTGGCCGCGGCCCTCGGCGTGCGTTTTCTCGACGCCGACGGAAAGGAGGTCGATCCCATTCCCGCCCACCTCGGCCGAGTCACCCGCATCGATGATTCGCAGCGTCCGGAACTGCCGCCGGTCACCGTCGCCTGCGACGTCGACAATCCCCTGCTCGGTCCCCGCGGGGCAACCGCGGTCTTTTCTCCGCAGAAAGGGGCCACACCGGCCGATCAGCAGATCCTCGAAGCCGCACTGACCCGGCTCGTCGAGCTGGCCGATGCCGAAAAGGCTGCCACCACCGCCGGTGCCGGAGCCGCCGGCGGCCTCGGCTTCGGACTGCTCCATTTCGCGCAAGCCAAGCTGGTCCCCGGCTTCGACCTGCTGGCCGATCTGCTCGACTTCGACCAGCGCATCGCGAAGGCGGATCTCATCCTCACCGGGGAGGGATCCCTCGATGCCCAGAGCCTCGGCGGCAAGGGCCCGGTCGCGCTCGCCCGCCGGGCCGCAGGCATCCCGGTCCTGGCCTTCTGCGGTGCGGCGGACGATGCCATCCGCAGCTCCGGGCTCTTCACCCACATCGGTGCACTCGCCGACAGCGGCAAAGCCCTCGACGAACTGATCCGTTGCGCCGCGCCGCTTCTGCGAGAACAGGTGAGGGCTTTCCTTTCGCGCCCGTCCGAAGACTCATCCCCATCATGAAACCGCTTGTCTGTTTTCTCACTCTCACCGCCGCCGTCTTGGCGGCCGATTCCTGCACGCAGTTCCGCGGACCGAATGGCGACGGCGTCAGCAACGGCGAGTCACACCGGGATTGGAGCGCGACCGAGGGCATCGCCTGGAAGACGAAACTTCCCGGCCCGGGTTGGTCCTCGCCGGTGGTCGCGGACGGAAAAATCATCCTCACCACCTCCAGTGAAAAGGGAGGGAAGACGGTGCTGGGGGCGCACGCCTACTCGCTCGCCGACGGCTCTCCGATCTGGTCGGTCGATCTCTTCGAGCCGACGGCCGACGAACTGAAGGCGCTTCATCCGAAGAACAGCCTCGCCACCCCGACCCCGCTCGTCGTCGACGACGCGGTGGTGGTCCATTTTGGTCACATGGGCACCGCCGCGCTCGAGTTCTCCGACGGTTCGATCATCTGGAGCCGCAAGATTTCCTATCCCCCGATGCACGGCAACGGCAGCTCGCCGATCGCCGTCGGCGATCTCGTCGTGATCAGTGTCGATGCCGCGGAAAATCCCGCCGTTTACGCCCTGAAGCTCGAAGACGGCACCACCGCCTGGAAGACGCCGCGCGACGCCGAGGTCTCCCGCAAGTTCTCCTTCTGCACCCCGGCCCTGATCGAGCACGACGGCCAGGCCCAGATCATCAGCCCGGGCAGCGGCATGGTCGGCGCCTACCGGCCCGAGGACGGCAAGCTGCTGTGGAAACTCGACTACGGCGAGGGCTTCTCGGTCGTGCCCCGGCCGGTGGTCGGCGGAGGCCACGTCTTCGTGGCGACCGGTTTCCTCAAGCCGAAGCTGCTCGCGATCCGGCTCGACGGCGCCAAGGGTGACGTCACCGACAGCCACCTCGCCTGGAGCGTCGACCGCCGCATTCCGAAAACCCCGTCCTTCCTCCTCGTCAACGGGCAGGTGGTGGTCCTCGACGACGGCGGCTTCCTCAGCGGCTTCGACATGAAAACCGGCAAGGAAGTCTGGCGCGAGCGCCTCGCCGGCAACTTCTCCGCCTCACCACTGCTCTGCGGCGACACCCTCTACTGCCTCACCGAGGATGGCATCGTCTATGTGCTCGAGTTGAAAAAGGACGGCGCCGAAGTCCTCGCGGAAATCGACATGGGCGACCGCCTGTTCGCGTCACCGGCGGTCATCGACGGCAAGCTGATCCTTCGCTCCGAGCAGCATCTCTGGAAAATCAGCGGTCGCTGATCCACTCAAGGACGGGTGATCAGGTAGTACGGGACGTCTCGCCGGAACTCGATGCGCCCGGCGCCTTGAACCTTCCGCACCACGCGACCGTCGCAATCGAGATGCTCGACGCCAAGCGTATCGGCGTCGGCGCGTTTCAAGCCCAGTTCTCCCCGCAGCTCGCGAATCATCCAGGGATCCCGCCCGATCGATTCGATCCGCTTCCTGCCGCCCGCAAGTTCCGCGGTGCGAAAACCACTCGTCTTCTCCTCGCTCATCACCTGCACCAGGATCCGATTGGAATCGCGAATCCGGCGACCATCCAGAGCCACCGCCACCACCGCGCCCAGCTCCATCGGTGAGCGGATCTCGAGGTCGGGAAAGTCGAGTGTATCGCCCGCCAGCGCCCCCACCGCCCCCTGCACCGCCGGGGCCCGCAGTCGCAGCAGGCCCTTGCCGTAGTCCAACGCCAGCTCCCGGGTCGAACTCATCAACCGTTCGCCCTCCGCATCGATGCCCTCGGGCGAGACCTCGGCCGGACCGCTCGGGCCCTGTGCCACACTCAGCCGCGTGCGACCGGTGAAATGAACCCGCGGATCGATGCCGCCCCGCGACTCCGTACCCTCGGGCACATCCACCTTCCTCAGCTCGTCCAGGTTCGCCGCCGGGGCCAGCGGACTGCCCTTCAAGCCGACGGCATCCTCCAGCGAAAGCGAGGCCTCGGCCACCACCTCGCCCACCTTCAGCAGGCCCAGCCGATAGACCGCGGCCGCCGCCGGAAACTGCCCGGCCTGCGTCGGCGACATCAGCGTCCACGGCTGCATGAAGAAGCGCGGCTTCACCGACCAGCGGGACGAATCGAGCGCGAAGTGCACGATCGCATCCGTCGCCTGCAGCGACCCGTAGGCGGCATACACCCAGGGGGCCTCGGTCCGGTAGCGGTTCGGGCGGTTGTAGGTCGTTTCGGAAATCATCGACGGCATGCCGTTGATCTCGAGATCGACCACCGGATTCGAGAACTCGCGCCCGCCCTTCGCCCCCTCGAAGCGCAGGCTACTACGGTCGACGTAGCTGTGCCCGTCGCGGACCGACCAGGCCGCGTTGTCGCCCTGATGTCCGCAGCCGAAGTAGCCGTGGCGGTCGATGAAGTCCCCGGCGGTGTAGCTGTAGCGTTCCAGCGGCCCCAGCAGTGCCGGGTCCGCCGTGTGCCAGTTCGAGGCCGTGACCATCCCCTTGAAGCCCCGCTGCCTCAGCCAAGCGGTCGTTTCCTCATAAAACTCCCGTTGCACCCCGAGCAGGAAGGCGGCCGTGTCCCGGTCGCGCGGCTTGGCTTGGTTGACCATTTCCCACAAGCCACGGAAGCCCAGCCGACCGTCGCCATCGCGGGCATGCTTGAGTCCTCGCCATGCCTTGAGCGCCTTCTCGATCGATCCATGCTTCTCTGCCGCCCACGCGGCGAAACGTTTCTCGAGCTTCCGCAACTGCGGGCCGGGGATGTTCTTCGCGTCGAAGGTCCAGAAGAAGAAGGAGTCCTCGTTCACAAGCTCGACCCCGAAGACCGCCGGCTCGTCGAGAAGTCCCTCCAGCACCGCCGCGAGCCACTCGCGATGCAGCGCCTGGAACTCCGGCTCGAAGAAGATCAGCGCGAAGGGGTGCTGATTGCCGTCGTAGCCCTCGCGCCAGCCGGGACCGGGCTTCGGCTTCATCCACAGCGGGAAGTAGATCGAGAGGTGGGAGTGGATGCCCTCCTTCTTCATTGCCGCCACCACCTCGTGGAGGTGCCCGACCTTGGCCCGGTCCAGCTCGCCGGTCGACTCGTCGAAGACCTTCCCGTGCAGGCGCACCAGGTTCACCCCGCGATCCGCCAGCATCCGGGCGCAGTCCGCGAGATCCTCTCCTCCGAGTTCTTCCGGCGGACCGTTGACCGCCCAGAAGCGCACCTTCTCGCCGGTCTTTTCGTGGACGAAGTCGGCCCCCTTCGCGACGATCCGGCCCTTCTCCCCGGCGACGCGTTCGTTGAGACCGCGCAGGCTGATCCGGTTCTCTCCCTCGCCCTGCGGAACCCATGGAAGCCAGCCGTCCTCACCCTTCGCCAACTCCTCCCGGCGCTGCTCGATCTCGCCCGGCTTCAGGATGCCATCAGGCTCGAACCCCGGCGGGGCGAGCACGAAACAGTCGATCGATCCGTGATTCGACAGCTTGCTGGCGAAGCGGAACCGCAGCCGGTGCTTCCCGGCCTCGAGCGGAAAGGTTCCCACCCGGCACCACGCCATGAAACGCAGATCGGGCTTGCCGTCCGCTGCCAGATTCACCTGTCCGATCAATCCTTTGCTGAAATCGATCTCCCGCTCGGCCGCGTCGTCGACCTGATGGAACAGCCGGCTCTTCACCGGATTCGCCCGCAGCCACAATTCATGCTCTCCCGCCGCGTCGATTTCGAAGTCGTAGGAAACCTTGCCCTCCCCAGCATCATCGAAGTGCGAAAGGAACTCCCCGCCCGAGAGTTCCCCCTTCTTCACCTGACCGTGATACCAGGGATGCCGCTTCACCTCCGGGTGGGTCGCGTCTTCGCCTTCGATCCAGACCGGTTCGGCCGCGAACGCCGCGCCGCCCCATATGAAGAGCATCCATTTCCTCATCCGCCGGACGATACCTGCGCGCGCCCGGATTGGGGAGAACGAAGCTCACGGGATGGAGCGCCGATGACGAAATCGGCAAGGCCTGCTCAGGGGCTCCCGCACGTCCGGCCCATTGAGGGTCTCCTCAACGGCGAATCCATCGGCCGCTCAAGCGCATGCCGATTTCATCATCGGCGCTCCTCTTGCTCCTCTCACTCCTTCGTCCCCCGAGCTTGCCGCCACCGCCGCCTCCCCCCAAGCTCCCGCCAATGCCGCCCGAGTCCGATCCTCCCTTCGAACCGACGCGACGCGAATGGGTCGGGTTCTGGAGCATGATCGTCCAGCAGACGCAGAACGCCTTCAACGACAAGGCGGCGCAGTTCACGCTGGTGCCGCTGGCCGGGGCGATCGGCTTCCTGGTCCCCGTGTGGCCCGGTGTCGGCATCGGTCTGGAAACCTTCGCCGGAATCCTCATCGCCCTGCCCTTCATTCTCTTCGCGCCCCTCATGGGCTGGCTCAGCGACCGCTTTTCCAAGCGCGACGTGATGCTCGGCGCGGCGGTGATGCAACTCGTCATCCTCGGCGGCATGTTCTTCGCCCTGCACATCCGTAGCATGGGCCTCGCGCTCACCGCCTTCTTCGCCCTCGCCGTCCAGTCGGCCTTCTACAGCCCGGCCAAGATCGGCATCAACAAGGAACTCGTCGGCTCGAAGCACCTCGGCTTCGCCTCCGCCATCCAGCAGGCGCTGGCGATGCTTGCCATCCTCGTCGGCCAGATCATCGCCGGGATCGTGTACGACGACCGGCTCAAGCGCTCGGCCGGCGGCGAGGACGCCGCATGGGTCGCGGCCAGCGGGCCGATGCTCGTCCTCGCCCTCGTCGCGATCCCGGCCATCCTCCTCGCCTTCCTCGTCCCGCGGACTCCGGCGCAGGGCGCGGAGCCCTTCACCCGCTCGATCGCGTTCCGCCACTTCACCCACCTGCGCGACCTCTGGAGCGACCTCGGGCTGCGGCGCGGATCCTTCGGGGTCGCGTTCTTCTGGGGTTTCGCCGCCTTCATCAACCTCTGGTCACTCAAGGTCGCCAAGGAGCTCACCGACGGCGGCGAGGGCTTCGGCACCCTGTCCTCCTGGTTCATGGCCGCCGCCGGCATCGGGATGGTCTTCGGCTTCGCCACCTCCTCCTTCCTGCTCCGGCGCCGCATCGAGCTCGGCTGGGTGCCGCTGGCCGGGGTCGCCATGACACTCACCGCGCTCGGTCTTGCCGCGGTCGATCCCGCCCGCTCCCTGGCCATGATCGAGGAGGGTGGCCACCCGCTCACCTCGGCCCTCACCGTCCACTCCGGGCTGTTCCTGTGGCTGATCGTCCTGCTCGCCTTCTTCAGCGCGATCTTCCTGGCTCCCCTGAATGCCTGGATGCAGGACCACTACCCGCCCGCCAAGCGGGGCGAGATGCAATCGGCGGTGAACCTGCAGGACTGCCTCGCGGGCATCTTCGCCTTCGCAGCGATCGAGGGGATCTTCGTGCTGCTGCGCCAGACCACCGAGCTGGCCGACCTGCCGATCTTCCGCATCGAACTCGCCCTGCTCGGGCTCGGCGCCGGGGTGATGACCTGGTACATCGTCCGCCTGATGCCCGGCGACCTCGTGCGGGTGATCTTCCTCACCCTGATCCACCTGTTCTACCGCATCCGGCCGGTGCATCCCGAGCGGCTTCCGGAAAAGGGCGGCGTGCTCCTGCTGCCGAACCACGTGACCTGGGCCGATGCCTTCTTCATCAGCGCCGCCAGCCCGCGGCCGGTGCGCTTCGTGATGGATGCCGTCTACATGAAGAACCCCGCGATCCGGTGGTTCTGCAGGCTCTTCAACACCGTACCGATCGCCCTCGGCAAACCGCGGGAAGCCCTCCGCACCGCCTCGGAGGCGCTCGGGCAGGGAGACGTGATCTGCTTCTTCCCGGAGGGCCAGCTCACCCGCACGGGTGCGCTGGCCGAGCTGAAGCGCGGCTTCGAACTCATCGCCCGCCAGGGCGGCGCGCCGGTCGTCCCGCTGTGGCAGGACGGTGCCTGGGGTTCGATCTTCTCCTTCGAGAACAACCGCTACTTCACCAAGCTGCCCCACCGCTTTCCCTACCCCATGCAGGTCGCCTTCGGTGAGCCCATCGATCCCGCCGAGGCACGCATGCCACGCATCCGCCAGGGCCTGCTCGACGCCGCCACCGACGCCCTGGAGGCCCGCATGCCGCGCTGGGAACGCAGGCCGGATCCCCGCGACCGCGCCAACGGCCATCAGATCGGACAGGTCAACGGCCTGCTCCGCCGCGAGCGCATCGCACGGCTGATGGACGATCCCGAAGTCGAAGCCCTCGGAGGACTCGAAGCCTTCGCGTCGATCCACCGGTCCCGCGTCGTCCGCCATTCGATCATCGACGGCCACCAGGAACTCCAGTGGGTCGGAGGCGACGCGCTGCGGGAAATGATCGGATCGAATCCCCGCCCGGGAGCGAAGCACCAGTTCTTCGACTTCGGCTCCCGCGCCCTGGAGCCACTCGAGGTCGAAGGCTGGGTTCATCTTCCCTGCCTCGCCGTCGACGGCGTGGTCGTGGCGATGTCCCTGCCGGAAAGCAGGTTCCCCCACGCCAGCAGCGGCCCGCAGCCCGGCTCGAAACCCGGGAGCTGCGGCATCCTGCTTCCGGGCTTCTCGGCGCGCGAGCAGGACGGCGCCCTCCGTCTCAGCGGCCCCTCGCTGCCCGGCGGCGGCATCGCCCTCGATGGCTTCACCCTCGACGAACAGAGCTTCCTCTTCCCGCCCGCCACCAGTGGTATGTAGTCCCCCCTTCAGGGGGTCTTCATGCATCGTTCGGAGCCGACAGCGTCCGCGGCTCCATGGAGAAGCAAAGTAAACCTGCGATGCGGAAGACCCCCTGAAAAGGAGAACCACGTACACCCATGACCCGCCTTCGAGATCGGCTACTTCTTCAGGAACTCCTCCATCTCACCGAAGAAGTCGTCGAGTTCGTCGTCGTTGACCTCGGCGCCCATCACATCGTCCCAGCTCGTGTGAACGAGATGCTCCTCGTCCAGCTCGCCGATGAAGGTGCTCGGCGTGCAGCCGACCTGCTGACCCCATTTGGTACGGGCGAAGCAGTAGGTCATCGCCAGGCGCTTCTGGGCGCGGGTGATGCCCACGTAAAGCAGCCGCCGTTCCTCGTCCTTGGTTCCCTCCTCGATGCTGCGCCGGTGCGGCAGCACTCCCTCCTCGAGCCCGACCAGATACACGACCGGGAACTCCAGGCCCTTCGACGCGTGCAGCGTGATCAGCGTCGCTCCCTGCTTCTTCTCCAGCTCGTCCTCCTCTCGATCCGAGGCCAGCGCCGAGTCATCGAGGAACTTCCGCAGGGTCTTCCGCTTCTTCACGTACTTCGCCAGCTCACCGAGCACCTCGTGCACGCTCTCACCGCGCTGGTTCTTCTCCTGCTCGGTCTTGCACTGCCGCGCCATCCACTCGAGGTAGCCGCAGTCGTCGAGGAAATCGTGCACCACCACATGGGCCGGCTTTTCCCCGACACCAATCGCCGCCTTGGCGGACACGACTTTCGCCACGAAGTCGGCGATGGCATTCCGACCGCGCGACGCGAGGGGGGCGGTGAACTCCGGATCGCACAAGGCGTCCCACACGCTGATCCCGCGCTCGCGGCTGAAATCGGTGGCCATCACCGTGGTCGCCTGGCCGATGCCCCTCGGCGGCGAGTTGAGGATGCGCAGCAGCGGCACGTCGGCGGTCGGATCGTCGATCACCTCGATGTAGGCCAGAACGTCGCGCACCTCGCGTCGGTCGTAGAAGCTCTGCGCCCCGACCATCCGGTAGGGGACCTTCCGCTGCCGCAGCGCCTCCTCCAGCTTGCGGCTCTGGCCGTTGGTGCGGAAGAGGATCGCGAAATCCTCCCACGGGCGCTGCTCCGAGGCCTTCAGCGAGAGAATCTCCTCGGCGATGAACTCCGCCTCCTCGGCGTCACCGGGCATGCCGATCAGCCGCACCGGCTCGCCGCCGGCGATGGTCGCCCTGAGCATCTTCTCGCGGCGACCCGCATTGCGACGGATCAGGCTGTTCGCCGTGTGCAGGATCGCCTGGGTCGAGCGGTAGTTCTCCTCGAGCCGGATCACCGTCGGGTCCGGGAAAAACCGCTCGAACTCGAGGATGTTCGCGGTTTCCGCCCCGCGCCAGCCGTAGATCGACTGGTCGTCGTCGCCGACCACACAGACGTGGTGCGGCGGACCCACGAGCTTCTGCAGCAGCCGCATCTGTAGCCCGTTGGTGTCTTGGAATTCATCGACGGTGACCCGCTGGTACACCCCCCGGAAATGCTCGCGCACATCCGCATGCTCGCGCAGCAGCTCCTCGGCGAGCAGCAGCAGGTCGTCGAAGTCCACGGCGTTGCGCGCCCGCAATTCGTTCTGGTACGCCACGCCGAGCTGGGCGAGGAAGTCGTCCTCCAGCTTCGCCACGTCGCCGCCCGAGTTCTTCGCCTTCGACACCGCGGCCAGCACCATCTCCGGCTTCACCTTCTCGTCGGTGCCGCCCTTTCGCACGATGAGCTGGCGCATGATCCCGATCTGGTCCGAGCCGGAGCAGATCGAGAAGTTCTTCTTGTAGCCGAGCTTGTCGATCCCGCCGCGAAGCAGCCGCACGCACAGCGAGTGGAAGGTGCAGACGGTCATCGGCTCGGCCGCCTTGCGCGAGACCATCCCGCCGATCCGCTCGCGCATCTCGTTGGCGGCCTTGTTGGTGAACGTGACCGCGAGGATGTTCTCCGGCGCGACGCCCGACTCGAGCATGTTCGCGATGCGGCAGGTCACCGTGCGCGTCTTCCCCGTCCCGGCCCCGGCGAGGATCAGCACCGGCCCGTCGAGCGTGCCCACCGCCTCGCGCTGGGCCCGGTTGAGCGAGTCGAACGAAAATCCCCCTGCCATGACGCGGCGCGGAGGAAAGCCCAGGTGCCCACGACATTCAAGCCCGCTCGCTCAATTTGGAGTGCGGAGGCTTGCCTCCGCTTTTCGTGACGCCAGAAAGTGAAGAACTGCCCAAAGCGGGCGGCGGCGGCGAATGCCCGCTGCGAAAAGACCTTCGTCAGGGCTGCTCGAAAGCGGAGGCAAGCCTCCGCACTCCAAACCCTCTCAGTTCCGCCGCCCCAGCAGCATCATCGCCCAGTAGGCGAGCTGGGCGATCGCCGCCAGCGCCGCGACCACGTAGGTCATCGCCGCCCAGAAGAGCGCGTCCTTGGCCTGGGAATGCTCCATGCCACGCACGGCGGCACTCTCATCGAGCCATGCCAGCGCCCGCTTCGAGGCGTCGAACTCGACCGGCAGCGTGACGATCGAGAACAGGGTCGTCGCCACGAAGGTGCCGAGGAAGATGTAGATCAGGATGCTCGATCCCGAACCGAAGGCGAACAGGCCGAAGATCGCCAGCATCAGGAGCCACTGCTGGAGCTGGCTCGCCAGGGTGACCATCGGCACCATTTTCGAGCGAAACTGCAGCCAGGCATACGCCTCCTTGTGCTGGATGGCGTGACCGCATTCGTGAGCCGCCACCGCCGCGGCCGCGGCGCTGTTCTGCGCGTAGACCGCCTCGCTGAGGTTCACGGTCTTGTCGGCCGGGTTGTAGTGGTCGGTGAGACGGCCCGGCGTGCTGATCACCCTCACGTCGGTGATCCCGTTCTGGCGAAGCATCAGCTCGGCGACCTGTGCGCCGGTCATCGAGGTCGGCACCTGCGAGTACTTGCGGAACTTCGACTTCAGCATGCCGCTGGCGATCATGCTCACCACCGCGGTGCCGATGATGAGCAGCAGGTAACCGCCGCCGAACATCGACTGACCACCGGCCGGTTGCTGCGTGTATTGGGCGAGAATCTCGAAAAACATGCCGGGAGTTTACCCAACCCCGCCCGTCGCGCAACCCGAGGCACAGTGGAAAATCGCTGCCGTTTTCCAAGTCCTGCCCTATGAATGGGCCCATGAAACACCTCATCCTCACCGGCGCCACCCGCGGGCTGGGGCGCGAACTCGCCCTCGGCTTCGCCGAAACCGGCTGGGTCGTCAGCGGCTGCGGCACCTCGGCCCACGCCCTCGACGCCCTGACGACCGACCTCGGCGATCCGCATCTGGTACGCGAATGCGACGTGACCGATCCCGCGGCGCTGGAACGCTTCACCGACGAAGCGGTCGCCCTCCACGGCCCGCCCGACCTGCTCGTCGCCAACGCCGCCGTGATCAACGATCCGGCCCCGCTGTGGAAAGTGCCGCCCGAGGAATTCGCCCGCCTCACCGCGATCAACCTCAACGGCGTCCACCACCTCATCCGCGCGGTCCTGCCCGCGATGATCGAACGCGGAAGCGGAATCGTGGTCGCGCTCTCCTCCGGCTGGGGCCGCTCGACCTCGCCCGAGGTCGCACCCTACTGCTGCTCGAAATGGGGCATCGAAGGCCTCATGCAGGCTCTTGCCCAGGAGCTCCCGCCCGGCCTCGCCGCCATCCCGCTCAACCCGGGCATCATCAACACCGACATGCTCCGCACCTGCTTCGGCGCCGATGCCGCCGGCTACCCCGACGCCAAAGAATGGGCCAAGATCGCCGTCCCATTCCTCCAGGCCCTCACTCCGGCCGAGAACGGCCAGGCGCTCACCGTGGGCTAAAGTTCCAAGTTCGAAGGGCCAAGTTCCAAATGCTCGCGCGTGCCGCAGTGACTTCCCACCCACATCCCGCCGCAGGCGCACTCCATTTGGAACTTCGAACTTTTCACTTGGAACTTGAGGCCCGCTCAACCGGAACGCGGTCGTGATCGAAGTCCGGTTCCACCGCGGCCTCCACCTCCCCGAGGCGGACCTGTGGCTCGACCCCTGGGACTCGCGCCCGGTCGCCTTCGTCTCCCACGCCCACGCCGACCATTTCGCCCGGCACGACACCGCGATCTGCTCGGAGACCACCGCCGCCCTCGTCCGCGCCCGCTACTCGGTCGCCGAGAAGCGCCTGCTCCCGCTCGCCTGGCGGACTCCTCACGAAATCAACGGCCACCGCATCGAACTCCTCCCCGCCGGGCACATCTTCGGCTCGGCGATGATCCACCTGACCCGCCTGGCCGATGGTGCCACGCTCCTCTACACCGGCGACTTCAAGGTCCGGCACGGCCGCGCCGCCGAGGCGGTCGCCTTCCGCCAGGCCGACCTGCTCATCCTGGAAACCACCTTCGCGCTGCCGAACTTCGTCTTCCCGCCCGCGATGGAGATCGATGCCGAAATCCTGCGCTTCCTCGACAACGCCTTCCACGACGGCGAGGTGCCCGTCCTGCTCGGCTACTCGCTCGGCAAGGCTCAGGAGGCCCTCGCCCTTCTCCACGAGCACGACATTCCCGCCCTCCTTCACCCGACCGTCGCGGAAATGACCCGGGCCTGCCGCGCCGCCGGCCTCAACACCCTACCGGAGCCCCGGGTTCTGGAATCCACCATCCACCACTCGCCATCTTCCATCCCGGCGGGAACCACCGTGATCGCCCCGCCGAACGCCGTCCGCTCGAAGCTCCTGCGCGGCATCCGCAACCGCCGCACCTGCATGCTCAGCGGCTGGGCGCTCACGCCCGGGGCGAACTACCGCTACCGCACCGACGACGCCATCCCGCTCTCCGACCACGCCGACCACCCGGGTCTGCTCGAATGCGTCCAGCGCGTCCGTCCGAAGCGCGTCCTCACCGTCCACGGCTACGCGCGGGAGTTCGCCGCCGAGCTTCGCCAGCGCGACATCGAGGCATGGTCGGCGATGGGCAACGACCAGCTCGAACTCCAGGTCGGCGGACGCCCGAAGGATCTTCCCCAGCATGCCGTCGATCGTCACCGGCGCGCCACCTGCGCCTTCGCGGACTTCACCGACCTCTGCCGCCTCGTCGGCGAAACCCAGCGCCGCACCCGCAAGATCGAGCTGCTCGCCGACTACCTCCGGCGTCCCGACCTGCCGATCGCCACCGCCGCCACCTGGCTCACCGGGCGAGCCCTGCCCCGCCGCGAGGGCGTCCTGCGGACCGGCACGGCCGCCCTCCGGCGCGCCCTGCTTTCCCTGCCCGACGCCCGCGAGGGCCGCTACCGCGAAATTTCCGCCAGCCAGAACGACGCCGCACGCTCCGCCCGGCTCGTGCTCGAGGAACTTCCGCTCAAACCCGCCCCCGCCGATCTGGAGGAAATCCTCGGATTCTTCCGCCGGTTGGCCGTCACCGATGGCTCGCTGGCCCGCATCGAGGCGCTCGCCGAGCGCCTGCGCACCCTCCACCCCGCCGAGGGCGAGACCCTGGTCAAGCTCCTCACCGGCGACCTGCGCATCGGATTGAAGGAGGGCCTCGTCGAAGACGCCCTCATCGCCGCCTTCAATGCCGATGCCGCACAACTCCGCCGCGCCCACATGCTCACCGGCGACCTCGGCGAAACCGCCGAACTCGCCCGCGACCGTCAACTCGACAAGGCCGCCCTCCATCCCTTCGTCCCGGTCAAGGTCATGCTCGCCTCCCCCGGCGAGAACGCCGCCACCATCCTGCGGAAGCACACGGACCACGGACTTCAGTCCGCTCTATGGCTCGAACCCAAGTACGACGGAATCCGTAGCCAGCTCCACAAGTCCGGCGATCGTGTCGCGCTCTACTCGCGCGATCTCAAGCCCATCGACCGCCAGTTCCCCGAGCTCCTCGACGCCGCCCGCGCCCTGCCGGGCGACTTCATCCTCGACGGCGAGATCATCGCCCACGCCGAGGGCCGCCGGCTCACCTTCTTCGACCTCCAGAAGCGCCTCGGGCGCCTCAACACCGCCCAGGCCGACCTTTTCGCCGAAAGCGACCTGCCGCCCGTCCACTTCATCGCCTTCGACATTCTCCTGAGAAACGACCACACCCTCCTCGACCGCGGCCTAACAGAACGCCGCCAGCATCTTGAGGACCTTCTCGACCCAGAAGCCCCGGAGGGGCGCAGGCAAGTAGCCCGGGGTGCAACCCCGGGTACCGGCACCCACAAAGATCCACAAGCCCCGGAGGGGCGCAGGCAGAGCCGTATCACCCCCATCCCCGTCCACTCCGCCGACTCCATCGACGCGCTCAAGACCCTCTTCAAAACCGCCCTCGCCGAAGGCCACGAAGGCCTCATTTCCAAGCAGGCCGACTCCCCCTACCTCCCCGGCCGCCGCGGCATGGCGTGGCTCAAGCTCAAGGGTGTCATGCCCACCCTCGACTGCGTCGTCGTCGCCGCCGAGCAGGGCCACGGCAAGCGCGCCGAGCTCCTCAGCGACTACACCTTCGCCGTCCGTGACGAGGACGGCGACACGCTGCGGATCATCGGCAAGGCCTACAGCGGCCTCACCGACCTCGAGATCGAGGAACTCACCGACCATTTCCGGAAACACACGATCGTGAAAAAGCGCCGCAAGCATCTCGTCGAACCCAACCTCGTGCTCGAGATCGCCTTCGACTCCATCCAGCCGTCGAAACGGCACG
>CALGOH010000100.1 GCA_937957985.1 uncultured Verrucomicrobiae bacterium
GTGACCAAGATTACAACCAATTGATGCTGTGGGACTTATAACCGGACACTCGTGAAATTACATCTTCAATAGACGAGTTTGAATCCGCCGTAATTGTGGGCAAATCAACGTCACTTTTTGTAATCTCAACCTGACGCAAACCATGTTTAGCAAATGACGCCCTTCCAACATTTGGCCAACCAGAAATCACAATACATTTAGGAACCGATTCCGGATCCTCTTCAACCTTACTCGTCAAGTCTGCAAGCTCATTCACGCGTGTCAGATATGGCTTGTCATTGTGAGAAGCTTTACCGCTCACCAATTCAGCATGATGCATCCGAATAACCCGCTGGATTGGGTAAGGCATCAGTTTTCTGGACAAGTTCTTCTCATCCCTAAGCCACTGCGGAATCCGGGGATCCGAATAGGGAGTCGAGTCAATTATAATGGCAACGATTCGGAAGACACTTGGTTCTTTCGCCTCCTTCTTGCGCGCAATTTTCAACTCCTGTTCAACCCATTCAGAGCCGAGGGACGCTTCCGATACAAAGAGCACGAATACACAACACCGCTCGATGGAGGCACGGATCTCCTCAATATTTGATCGGTTCTCGGTGAACGTTATTTCATCAAACTCTATCCGATGCCGACCCAACCCCGAAGCCACCTGACGAACTAACTGTTTGTCGGTGCTTGCGTGAGAAAGAAACACCTTTTTCATGTGAACATTGTGGTGATCGGAAGAGTTACGTAAGCTTGTCCAAGCCTTTGAAATTCAACCCGATATCCCGACCCAAGGAATGCCTCAATTAAGAGTGAACTTTAAAGATCCGTTCAACTTGTTGTTGGTTATGAAAGGGGTCGTATGAAAGGGGTCGGTCCCGCGCCGAAAAACGAAAGTTTTGCTGTTCGGCCGTGGTTCACCCGGTGTTTTCACTGCTTGAGGATGGTCAGTCATCGGGGTGGTGGGTGGGCGGTCCAGGATCGCTACGGCTTCCCTGCGTTCGGTTTCACATTGACCTAGAGGTTAGAAGATCCCCGGCAGGGGTCAATCCGGTTCCGCTGCGGCGGACTCGGCGGCAATCCATTCCCGGAAGAGCTCAAGGCGGTGGGACCAGAAGATGCGGACGCGGTTGTCCAGAAGTCGTCGGGGTTCCTTGTCGGAGAAGACGCCCTGGAGGAGGGCGCCGGTGATCACGAAGCGACCCCATTGGGTCTGCCAGCCGGAGGCTTTCTTGAGGACGTCGTTGATGCGCTTGATGGAGTTGGTGCGGTCGTTGGAAACCTTGCACTCGAGCGCGAGAATCCGGCCACCGCTGAGGCCGACGGCGAGATCGACTTCCTGGGAGGAGCCGTCGGCGGTCACGAATTGGGTGGCACGGGCATATTGGCCGTCGGCGACGGCGCCGGGGGAATCGACCAAGCCCGGGTTGATCTGCTTGAAGCCGAGGTCGTCGAGGACTCCAGCCGCGGCGTCTTCCTGGGCCTTGGCCAGGCGCATGCGCTTGCGGGTGGCAAAGGAGTTGCTGGCGATGAGAATGGCGGTGGCATCAATGGCGCGGCGGCGACGCTCGGGATCGTCGAGGCGTGCGGCACGGTCGGGATCTTTCCAGAGTTCGAAGGCGTCGGCGAAGGCACGAGCGGCTTCGGGTCTGAGGGGACGTCCGGTTTTCTCACTGGCTTTCGACCAGTCGGGGCAGGCGAGGAGAAACTGGTCCTGGCTGAGGGGGGGACCGAGGAGGAAGCGGAGAGCTCGGGCGTGGCTGCCCGATTCGACCAGAGCGCCATCGACGGCGGTCAGGTGGTGGGTGGCCTCGAGGGCCGCAATGACCTCGGCGCGGGCCTCGTCGATGGCGTCGCTCCATGCCTCGCCGTAAATGGCGGGGTCCATGACCTTGAGATAAGCCTCGGCGGCCTCGCGGACGTGGGCGAGGTGCTCGTCGAGGGATTCGTGGTCGCTCATCGGGGTGCCGATTGCTGCGGTGCTCGTTCGGCGCGTTTGCGGGACTCGCCGTTTCGCAGGTGTTCCTTTTTGGTGTAGCGGATAGCGGCTTCGAGGTGCTCGGGGAGGTCCAGGCGGATGGGGCCGCGAACCGCCGGGCCATCGAGCATCTCGATGAGGCTGTGCCCGAGATGGCCGGCGAGGCGGGGCGGGACGGCATTTCCGATCTGGCGGTAGATGGAAGCCGTGTTGCCGATGAAATGCCAGTGTTCGGGAAAGGTCTGGATGGCGGCGCACTCGCGTGGACAGAGGCGACGGTGCGAGCGGTCGGGCAGCATGATCCAGTCCTGCTGCGAACTGGCGGTCACGGTGCGGGCGGGCAGCGCGGGGTCGGCGACGAAGCCTCCCTGGAGATAGCCCCAGTGGCCGCCGGGACGGGTCGTTTCCTTCTTGCCGGCGCTCTTCGCGCCCTGGCCGGGGCCGAGGCCGCGGAGGCGTTCGGCCATGACGCCGCGCGGGCGGATGATTTCGTCGTCGGAGAGCGGATCGAGAGATTTGAGGAGTTCGCCGAGGGTGCTCCAGGCGGGGAGGAGCGGGAGGGTGTCGGGCTCGGCCTTGGCGTGGGTGGGCTCGGGGAACACCGGGGCGGCGGTGCGGCGGAAGCCGATGATGATCAGGCGGACGCGACGTTGCGGGACGCCGTAGTCGGCGGCGTTGAGCAGGCGAACCTCGCTGCGGAAGCCATGGTCGGCGAGGGTTTGGCGGATGATTGCGAGAGCTTCCCCAGGTTCGCCGGAGGGACCGCGGGCAGTTAGGAGTCCACGGACGTTCTCGAACACGAGCATGCGGCAGCCGCATTCATCGGCGAGGCGGACGAAGTCGCGGAAGAGGATACCGCGGGGATCGTCGAAGCCCTTCTGCTTGCCGGCACTGCTCCACGACTGGCAAGGCGGACCGCCCGCCATGAGCGGGATTTCGCCCTTGCAGCGACCGACACGGCCAAGAATGTCGCGACCGGTGAGTTCCTGGACGTCGGCGTGGTCGAGGATGGCATT
>CALGOH010000101.1 GCA_937957985.1 uncultured Verrucomicrobiae bacterium
ATTTGGAAAAAATCTCTCGCGCGAAAGTCAACGCTCTTGCCGCGCGGGACACTAGTTCGATACTTCGATATCGACAAACAGCCGGTCGAGCGGGGTGCCTGTGACGGTGGCCGTGACGGTGACCATCCCGCCTGCCGGGGTTCCCTGGGAGAAGCTTACCGCGGTGCCTCCGAAGCTGTCTCCGTCGGCATGGAAGGACGCGAGATCGGCCGACCATCGATAGACGGCGTTGAGATCGTCGGCGGGAGTGTCGTTGAGCGGATGGCTGAAGGTGAAGGTTCCGGCGCCGCTGTCGACCGCGGCCGAAACCAGGCCACTGGAGAACGCGCTCGGGTCGGTGCCGAAGAAGTTCTCCACCCCGTTGTCGATCCCGTCGCCATCGGCGTCGTCATCGATGCCGTCGAGGGCACCGACTCCGGGGAAGTCCGAGATCCAGTCGCTGAAGTCGTTGCCGCCGGTCCCTCCGGACGAGACGACCGAGACATTGTCGATGTTGGCGCTCGTCGTGGCTCCCCTGAAGCGGATGGCAAGGTCGTGACCGAGGACGGCGGCGTCGGCGACCGGGTCGGGTGTGAAGCTGAAGCTCACGTTCTGGTAGGATCCATCGCCCGGCGCGTCGCCGCTGCGAGTCACGAGCACCTTGCTGGCGAAGGAGTCGCTGCGGACGTCGTTGCGAGTGCCCGCGCCGTCGAACGTGAGGAACTTCATGTTGTATGGGGTGGCTCCCGCATCCGCGACCACGTCGAAAGAGACGGTGTAGGTCGTTCCGGCCACGAGCGGTCCGATCACTTGATGGGCCGTGGTGACACCCGAGTTGGTGTAGGCGAACCGATAGGCCTGCTCGCCCACCGGGTCGGTGAAGCGTCCCGCTCCCTCGTCCTCGATGCCGTTCGCTCCCGAGCCATGACCCTGGCTGGCCCTCACCCATTTCGAGGTGTCGGCGATCTTGCTGGTGCCGCCGGTCCCGGTGGAACCGCTTTGTGCGACGGTCACATCGGGGGTTTCGAACCCGTCTTCGAAGAGCAGACCCGCCGGAGGGGGCGAGATGGTGGTGAAACGCCAGAGCGTGTCGTCCGAGATTCCGGCGTGGCCGTTGCCGGCCAGGTCATCGACGGCGGTCGGTGCAACCAACACCGCATAGGTGGTATCCACCTCGAGGTTCGCCGTCGGGTTGATCGCCAGGACGTCGCCGGAAACCGAAACCTGCGAGAGGTCGGCCACATCGATGTCGATCGTGCTGCTGTCGGAGATCTTCTTCAGGGTGATGAAGCCGGAACCGCTCGCGATGTCCTCATCGAAGGTCAGCGTGAGCGTGGCATCCACGGGCACTCCCGTGGCTCCCTGGGCCGGGCTGTAGGTGACGATCGACGGGGCGGTGGTGTCCGGGGCGTCGGTCGTCGCGGAGGCCGGGTCCGACGCAGCGGTCGCGGTCTGTGCCGGGCTCTTGTCCCGCGCCTGCACCGTGTAGGTATACTCGGTGCCGGGAGTCAGGCCGGTCTGCTCGTAGGTCGGGCTGTCCTGCCAGGCACTGCTGCTCGACAGGGTCACGTTGTTGAAGCGGTACTCGACGCCGCTCGGATCGCTGGCCGTGGTGGCCGTCATCGAGATCGAGTTCTCGCCGGTTGCCGCGGGCGGCACGGCGAAACCCATCGGGTCGGGGGTGGGTGCGGTCGTGTCGGGGGCATCGGTGGTGGCCGAGGCGGGGGAGGAGTCCGCGGTGATGTTTCCGGCGGCGTCGCGGGCACGGACGATGTAGGTGTATTCGGTTCCGGGACTGAGGCCTGTCGGCTGGAACGCGGGGCTTGCCTGCCAGCCGCTGCCAGGGCCACCCCCCGCGGTGCAGACGAACTCATACTCCACGCCGTTGATGTCGGACGCGGTGGCGGCGGTCATGGTGAGCGAATCCTCACCCGCCGCCGTCGGCGGGGATGCGAAGCTCATGGGGTCGGGCGCGGGCGCGGTGGTGTCGCTGCCCGGCGAGGCGCTCGCGGTCGTGGACCAGTCGCTCTCGTTGCCCTCGGCATCGCGGGCCTTGAAGCGGTAGTCGTAGCTGCCCGGGGCCAGGCCGGTGTCGTCCCAGCGGGTGCCGGTGATCCAGCCGCTGTCGGTGGCGTTGGTGAGGTTCTCGAAGAAGTACTCGACCGGCCCCGAGGAATCGATGGCGGTGGTCGCGACCATGCCGACGGTATCGGGATCCACGGCCGTGGGGGCGATGGCGAAGGTCACCGGAGAAGGCGGGGTGACGTCGTTCTGAAGGTCGAGCATGGCGCGACCGAGGGCGTCGCCGATGAGCATGTAGGTGGCCGCATGCGAGTTGTAGTGGGCGTTCGAGGAGCCGCCCTGGCTCAGTGGATGGGAATAGACGGTCTTCACGTTGCCGGCGAAGGCGGGGTAGTTTCCGGTCTCGCCATCCACGGCCATCTGGGCATCCATGATCGCCACATCGGCAGCCGGGCTCGTGTCGCCCTCGGCGGTTTGTCCGAGCGTGGCGAGCACGAAGGGTGCGTTGTCGGCCACCTTGCCCGGGTAGCGGTTCGAGTAGTAGCTGCGCAGGGAGTTGATCAGGTTGACGAGGTTCTGTTCGTAGCGGGTGGCGTGGCCCATGTCGTAGCGGTCCTTGTCGCCCTGCCACCAGACGAACCCGGCGATCTCGAAATCGCGACCCTCGAAGGGCTTGCCGGTGCCGCCGTACTGGCCGGTCCAGTCGTCGAGAATGTCGACGACGTTGGTTTCGGCATCGTGGGGGTGGGCCCACTCGCTTTCATCCGTGAAGAAGCGGTCCCATTCGTAGCCCGCATACCAGCTTCCGGGAACCCAGGGTGCCGGTGAGTCGCCGACCGGCCACTTGAGCGTGGCATCGCCGTAAGCCGCGTAATTGTAACCGGCATACTCGTAGGACGGGCTGTCGGGCGGCAGCACGTCCCAGCCGAGGCTGCGGTTGCCGATGCAGGTCTTGATCAGGAGGACGGGCTCCTCGTGGTACCAGCCCATGAGGTGACCGAAGGCCAGCTCGGTGCCGATCGAGTTGCTGTCCTTGCCCTGGCCGGGGGCGAGCGGACCGTTGGCGATGCCGGAGATGACGCCGCGATACCTGACGTCCTGGCGCTGCGTCCAGGCCCCGCCGGCATCCACCAGGTTCGGGAAGCGGTTCTGGGTCTTGACCATGGTTTGCAGCGTGTTGCTGCCGGTTCCATTGACGGTTCCATACCCGAGCATGTTCGACTGGCCGGACATGATGTAGACCTTGACCGGCGCGCCGGGCGTGCCGACGGAGCCGTCGGGGTCGGGCAGGGGGTAGGGGACATTGGGCTTGTCGGTATCGACGAAGGGGTCGGTCAACGAGGCATGCACCTCGTAGTAGTCGCCGACGCCGTCGTTGTCGGTGTCCGCATCGTAGGGGTCGGTCCCGGTGTTGCCTTTATCGACCAAGGTGCCGGTATTGGTTTCCACGCCGTCCAGAAGGCCGTCCTTGTCCCGGTCGTTGTCCACCGGGCTGGTGCCGGTGTTGGCAGCGCTCACCCAGGTTCCGGTGTTGGTTTCCACTCCGTCGAGCAGGCCGTCATCATCGGTGTCGTCCACCAGAGGCAGGGTGCCTGTGTTGGAGGAACTCACCCACGTGCCCGTGGCGGTTTCCACACCATCGAGCAGGCCGTCACCATCGGTGTCATCGACGCCGGGATTGGTGCCGCGGATGTATTCGTCAAGGTTGCTGAGCCCGTCGGTATCCGAATCAAGGCCGGCATCGGCGGCGGTTGGGCCACCAAAATACTGCTGCTCCCAGGTGTCGGGGATGCCGTCGCCGTCGGTATCGGCGATGGTGAACAGGAAGACATCGCCGATGACCGGCGAGCCGTTCGTGTCGCCGTCGGGGTGGGAATCGATCCTCCAGTAGTAGGTGCCGGCGGAAGGTGCGCTGACGATGGCGGAGGAAACGACCAGACCATCCACCACCTGGGTGAGTGCTTCGGGGTCTGTGCCGAACCAGACATCCACCGGAGTTTCAGTGGCCGGGGCGTTCGGCGGCATACTGGTCCAGCTGAGCGTGACATTGCCGCCGGCGGACAGGTCTTCGCCGCCTGCCGGGCTGGGTGCGTAATCGTGGCCGACAACCAGCCGGACGTTATCGTAAATGGCGTTGCCACTCGCCTTGTCGAAGCGGATGCCCAGTTCCTTGCCGAGATGGGGGTGGCTTCCGTCCGGGGTGAAGACAATCGTCACGAAGTCCGACATGTCGCTCGCGGTGATCGCACCCGTCGCCTGGGCGACGATGGTTCCAGCCATGGTGTTCGGGTTTTGTCGCGCGGTGTTGTCATCGGCGAGATCGAATGCCACCAGGTGAGCAAGATAGTTGGTCGTCGTGCTCGCCAGCTTCGCGGCATGAAATGTCAGGGTGTAGGTGACGCCCGCCGTGATCGTCTGGCCCGTGGCACCCTGCGCCGTGGTCAGCATGGTGGTGGAGTAATTCAGGGAGTAGCCCTGCTTGCCGTAAGGAGTGCTGAATGCGGGCGTGACGGGCCAGACAACCGATTCGTTGTAGAGGCCGCGGAGGTTGGCGTTGAACGCACCGCTGGAGCCGATCCAGTTGTCGCCGGAAGGCACGGTGTTGTCGTCGAAGCCGGAGACGACCGGACTCTCGAAACTTTCCGAAAAAACGACCCCGGCGTGGAGCGGGGTCATGGCAATGGCGAGGCCGAAAATGGCGGTGCCTAGGGCGGATGGTGCGGGTTTTGGATTCATTTGGTGATTCTGGGAGTTGTTGGCGAAGCAGCCCTGTGGCAGATGATCGCAGTAGACGAGATTCCGTAACGACCCCATGCCTTGGTAAATAGGCCCGTGGGGTCGAAAGTTACGGATTTTCCGATGACGTCCCCACCCGTTGGCCTTACTCCCCGAGCATGATGCGGCGGCGCTTGGCCAGCGCGGAGGATTGGCGGAAATATTCCCCTCCTGCCCGTATCACCGAGCGGGCCGACGCATGGTCTCCGCTCTGGAACAGGACCCATGCATATGAGTCGAGGACATTCGGGTCGTCCGGTGCAAGACCGTGGGCCTTCTTCAAGTGCGCGAGTGCTTCTTCAAGCTGTCCGGCATCGGTCAGGATGCTCCCCAGGTTGTTGAGCGCAGGAAGGTCCCGGGGCTTCTGCCGAATGATCTCGCGGAGGTGCTCTGCGGCGGAAGAGGGGCGGCGGTTCTGGAGGTGAAAGTCCGCGATCATCCGGTGCAGTCCGACCCTATTCGGATCAAGGCGGACGGCGACTTCAAGCTTGCCGAAGGCATCGGAAATGCGCCCGGTCTGGAGCAGGCTGAAGCCCCAGGCTTGGTGGGCATCGGCGCTGTCTTCCCACATCGAGGCAGCCTTCTGGGCATAGTACGAGGCCCGGTCGAATCTTCCCATGGCCATCAGGTCACGGCACGTTTGAAGATAGTGCCCGTAGATGGAATAGCGGATGTCGTTGCTGCCGGGTGCCATTTTCCTGGCTGCGGCGAACTGCGATTCGACGACACTGCCGGGCTCACCGGAGAGGAGCGACTTGAGGGCCTGAAGATACTTGCCCTCGGCTGCGTAGGCAGTGGTCACCTCGGCGTGAAACTTCTGGATCCGTTCGCCCCACTCGCCCTTGCCCCGCAGCGACAGGAGAAAATCGAGGTTGGCGCGCTGGCGAGCGGTCTTGCTCCCGGCAAAGTCGTCCGCCTTGTAGAACTCGACGTTGGGCCTCTCCAGGGTATTGGACGGGATGCCTTGCGTTCCCTGCCTGAGCATGTCCTCGGTCGCGACCAGGTGGGCGAGGAGTGAGGCGGACGAGTCGAGGCCGAACCTGCGGAGCCCGTCGAACGGAAGTTCGGGATCACCGAGCCTGCGGTCGATTTCCTCCGGGTCCGGGGCCAGCCGATGATTCGAGGCGATGAGAAAGCAGTTTCCCTCCGAGAACCATAGCTGGGCATGGGGAAAGACCTCCGCACAGGTGTGGATGACCGTCTTGAAGATTCGCGGCGGATAGTGGGTCGGAATCCACTGGATCGCCAGTCCGCCGGGGGCCAGGCGATCCCGCATCAGGGTGTAGTATTCGCGCGAGAAGAACACGCCGTTGACGCCGTGTTCCGGGTCGGTCTTTGCGTCGGTGGAGATGATGTCGTAGCGCCGGCGGCTGGTCAGCAGGTAGTTCACCCCGTCATTGATCACCATCTCCAGTTTGGGCGACTCCAGGACGCCGTGGTTCTCATCCCTGAAGTATCCGGCCCCCTCGACCACGGTGGGGGCGATCTCGACGCAGGTGACCCTCTCGATGCCGGGGTGGCGGACGCTCTCCCCGACGAGGATTCCCGATCCGAGTCCGATCGACAGTTCGGTGTGGAAGTCCGCGAGCAGCAGCTTCGGAACGTGCGCCAGCCACTGCTGCTTGTAGTTGAGTTCGTCGTCGGAGCCGCCGATCTGGATGCCATCGACCGAGATGTGCTTGTCACCACTCAAGGGTTTGACGAAGACCTTGGTCGTCGCCGACGGGCCTTCGCGGTAGTAGACCACCTCGTCGTCCGGAGCCTGCGTGTCGGAGGGGAACTGCGAGGGCGAGGGCGAGCGCACCACCCACGCGATCCCGGCAGCCATCGCGGCGGGAAACGCGTATCGGGTGATGTGCGAGCGCCCCCTTCCGTACACGAGGAGCGACAATCCGACGGCGACGTTGATCGTCGACATCGCCAGGATGCCCTTGTGGATGCCCAGGAGGGGGATGATGAGGAATGCGGGCGCCAGGGCGCCGACGATGTTGCCGAGGGTGTTGACCGCATAGGCCTTGCCGACGGTTTCGCCGGTCTGCCGGAGGTCGCGAAGCAGGATCCGGCCCACCAGTGGGAAGATCATGCCGATGAGGGTGGTCGGGACGAGCATGACCAGGAGGCACAACGTGAGGTTGAGCAGCAACTGATTGCCCCAGTTTCCCGCCGTCGATTGGAACCATCCGCGGAAGGTCTCGGAGTAAATCACGGCGCTCAGCAGTGGCATTGCCACCGCGGCGGTGAGGCCGATGCCGATCTGCAGCCCGGCGAACAGCCGGACCGGCGACTTCGAGCGATCGACGAGGTGGCGGGCGAGATAGCCTCCCAGTGCCACACCGATCAGGAACGCAGCCAGCATTGTGGTCACGGCATAGGTCGAATTGCCGACATAGAATACCAGCGCGCGGGCCCAGAAGACCTCGAAGGCGAAGGAGGTCATCCCCGAGAGGGCGAAGCCCACGAGCAGGAGCCGGATCGTGAACGGCGAAGTGACGGCCTTTCCCTTCGGCTTGCCCGCCTTGCGGTTACGCTTCGGGGTCGCCGTTGGTTCAGACTCCGCGGCCCGGGATTGCTTTGAGTCCAGCCACCACGAAGCCGCACCGACGAGTAGATTCAGCGTGGCCGCGAGGTGGATTGCGATGTGGGTGCCGACCTCGGCGATGAGGTAGAAACCCGCCAGAAGGCAGCCGGCGACCGCGCCGACCGTGTTGATGGCGTAGAGTCCGCCGAGACGGCGTCCCACCTGCCCGAGTCCATCGATGACCAACCGACCTAGAATCGGCAGGGTCGCACCCATCAGGGTCGTGGGTATCAGGATGATCGCGAAGATCACCACGAAACGTCCGAGGCCGAAGAGCAGCGAGGTGCTGCCGAAGCTGTCCGAGAGCCACAAGTAAAAGGGCGTGAGCCGGTCGAGGAGCAAGAGGACCGCGACGGCCGCGAGGCCGATGCCGATCTCGTAGTAGGCGTAGAGCCGTAGCGGCGACCGGCAGCGGTCCGCCCGTTTGCCCAGCACGTAGCTGCCGAGCGCCAGCCCGGCCATGAAGGCTGCCAGCACCGTGCTCACCGCCAGCAGGGTGGACCCGAACACATGCGTCATCAGCCGGGTCCAGACGACCTGATAGATCAGCCCGCAGGCCCCCGAGACGAAGAACAGGCTATGGATGATTCCAGTGCGGAAATGTGCTCGGGGGATCGGACTCATAGTCTCTGGCACGGATGAAGCCGGTGGAAAGGGACTTCCTTGGCTGGTTGGTGACGGCAAGGCCCGTCCCGCCTGCATGAAAAGAAGAAAGCCGCCCCTGTAGCAAGGGGCGGCTTCGAGGAAAGTTGGATCACTCAGCGGCGTCGGCGCCTGAGCAGAGCGAGCAAGCCAAGGCCTCCGAGCAACGCGCCGGTAGGTTCGGGGACGGCGGAGATATCGACGAATACGTTGTCGATGATCGCGTCGTTCTTCTGCTCGAAGCGGATGCCGATATCCTGACCGAGGAGGCTTGAAAGCCAAGTCGTATCGGTACCCCCAGAGGCACCATTGTTGTCGAATACCGGGTCACCGACGATGTATGAGAAAGAGAATGTCTGATAAGAAGTGGTCGTGACGTCATCTTGCGTCAGCTTAGCCAGTACGGCGCTGGTGCCGGCGTATGGACTACGGAAATCATTGTAGAGCCCTCCGTTGTAGAGGACCAGATAAGCGTTGATGTCATCGCCGCTGTTGTGACCATCGGTCACCGCGTCAAAGGTGACCGTGATGGTGGTCCCTGCCGTCAGTGCTCCAATCGTGCCGCTTGCTGAGGAAATGCCGGTGTTGGACGAATAGCGGCCCGCATAGGCTTGGGTTCCCGAGGGATCGGTGAAGTTGGCACCCCCGTTCTCCGCTTCGTCCACGAGCCCGCTGTTGTTGGCGTTGTAGCCTTGGGCGGACCGCACCCAAAGGGTTGTGTTTGCTGACCTGCTGGTATTGGCCACCGTGTAGGTTGCCACATCCGGCGTGGTGCCGGAACCGCTCAGGGAAGTTGCATTCGATCCAGCACCCGGCTCGAAATTGTCTTGAAACACGATGGCAGCACTGGCGGGTAAGCTGCTCAAGGCGAGTCCGGGGAGAATTTTCAGGAGGAGGCGGAACATCGGGTTCATGCGCATTTTGTCCGAAGGTGTTGGTGGAGGGCCGAGAAGACCCAATCTGAGGACTTCCGTTGCCGTTGAGGAATATGCCGGTGTCCGAGAAGGTTACGGGAAATCCCGTTTTTTTTTGGTGATTGGATGCCGATCTCAATCTGTGACCGGAACCGCAAGAGGTGAACCGGGAGTTCGTGCTCGGAGAGTGGAAGCGGAAGCACCTGGCGAAGCCAATACGATGTTACGGGCGGCCCTGCAGCTGAGGGAAGTTGATTGATGATTGATTTTCAACAACTTGAAAATTCTAGCGGGATGCGGAGTTGGGCGGTTGCTCAGGATCTTCCCAACGAGGCGAAACCTTCAGGAGAGCCCGGCCGGGTAGTACGAAAACCGTTCCCCGACCAGTGATGATTCCGCAGATTCGCTTCAGTCTTTGCCCAGGTCCGTGCGATTCTCCTCCATCAGCTGCCGAATTTCCTCGGTGCTCAGGGCGGCGCGGAGAATGTGGAGTTCATCGATGTCGGCGTCGAGGGTCGGGTCGCCGGGGGATGCGCCGGGCGCGGCTCCCACGAGGAGGCAGTCGGTGGCACCGGAAGACGGTGTCGGGAGTTTGAACGGGCGTGCCTTGACCTGCGTGGCCTTGCCATTGATGAAGTGGAGAATCTCGGGCCGCCCGTCCTCATTCATGCGACCCGTGTAGACGGTGGCGACATGGGTCCATCGATCTGCCGCAATCGGCGACGTTTCAGGGGCATCGTGGCAACCGTGGGCGTCCGTGATCGTCCACACGGGAGGGCTGGTGGGCAAAATGAAGCCACTCCATATCGTTCCCGGGCTCGGGGACTTCCAGGAGACGAAGGGTGTGGCGGAGACCGGGCGGCGGCTGAAGAGGCCGTGGCGGGAGGAGCCGAAGCCGGGCGCGGTGGACGAGGGCCCCGTGCGCCCGCCGGTCCATCCATGGGAAGGCAGGACCTGTTCGGCGTACCCGGTGACCACCGGGGATTCGAAATCCTCCGAGAACTCGAGGACTTCAGGGTTTCCATCCCGCCGGGCGCTGAGTCGGATGTCGTCGTAGAGCATGGGGCCGCTGGCCTTGACGATCCGGATGCCCAACTCCCGGCCGAGGCTCGGATCGTCGGGCCGAGCGGTGAAAGTAACCTGATCCCTCGCCGGTTGGCCGGGCGTTTCGACGAGACCGCTGGCGGTCGCCACGACCATGCCCGGGCTGCTTTCGGCGCGAACGTCCATCCGGGCCGCGTCGTCGTCGGAGGGGCCGAAGGCCACGAGCTCGACGAGGTATTCCGCGGGTGCCTGCCCCGGCAGCGCGGCGGTCTGGAATTGCAGCGCGTAGGTCGTGCCGGCCTCGATCGAGATTCCGGTCGCGCCCCGGGTCGTGGATAGCCCGGCATTGGTGTAATTCAGGAGGTAGGCCTGGTCCCCGGATGGCGGGAGGGCGCCCTGGCCCGTGCGGGGATCGGCGCCATGGGGGAGGGATCGGGCGCGGTGCCGGATCCAGGCCGCGACGGTGCGCGGCGCATCACCGTCGATTCCCGGGAAGCTGGATTCAGCAAATGCGCCATCGCCGCCGAGCGACAGGGCCCGGGCGAACTTTCCGCCGGAATGAAGCTCTTCGGCAGCGATGCGTCCGCCATCAAGGCGTCGGACGCGAAGAGCGAAATCCTCGACCCCGGGAAAGGTTCCGCTGGCGGGGAAGGTGTCGCCGATCAGCGTGTCGAAGGACCAGTGGACGTGTGGGATCGACTTGGAGAACTGGCGGCGGAACAGGCCGGGCTGGAGGTCCACGGGCCGGCTTGTGCCGGACACGTCGAAGGCCATCGCCTCCCCGCCCGCAAGCTCCGCTTCTCCCGTGCCCGGGGCGGACGGCAGGACCTTCACAAGGCCCTGGTTCACGTGGACTTCGAGGTCGCCGCCGCGTGCGAACCGGATCCCGAATTCGGTTCCGAGATCGACCACCCGGCCGAGCTCCGTGCGCACCGTGAAACCCCGGGCATTCTCGGGCACGCGGAACCAGCCGATTCCTCCGTCCAGGCGCAGGGTGGATTCGGAAATCAGCTCCATCTGGGACGGACCCTCGACGAGCGCTTCGACGCCTGAGGCAAAGCGCAGCCGCAGCAGCCCGCGCTGGAGCGTGATCTGGTCGCCCGGAGCCACACGGGAATCGGCATCCCGGTCCTCGCTGCCGTGCACGACGGCGAAGGCCGCGTCGTTCGAACCGTCGATGGCAACCCATGATCCGGGCGCATCGGGAAGGCTGACCTGATGGAGAAGGAGGCCGAGACCGAGCACCACCAGGGCCGCGGCGGCGTAGCCGAGCGACAGGAGGGCACTGCGCCTTTTCTCGCGTCGGAGGGTTTCGAGGCTGACCGGCAGGGTCCCGAGTTCGCTGCGGGATTCCGCCGATTGCTGGAGCAATGCCGAAAGCTGGGTGTGGGACAGGTAGAGTTCGAGCGCGGCCCGGTCGTTGCGCAGGAGATCCATGAGCCGCGCCCTGTTCACGGGGCTGATGACTCCGTCCTCGAGATCCTCGATCCACCCCATCACCGCGTCGGGATCGTGTCGGGACTCCTTGCTCATGCACGTTCCTCCCTCAGTTGAAGCTTTCGTTCAAGGCATAGCCGGAGGCTTTGGCGGATGCGGTGGAGGGCGACCTTCAGCGCCCCGACGCTGCGTCCGGTCTGGTGGGCGTATTCCGCGAGTCCCGATTGCTTCCAGTAGCGATGCAGCACCAGTTCCTGATCCCGGACCTGAAGCTGCCCGATGCAGTCGTTCAGGTCGTTGAGACGACGGTTTAGTTCCGCGACGTCCATCTCGGCCGCTTTTTCCGCGACCAGCTCCATGACATCCTCGTCGAGAGGCTGGCGGCGGTCGTTGCGGAGCTTCTGCTGGAGGGCCATGGCCTGGAAACGGGCGGTGGTCAGCGCCCAGGCCTTGAAGTTCGTCCCGAGCGTGAACTGGTCGCGCTTGGTCCAGAGGACCTGGTTGGTGTTCTGGATCACGTCCTCGGCCTCCGGCAGTCCGGGCAGGAGGGAGATCACGTAGGCGCGGATGAGGGACTGGTGCGATACCAGCAGCTTCACGAATTCCTGTTCATCCTGGTCGGCCAAAAGAAGCTGTTCCTCTCCGCTGGAAGATAGACCCGGTTGGGAAAGGTTAGGGTTTTTCCGCAAGATTCCGGTCCTCAAGGGTCGATCAGCAGCGGATCGATGGTCGGGATGGGCGCCTCCTCGGGCTTGTGGAGCTTGAGCATCGCCTTGCCGGCACGGGCCTGGAGAGCCTTCCATTCGTAATACTTGTCCTCCTTCCTCATGTGGGCGGCGGGGCCGCCCCGGAGGTGCGACACTTCCATGTATTCCATGACGTCCTGCAGGGCCTTGACGGCGATCTTGCTGTCGGCGGCGGAGAGGCTCTTGCCATCGAGGCCCTCGGCATTGGTGACGAGGGCGTCGGCGGCATTGGAGACACCCTTTTCCAGACAGTACATCAGCGCCCGGAGCGCCCGGGCGTCGTAGACCCGACCGAGCAACTTGATCAGCCTGCCGTCCATGTTCAGCTTGAGCATCGGCTCGGCGAAGTCCATCCGCTCCGAGTTGGTGAGGTCGCCGAAGCCGTCCGGGCCGAGCACCAGCCGGCGTGCCGACTGTTCGCCCACGATCTTGGCGGCCTCCTTGTCGGTGCCGGCGATGCGGAGCATCACCTGGTCCGCCTTGCGGCTGAGCGAGTAGGAAAGCGCGTGGACGATCTCGCGCAGCTCCGAGAGGCTGTCGGTTCCGGCGGCCTTCTCGAGGGCATCGATACTGGTGTCGTCGCCGAGTCGGCCGAGGATGAAGTAGAGGCTCGGCCGCACGGCCGGGTCGGCGTCGGGCAGGCTGTCGATCACGCTGTCACGGATCCGGGTCGCTCCTGCGGGGTCGTCACGGAAGGAGAGCAGGGCGTCCTCGCAGCCGATGATCTCCTCCTTGTCGCGGGCCTTGCCCAGTTGGGCGAGAAGCGTCGGGATCGCGTCCGGACCCTCGATGGCAGCCAGCGTTTTCGCGGCTTCGGCCCTCACGGACGCCGATTCATGCTCCAGGGCGATCTTGGCGAGCTTTCCTCCCGCGTCGGAGTCGCCCAGGGCAAATACGGCAAGAATGCCGGCGGCGTCGCTGGAGTCGGCCGCCGGGAACAGGCCGGCCAGCGCATCGCCGGCGCCGACCGTCACCAGTTCGGCCGCCGCATTCCGCGCATGGTCGCGCAGTCGCCAGTAGTCGTGATTGAAATAGGGGACGAGGTCCGGCAGCGCGTCGGCACCGAGCATCTCGCAGAGGAAGTCGATGGCGGCCATCTTGCGGAAATGGGTCTTGCGTCCGGGATCGGCCAGTTCCTCGCGGCAGAGCTTGAGCTTGGCGCCGGTTCCGTCGGCCTGGTCCAGCATCTCCTCGAACATCGACCGGACGTCCGTCGAGACGGAGGGAAGCGTGACCGGATCCTTGGCCGAGGAGACGAGCTGGTACAGCTCGTCCAGGGGGGTGACGATGACCTTCTTGTCGACCTTCTTGACCAGTGCCGCATTGGGGTCGTCGGTCAGGACGATGGCCATCTCGTCGACGAAGTCCTTGAACACGGCGGGTTGTGCCTTGACCGAGTCGGCCTCCATGAGCGGGCGCTTGAACCCGACGAAGGGGCGGATGTCGCGGCGAACGGCGGCTTGGCGGCGCAGCCGGTCCGCGGTCGCCTCCATGCCCTCGCGATAGCCGAACTTCGCGAGCAGGGCCTGCGCCGGTTCCGAGCGGTTCGCAAACATCTGATCCGCAAGCTGTTCCTCCTCGGCGGCCTCGGTCAGCGGGCCCGCGACCCGCACGACCGTCTCCTTGGTCCATGACCCGAGGCGCGAGGTCATGAAGGTCTTGCCCGCCGGATCAAGGAGGATGAGATGCTCAAGAGCCTCGCGCACCTGTTCCTCGTCGAACCCGGCCTCGAAGGGCTTGTTGGCAAGCACGGTGTCCTTGCCGAACAGGGTGGACTGGGTTGTGTTGCGCACGCTGTTCGGGGCGATCGCCTTCGGCTCGTCGTTGGTCGCCTCGAGCATGGCGAGCTGCGTTTCCTCGCTGTCGGTGGCCCCCGAGATCACCCTGGCCGCGGTGATCCGGACGAAGTCCGCCGGGTCCTGGAGGAGCGGTGTCAGCTTGGAAAGCGAGCCGAGCACCACGTCGGAACCGCAGGCTTCGAGGCCGCGCAGGGCCCCGTCGCGGAATCTGGGCTCGTCGCTCCCGAGCAGGTCGGTCAACCGCGTCGCGATCTCCTTCTCACCGGCCAGGTAGCGCTTTCCGAGTTCCTTCGCCACCGCCCCGCGCGCCTTCGGGTAGAAGATGTCGAGCAGGTCGAACACCTCGTCGGTGGATCGCTCGGGCCAGGGGGTGCCGTCGAGCTCCTTGAGCCACGGATCCTGGAACTGCGAGCGGGCGCTGGAGAGCAACTGCTTCATCTCGCGCTCGGTCGGATAGAGTGACTCGTTCGGATCCTTGCCCGTGATGAGCGTCTGCTTGTAGATCACGGCCTGGTGCAGCACCTCGGTGGCGGTGGGGTCGCGCAGCGTGCCGTAGCCGGTGGGCGAGTGATAGACGAAGCTGCCGTCGAACATGCGGCACATCGTGCGGCGCCAGCGCAGGTTGCGCTCGTTGTAGGCGCGGACCTCCGGGCCGCAGAGGCCGGCGGCCCACGACGACCAGTTGCCGTGGTAGTCGTGGCCATGGCCGCCGCGGCGGGTGAAGGCGCAGTGGCTCGACATCATGGCGAAATACTTCGCGCCGTAGTCGTCTCCGAGCAGCTTGAGCGAGAAGGCGACGCCGGTGTTCTTGCCGTTGCTGTCGTCGGAGCCGTAAGCACCGTGATCGCCGTAGGGAATGCAGCCCTGGTCGATGTAGGAGCTGAAGAAACGCTGCGCCCGCTCGACGGCGAGGTCGATCTCGGGGTGGTCGATGCCGAGCTTCTGGGCGAGGGTGATGAGGAAGAAGCAACGGTTGCCGGCGGCGTTGAGGGCGCCGTAGCCGGGGTTCATGCCGTGCAGCTTGCCGCCGTTGAAGGAAGGATAGGCGAAGGTGTGGCCCCATGACCCGTGGCCGCTCTGGCCCATCGCGGTGTCGATCGCATACTTTTCCAACGCCGGGAGAACGAAGTCGTCGCCGGTGGCATCGTAGTAGAGGGCGCAGTAGAGGCCGCCGAAGCCGTGGTGCCAGCTCTGGTAGCCCTTGTAGCCCTTGTAGCCGGGCTCGAACATCGCGCCGGCCGGCACCGTCGGCGGCTTCCACGGGCTGTTCGGCCCGCGCACCCAGTCGTGGACGATCTTGCGATGTTCGGGCTTGCCCGACGAAACCAGGGCGATGGCCTCGATGATGCCGCCGCGACCGCTGCGTTTGTCCTGCGGATCGACGACGAACTTCTTCTCCAGCACCTTCCAGGCGTCCTCGAGGATCTGCGCGGTCTTGGGGCAGTCGTAGGGCGCGGAGTCGCTGTAGGCCGGGAAGGTCCGGAGCTTCAGCTCGACTTCGAAGGTCTCCGGCTCGATCGGGAACTTGTCGAAGCCCATCCTGGTGACCTCCTTCTCCCGCTCCTCCTCCGGCTTCCAGTCGTAGAGCGAGTCGTCGTCGCGGGCTTCGGAAAACAGCTCGTCGATATCCACGGCGGCGAGGTCCTTCCTGCCGCTGCGGGCGATGAAGTTCTTGTCGCGCCAGACCATGAAGGAGATGCGGCCCCCGTTCTCCTCCTTCTCGGCCTCGATGATCGCGTTGCCGATCAGTTCCGCGAGCTGACCGCCGACCTCGAATTTCCTGCCGTTCATGCCGACCAGCACGTCGCCCCACTGCAGCTTGCCCTCCGAGGGCGAGCCCTTGAGGGTGTTCTGCACCTGCAGTTGGTCGCCCGGGAATCCGCCCGCGAAGGTCGCGACGATGCCGGTGGGTCCGAGGGTCCAGGTCGGCGGCGGAAACTTTCCTCCAGGAGGAACCGGATCGCCCTTGGTCAGGTCGGGCAGGTTGGCGGGACGCTCGGGCGCTTCCGGGGCGAAGTCGCCGCCTTCGGCGAGCTTCTCCATTTCCTCGGGCGTCATCGTGCGCTCCTCGGCGAGCAGGGGGAACGGGAGCAGGCAGAAAAGGAGAACGAGCTTCTTCATGATCAATTCGGGTCGGGGCGCAGCAGAAAGATGGACCATCCCACGCGGGCGGCGAGTTGTGAAAAGGTTTCGTCGGGAGGGGTGCCGAGATCCCAGACGACGTGGACGACCTGACGAACCCTCGCCCTCGACTGGGCGCGCTGTTTCATCAGTTCGGTGAAGCGCGCGGTGATCTGACGTCTCCGGTCCGGCGAACTCACGACGAAGGAAGCGCGCCCGAACCAGAGCGACTCGAAGATGAAATCATCGTCGATGCCTTCGTCCTCGGCGCGCATCAGTTCGAAGCGTCGACGTTTCGCGGCGAGCGGGCTCAGGTGTTCGATCGCCTTCTCGGCCTTCAGCGATTCATCGGCGAAATAGATGAACGCGTCGCCGCGGCGGGCGAGCCAGGCGAGTTCCTCCTCCACCGGCCGGCGGGGTCGGGCGGGGCGCTCGACGATCGCCGGCATCGGCGTGATCGCGCCGGGCAGGCCGGAGGGCAGCGGCAGCGGCAGGCTGGCTTCGCGATAGAGGTTCACCCGGCGCAGGTAGTCGTAGCCGATCACGAGGAGGCCGAGGATCGGCAGGACGAGGGAGAAGCGGACGTTCCAGCGGTCGAGACGGCGTGCGGCGGTGACTTCCGCCTCCGACATGAGGATGGGTTCGGGCCCGCTCTCCTCCTCGATGACCTCGACATCCGCTCCGCCCTCGGTCTCTTCGGTGTCGATCAGCGCCTCGAGGTCGTCGTCCTCCGTGTCTTCGGAGGAGCGGGTCCTTTTCTCCTGCTTCCAGGCCGGCTTCTCGAGGCTTTCGTAGTACTTCAGGTCGCTATCCTCCAGGCCCGCCTTGTCGAGGAACTCGTTGCCGTCGTCCTCGGCGAAGCGGATCTGGGCGACCTCGTCGCCGCGCATGTCGAGCGCCGCCTGACGACGTTCCTCCTGCGCCGCCTTGGCCTTCGCGAGCTGGATCGAGGGATCGACCTCGATCCGATCGACGTGGGTCGCGGAGTGGATTCCGGCGCAGGCCAGCGCGCCGAGGGCGAGGCCGAAGCCGATCCGGGCGAGCACCCGGCGTTTCAGTTTCCAGTACGCGAGCCAGCACACCAGCACGGCGGCTGCGAGAGCGAAGCCGAGGTAACCGATGGTACCGATGGATGCGGGGATCACGATTCGGGCGGGGGACTATTTGCGGGCCTTCGAGATGGCGTCGTCCCACTGGTTGAACGAGTAGTAGACGAGGTTGACCCCGAGATTCATGGCGGCTTCGCGCATGTCGGGCGTGACGTCGGTGTAGCCGGGCGACTTCCACGCGTCGTTCATGTCGCCGGGGTGGTAGAAGACGATCCAGCGGCCCTCGTGCTTGATCCCCAGCGGCCGGCGACCGCCATGGTGCCAGAAGGCCGGAGCGCCGTCGGGGAAGCCGTAGGGGAGCTGATAGATCATGTCGTCATCGGCGATGTCGATGAGAGGCTTGTCGGGGAAGACCTGGCGCATGAAGTGGGTGAAGGACTGGTGGAAGGTCGCGCTGCCGGCGTCGGCAATGAGCATGCCGCCCTTGAGGCAGTAGTCGCGGAGGATTTTGGCGTCGTTGGTGCTGACCCGTCCCATGCCGCCGTTGCCGGTCATGTAGACGAAGGGCGGAAAGCCGTCGTCGGGATACTTGCGCAGCAGGGCGATCGAGTGGCTTTCGCCCTTGCGGGCGATCTTCTTGAAGCCGGTGGCCTGGGCGAAGGCGCGGAGGAAATTCACGTCGGCGCCGGTCTCGTTCATGCCGTCGTCCCAGCCCTCACCGCCGTGGTCGAGGCGGATGAAGCGGATCTTGTAGTCGTCCATGCCCTCCGGCCAGCCGCCCTCGGTGCCGCCGCCCTTGCCGATGTTGCCGGCCATGGCATTGGGGTTCGCCTCGTAGGTGACCTCGGTCTTTTCCTCCATGACCTGGTCGACCTCGGTGTTGTCGAGTTCGGGCTGCTCGAAGAGGATGGCCGAATTCGGACGCAGGCTCAGGGTCTTCTTCTTTTTCTTCTTCGGCTTCACCACCTTGACCATGGCGACCACCGGATTGCCGCTGCCCTTGGGCACCTTGTAGGCCTCGACGCAGCCACCGAGGCTGAGGATCCACGGGATGATCACGATGATCATCAGGTGGGTGAGGATGCTGGCGTAGAGACTGCGGCGGTGTCGCGGATCGCGGCCATGGGTGCGGAAATTCTCCAGCACGCGGTCGCCGCGCATCGGGCGTCCCGTCTCGCGGGTGAAGGCGGCGTAGACCGAGCGGCTGCGCAGCATCACCTGCAGCCACCAGGCGTAGGCCGCCACGGCCAGCGCGGGCCAGCAGGCGGCCCACCACAGCTTGAACGCGGTGACGCTGTCCTGCTTGGAGCCGTTGATCTCGACCCCCTCGCGGGCGATCGCGAAGGCCCCCTGCCACACGAGCCAGACGAAGGCGGCCATGACCACCAGCACCGCCAGCAGGGTGAAGCGCAGGATCAGGTAGGTCGGGCGCGAGCGGAGGAAACCAAGCGCTCCGGCGATGGCGCAGAGTCCGCCGACCACGCCGATGGCCCTGAAGCAGGTCTTGAGCGAGGTGGTGACATGGAGTTTCTGCCACAGAATGGCGACCTCGCCCTTGTCGGAGAGCCAGGCATCGAGCACGGCGGGACCCCAGAAGCCCACCGCAGCGCCGAGAAGGCACAGCGCCAGCACCGCCACGGCGACCACCGCCGCCTTGGGGGGCGACGGCGAGGTCGGGATCTGATCGATCTCCTCGGCGGGGAGTTGGACGGCGGGTGGCATCGGCGCGGATTCGCTCAGCGGAACAGGTCGACTTCCTCTTCCTCGGGGATGGGTGGGACTTCGGGGCCTTTCTCGACCTTCTCGATCTCCTCCTCGATAGCGGACTTCGGCTCGTCCGGTTCTTCGGCGGGCGCCGCAGGCGTGTCGGACTCGTCAGATTCGGCCGGTTCGGCGGGCGGGGCCTTCGGCACTCCGCCGGACAGGGAGCTGCTAAGATCCTGCGGCTTGATGCCGTGTTCGTCCGCGATCTTGCGCAGCGAGACGGTCGCTTCCTTGACCGCGGCCTTCACGCGCTCGTCCTCACTGAGCTCGGCGCTGCTTCCGCCCGCGATCTTTCCCCACAGGAAAGGCACGCTGGTGCCGAGCACGATCACGACGTGAACGATGACCGTGAAGAGCACGCCGGTCTTGAGGCCGCGGCCCTGGAAGGTGTCCAGCAGTTCGTCGGGACTGGTTTCGTTGGTTGGATTCATGGTTATTCGTTGTTTTCGCCCACGGCTTCGATGATGCCGCCGCCTTCGGCGATGGCCTTGATGACAGGTTCGAAAGTTTCCTTCGGCAGGGCGGCGTCGCACTTGAACTGCACGTGGCGCTGGTCGTCGGAGACGGTCTTGGTCAGCAGCGCGCGGACGCCCAGCTCGACCTCCTTCACGCTGTCGACCTGGTAGCCGTCGAAATAGATGTCGCCGTTCTCGTCCACCGCGACGCGTGCGGCGACCGGGATCTCGATCTTCTCGACGAACTCGGAGAAGGGCAGGGTGACCTGGACCTTGCTGTTGTCCTTGCTGACCTCGCTGCAGACCATGAAGAAGATGATCAAGAGGAACGCGATGTCGCCCATGCTCGCGATCGGCACGGGCACGCTGCGGCGTTTCTGACGTTGGAGGCGTTTCTTCATCTCATTCGTCCTCCTCGACGATGGCGACGACGCCGTCGTGCTTGCTGATGGAGGCCAGGGCCTGGAAATAGTTCTCGTAGGGGGTGCCGCTGGCGGATTCGAGCATGATGACGCGCTTCGACGGGTCCTGGGCGCCGAGTTCGAGCGCGGCGAGGCGCTCGTTGAGCTGGTCCATCGTCACCTTGTGGTCATTGAAGAAGACCTCTACGCCCCGCAGGTTGACGATGGGTGTCTTGTCGGACTGCGGCTGGCTGGTCTTCTCGCCGGTCGGCAGGTCGGCGGTGATGGTCTTCACCTTCACCAGCGTGGTGGCGACCAGGAAATAGATGATCAGCAGGAACGCGATGTCCGAGAACGAACCGGTCGGGATCTCGCCCGAGCGGTGCTTCTTCTCGCGTTGGCTGCGCTGTCTCATCGCAAGCTCAGGAAATGACGAAATGCCCAAGTACCCAAACACCCAAGGAAGCCCGAATGACGAAATCCGAAGTGCGAAGGAACGGCTCGCGGGAGGAGCCTTGGTTCGTCATTCGTTCGTTCGTCATTCTCTGGGTATTTGGGTCCTTCGTCATTCGGATTTCCTAGTGGTGCGTCAGGATGAACTCGACCAACTCGCTGTTGGCCTCCTCGATCTCGAGTTCGATCTCGTCGCTCCAGCGGTTGAAGACGCTCTGGGGGATGACGGCGAGCAGGGCGATGATGAGTCCGGCGGCGGTGGTGACCATCGCCTCCGAAATGCCGCTGGCCACCTCGCCGCCGCCACCGGCCATGCTGCCGGCCTCGGCAAGTCCGGCAAAGGACGCGATCATGCCGGTCACCGTGCCGGTCATCCCGAGCAGCGGGGCGGCGGTGCCGATGGTGGTCAGGACGTCGAGGCGCTTGTTGACCACGCTCATGGCCTGGGCGCTGTAGTCGTCCATCACCTGGCCGACCACGAGCCGCATCGTCTCGCTCGACTCCTGCTTGCCCTTGAGTTGGTCGTAGGAACGGAGGCCGGCCAGAAGGACGGAGGCGATCGGTCCGCGCGCGGCCTTGCATTCCTCCATCGCCGCGGCGAGGTCGTTCTTGCGCAGGTGGGCGAGCACCTTCGACCTCAGCGAGCGGGTGTCGATCTTGCGGTTGTCGCGGAAGGCCAGCCAGCGGTCGTAGACGACGGCGAGGCTGATCAGGCTGCAGATCATCAGGGGCACCATGATGATCTTTCCTTCGATGATGTGTTCTAGCATCGTTTTGTGGTTTCGGGAGTTGAGTGGATGAAATCGAGCGCCTTCAGCGCGTCGGAGGCGGGCATGTCCAGGCAGGGGAAGCGCAGTCCCTCGGCGGGGGCGATGACCAGTCCGCCGCGGGCCGCGTTGTAGTGGCTCCTCCGGCAGTCCTCGAGCGGGCGGCGCTGAAGGTAACGACGCCGGCCGACGGCGAGGACGACCAGCTCGTTCTCCATGACGCACAGCCAAAGCGGCGTGCGTCGGGTCCAGCGTCCGGTATCGACGCGGGTGCCCGTGCGCAGGGTGAACCGCGGCGGGGTGTCGCCGGCGGCCTCGTGCAGGAGCTGTCTTTCTCGAGCGTTCAAGTTGCGGTCGGGGCTTCCGTTAGCGGGAGTCCTTGAGGGTTTCAATCATGCGTTCACGCGCCTCGTTCTCCTCCCTGATGATCCTCTCGAAGGTCGGGTCGGCGAGGCGGCCGCGGGCGTACTTGGCCCACTTGCTGTCGGGGAAATCGAAGGTGACGCGGCGGTAGAGTTCGTAGGCCTCGCGGATGCCCTCGCCGCGGCCCCTCCAGTTGTTCTCGGACATCAGCCCGACCGCGCGCTCGTGGCAGATGCCGGTCCAGTAGATGGCCTGGGCGCGGATCTCGCCGCCGTCGTACTGCTCGTTGTCGATCACCTCCTCGAACTGTGCGATGGCCGCGCCGTACTGGTGGGCACGCATGAAGTTCTGCGCCGCCCGCAGGCCAGCGAGTCCGGCGAGGGGGTCGTCCGGGAAGCGCTCGTGGAGCTTGGAGAAGACCATCGCCGCGTTGAGGAACTCGGGATAGCTCAGCTCGTCGAGTCGCAGGACCTCGGCCCTGGATTCGTCGTCCTCCTTGTCGCGCAGCAGGTCGGCCTGCTCCTTGAAGGCCTGGCCCTTCTTCTGGAAGTAGCCGCCGAGACGGGCCATCACCGTCGGAATCAGTTCGTCGTTGGGGTACTTGTAGGCGAGCTTCACGTACTCTTCGACCGAGTTCTCGATCTCGCCCATCTTCTCGTAGACCAGCGCCGTCTTGAACTGCGCCTTTGGCGCGAACTCGGTCTCCGGGTAGTCGGTCGGGATCTTCGAAAAGCGCTTCAGGGCGTCCTGATACATCGGCATCCTGCTCTCGTCGTTCTTGGCGAGGTCGGCGAACTCCTGTGACAGGTTGCCGAGCAGGTACTCGGCGTGGGCCTTGAGCTCGTCGTCGCGGTGGGTGGCGAGCGCTTCGGCAAGCAGCTTGCGGGCCTGGCCGATCTCGCGGCGTGCGAGGCTCTCCTGCTCCATCTCGCGGTGCTTCTTCGCCAGTTCGAAGTAGCACTCGGCGAGCGTGAAGCTGGTGCGCACCGCCATCTCGTCGCCGGTGAAGCGCTTGCTGAAGGGTTCGATCACGCCGTCGGCGCCCTTGTTGACCTTCACGGCGAACGACTGGTCCTCGTAGCTGACCGTGATGTCGTCGCCGTAGCGGACGGGGAAGCCGTTGAGCGCGACCGGGGGAAGCTCGGCGGGGATCTGCTCGTCGGCGTAGCTGACGGTGAAGACGCCCTTGAAGATCCCGGAGTGGGCCTCGGTCTCCTTCACCTCGTAGCGCGTGCCGGCGCCGCTGGTTCCCTTGAGGACGACCTCGGCGTTGTCCCGATCGGGGCCGCGGTCGAGGCCCGGGGCGAGCAGGCGGAGGTAGATCTTCTCGCCGACGTAGGCGCTTGCCAGCGGGTCGCGGTAGCCGTTCTCCATGACGTCGAGGAAGGCGTGGCTGCCGACGGTGAAGCGGGTCGTCTTCCAGTGGACCTTTTCGTCCTCGTCCTGCCACGGAAAGCCGACGTGGACAATGTCGCCGGCCTTGACGGCGAGTCCGTCCGGGATCGCCGAGGCGGGGAGTTCCTCGGCCGACTTGGTGGCGAAGCTGCGGGTCGGCGGATCGCCGAGGATGAGGGGCACCGAGAAGGAAAAGCGTCCCTCCTCGAGCGGCGGGGCGTTGGTCGGCGGGGTCGGGGCCGTGTCGATCGCGTATCCGAGCGGCGGCTCCGGTGCTTCCTTGCCCAGGGTGCCGGTCAGTTTCAGGGTCCCCGGAACGGTGACGTCGAAGTCCTTGCCGCCCGCATCGGCGGCCTTGCGCGCCGCGTCGGTCTGCACGTAGGCGTTGATCGCGCTGCTGCCGGCGAGGGCGAGGTGGGGCGCGATGACGTCGAAGCGAAGCCCGGCGCCGATCAAGGCCTCCAGCGGTTTTTCCGTCGTGTCGGCGGAATCGACATGGGCGTAGGCCAGCTTGCGCCGGACGGGGAAGACCTCGGGTCCGCCGCGCGATGGCTCGGAGCCTTCCGTCGGAGCCGGCGGCGGGAGCGGCTCGCTGGATTGCGCGTAGGCGCTGAGCAGCGGCAGGGAATAGCGGGCGTGGCTGATGGTGACCTCGCGGTCGGCGGGGATGCCGGGATCGAGGTTTTCCATGTCGCGATAGACGGCGGTGATCGTACCACCGGGCGACAGCTTGATTTCCGCGTCGCGCGAGGGCTCGCCCTCGACGGGGAAGACGCGACCCATGAAGCGGCCGCTGTGCTCCTCGGTCTCCACGGCCTTCAGCGTGATCGTGGCGCCGTCGCTCGACTCGACCGTGAACTCGACGATGTCGCGCTCCGGGCTGCCGTCGAGGTCGGCGTCTTCGATCACGATGGCGACGGGGTCGTCCATGCGGAAGCGCCGGATCGGCTCGAGCACCAGCTCGCGCTCGCCCTCCTTGTTGGTTTCGTAGTTGAGGAACGAGGCGGTGATGGTGCCGGTGTTGTAGGCCACGCCCAGGCTGCGTTCGTGGCGGTCGCGCTTGGGTGTGGCGCTGACCGGGTCCTCGTAGCGGGCGACGATCTGGTCGCCGGGCAGCACCTCGAGCTGGGTGTTCTCGCGCAGCGCCTTGTAGTCCTGGGCGACGGGCAGCAGTGCGTTTCCATCGCGATCGCCGAGGGTGACCTTGTGGATGGAGGGTGCCACGCCCTCGAATCCCTGGATGACGACCCGCACCATGCGGGCCTGGGTCCGATCGCCGAATTCGACTTTCAGAGCGCCGCCGTCGACGGGGGTGATGGTGGCCGGCTGGGGAAACTGCTCCCGAATGCCTTCGGGGAAGGTCGAGGGATCGAACATCCCGTCGGGGCAGGGGACGAGATCGTCCTTGCCGGGTTCGTCGCAAAGCAGGACCGGCTTGCGCTTGAGAAACTCGGCGCGTCCCTCGTGGCGCCAGATCTCGATCTCGTGAAGCCCGGGCGCCAGCTCGCGCTCGATGGTCAACGGGCTTTCGGAGTCCTCACCGGCAGGCATGCCGTCGAGCAGGAAGATGGTGCGGATGTTGCCCTTGTCGTCGGTGGCCGGGTAGCCGGTGAGTTGGAACCGGCGGATCGCGGCGGCCGGCTGATAGAAAAGCGCGCGGTAGCGGAAGAGGGCGGAGTAGCCGGGGTGGCCGGTGTTCACCGCCGGCAGCTCGTCGACCGAGATGCTTGGAACGTGTTTGGCGAGGAAGGCCACCGAGCCTCTGGCGCTGCCCAGTTCCATCTTTTCGAGCCAGTCGTCGGGAAGCTCGCGGCCCTCGGGTTCGGAGACCGCAATGCCGCCGTGATAGGTCGGGAAGGACGACAGGTGCGGACGGCCGTCCCACGGTTCGGCGTCCTCGGTGGCCGGGAAGCGGCTGCGGGTGATCCAGTCGTTGCCGTTCAGCGAGGTCTGCAGGACGAAGTGCGTGAGCGCGTCGCCGGAGTCGCCGGCGTCGATGGTCATCTCCTTGAGCGCGACGTTGTCGTTCAGATCGACCCCGAAGGTGCGGGCCTTGTCCTTGTCGCCGACCTGCCCCTGCCACCCCGGGTAGTCCTGCGAACTGATGGCCATGTTCGGGTCGCGGCCGGGCGCGCTTTCGGAGGCGAAGGCGATCGCCTGCGCGCCGGTGGTGGGCACCACGGCCTCGAACTCGCCGGTGTAGGGCCCGGTTTCCTTGAGCACGAGCTGGCGGATGCGGTCGCCGCTCGATGCCTCCACCGAGAGGGTGACCTCGTCGATGCCCGGCGACACGCTGCGGTCGGGATCGGTGAGGCGCAGGTAGACCGGGTTGCCCGGCCGGACGGCGCGGGTGCCGAGCGCCGCCTGGGCGGTGGAAAGCCCGAGCTCCTCGATGTCGAGGCGGCGTTCACCCTCGCGGGGAGGGAAGGCGCCGGCGGTGAAGTCGAGATGGGCGTCGGACGCCACCGTGATGACGAGATCCGGATCCGGCGGCAGGTCGTCCATCTTCGCGCGGAAGCGCTCGGAGAAGCCGAAGCGGATCTCATCGACGCCGAGGACCTGCAGCACCTTGTCGTTCGGGTTCGGCGCCCCGAGTTCGGTAGGCACCTCGGCGCGGAACTTCTCCTTGCTGTCGCCGAGCTGATAGAGAAGCACGCGGACCTTGTCGCCGGACTTGGCCCAGATCTCGACCTCGATGTCGGCTCCGACGCCGGACACGCGCAGCGTGGGGTCGCGCAGGTTGATCTTCACCGCCTCGCCGGGGACGAGCAGCGTGTCTTCCTGCGACGGTCCGAGCTCGATCTCGCTGGCCTCGACCAGCTTGCGCATCTGGTAGTGGATCTGTCCGCGCAGGATCAGGGCGTCGGGATGCTTCGGATCGCGGCGCAGCACGGACTCAAGTTCGTCGAGCGCCTCGGCGTAGTTTTCCTGGTCCATCAGGACCTCGGCGCGGGCATAGCGGACGCGCATGCGGAAATCCGGATTCGGCAGGCGCATCAGCTTTTCCAGCTCGGTCAGCGCGGCCCCGAAGTTGCGGGAGACGCGATCGACCTTCACCGAGCCGAGCGCGGCTTCGAGCTGCATGGCGCTGCCCTCGTATTCGGCGGCGTCGGCCACCTTGCGGAACCAGGCGCGTGCCGTCGGCAGCGCGCCCTCGCGGAAGGCGAGCTCGGCGTAGGAAATCTTGAGCCGGGCATCCTGCTCGAGGCTGAAGGTCCCTTCGGCCTGGCGCGACCAGATCGTGAGTTCCTTGACCAGGTCCTCGGCGCGCTCCTGCTCTTCCTCGTCGATGTTCCGCTGCAGCAGCCAGAGGCCGTAGTCGACGGAAAGCGAGCGCAGGACCTCCGCCAGTCGGTCGGAGTGCTCGTCGTAGAGCGCCCAGGCGGTGTCGAGGTTGCCCTGCACGTACTCGGCATTCGACTTGTAGATCGGGTAGGTCGGATCGTTCTCCGCGACGGGGATCTCCACGGCGCCGATCTCGGAGGCTGCCTTGCCGGTGACCTGGCGCAGGCGTCCGTAGATCTCGGCCAGGGCGCCGTCGGCGGCGGCGAGGGTGCGGCCGGCGACGGATTTGCGTCCGCCGCGGGCGATGCTCATCGCCATCGAGGCGGCCTGCGCCTGCATCGCCGATTCGGCGAAGCGGGACAGGGCCGCGGCGCCGTCGTAACGCCCGCCGTTGTCGGTCGCGGCCGCCGCGTGCCACAGGCCGGGCACGTAACCTTCGAGCGATCCCCAGTCCTCCGCTTCGGTCGCGTCCTTCACCAGGCGCATCAACAGCGGCTCGTAGCCCTGCCGCGCGGGGCAGGGACCGACCGGGGCATTCTCGCCGAAGAGGGAAAGCACGAGCCGGCGGGTGTCACCGGACCACTCGCCAAGGCGGGCGACGGGATCGAGCCCGATGACCGGGACCGGAGAGGGTGCCTTCGAGGCGCGGTCCACGACCGTCTTCAGGGCGGCCTCGACCTGGGCGGCTTCCGGATTCTCCGGCAGGGCGAGGAGTTCGCGGCTGACGAACTGCGGGTTGGTGGCACCCGTGTCCTCGGTCAGAGCCAGGGCTCCGAAGATGTCGTCCTTCGACGCCAGTCGGCGGAACGCGATCGGGAGCTTGGCGTAGGCCGGGGACGAAGCGAGTTCCTGCATGAACTGGCGCGCCTCCGGTTTGTTCACATCGACGCAGTGCAGCCACGCGGAAAAGACGGGCGCCGAGAGATTGCCGCCCTGCATCTGGGATCGCAGCACGCCGGCCAGATGGTCGGCGAAGTCGGGCAGGGCCTTGACCAGGCTGTTGCGTCCCCAGCGCACCCAGCCTTCATCGTAGGTGGGGCCATACCTCAGGATCGCGTAGCGCTGGCCGCCGAAGGGTCCGTTCGCGGCGGCGCGGCGCAGGAGGTGTGCGCGGTCGCCCTCCATGTTGGCCAGCAGCTTCTTGAACATCTCGGCCTTGTCCGCGTCGGGGGCGTTGGCGAAGAGTTCGTCCCACAGCGGCAGCGCGCCGGGGATCGACGGGTTGGAGGAGAGCAGCTCGCTCTGGAGCGTGTTGAAGGCGGCGAGCCGGTCGTTGCTTTTCGCCTCCTTGGAGACCTGCTGCTTGAGCTTCTGGTAGCGTCCATCGAGCTTGGCGTGCTTGACGTTCGGGGCGTTGATGTCCTCGCCCTCGCGCTCGAACATGCCGCTGTGCCACAGGCCGTGGGTGAGTGCCTTGATGTCGTCGAAGCGCCACATCTCGGACTTCATCATTTCGTCGGCCGCGGCGCTGTAGCGGCGCTCCGGCCCGGCCCAGGCGCGGACCATGGCGGCCTGGGCGTGGGGGTTCCGCGCGAGGTTCGGGGCCATCGCCTTGGCTTCCTCGACCGTGAGCGTCTTGTCGAAGAGCGGGATGTCCGGAGCCTCGAGCGTGTTGAACACCGCGGGCAGGTCGCGGACGAGCGCCCGGACCTCCGCCGGGCTGAACATGTACTGCGCCGCGTTGCGGCCCTTGGCCTGCTCGACGTTCATCCCCAGCAGCTTCCGCGCCTGCTCCGGCGGCATCTGGCGGAGTGCCTTGAGCAGCGGCGCGGCCTTCGCCTCGCGGCCGGGGGCGACGAACGAGCTGAAGACACCGGAATCGCCGGCGTTGAAGTTCATCCAGCCGGTGATGACCGCACGCGAGCCCTCGAAGGGCAGGGTGGCGATGAGCTTTTCGGCGGCCGGGAGGGCGGAGTTGAAGTGGTCTTCCGGGAGCGGCTTCTTGGCCGATGCCAGCTCGGCGGCCGGGGGGCATAGCGGGAGGATGGTCATCACCCAGTTGACCCGGGCCTTCACCCCCTCGGGGGTTCGCCTGGCCGCGGCGAGGTCCTTGAGCGCGGCGAAGAGCTTGTCTCCTTCGTGGTTGAAGGTCTCGAGTTCGCGCAGCAGAAAATCGAGCGTGTCCTGGTAGCGATCGAGCGGATCGTTGCCGTTGTGGATCGCGGCGAGCCATTCGGCGAGCGCGACCAGATCCCGGCGCTCGCGGGCGCGATCAAGGAACCACTCGTCGAACTGGCCGGCGCGACCGTAGCCGCGCAGACGGGCGCCATCCTCGCGCATCAGGAGGTAGGCCGCCTCGGGGTCCGCGAGGTGGTTGATGAGAAGACGATAGGATGCCGGCACCGCCTCGGCGGCGAGGTTGCCGTTGATCTGCGGTTCCTTCAGCAGCTTGCGGTAGAAGCTTGCCGCCGAATTCCATTCACCGGCCCGCTCCGCGGTCTGTGCGGCCTGGAAAAGGACGTTCTGCGAGAGATTGGGATGGGCGGTGAGCCACGGCTTCACCGCGGCGAAGGCCAGCGCGCTGCGGTTCTCCGAAAGTCCGGCCTGGAGGATCTGCGACACCGCGGATTCCGTCTGCTGAGCCGCCTGATCGAAGGCCTCGATCCGGTCATCGAGCGGCGCGGCGGCGAGGCAGGAAATACCCAAGGCCCCAAGAACCCAAGGACCCAAGGAATGACGAAAAACCCAAACACCCAAAGACCCAAGGAATGGGGGGATGATGAAGTTCGAAGCCGAACCTGGTTTGCGGCATGCATGCCTGGGAGGCGTGTGTCGCTTCCTGGGCCTGGAGATTCGGGTTTCGTCCATTCCGGATGGGTTGGGTGCCGGGCTGTATTGAAAGTTCGTCATTCGCCACCTCCACGATAAATTTTGGCGAAGATCAGATGCAATTCCTTTGCTTCCTGCCACAGAGGCTTGGCTTCCTCCCTGAGCTCGGGAGCCGCTTTTGCGATCATCCGGATAAAGAACTTTGATTCTCGTGCCTCGCGTTTGCAGGTGGAAATCGAGTTGCGAAACGCCCTTTTCGATGGCGCATCGTCGGCTTCGCAATAATTCGCGCCGACGCTGGTTCCTGAACCGGAGAGCTGGGAGATCAGCCTCTTGGTGATGTCGTTCACGGGCACTTTCTTCAAAAAATCGATCACATCTTCACCAAAAAGAGCCGTCCGCTCTTCAAGATCATAAGGCTTATCCCGCCCTCCGTCTTTGCCTTCGCTGTTCATCAAACATTCGCTGATCATCTGACTTCAGTGCCCAATTCGGTCTCTCGGTCTTGCGTCATGCCCTGGGTAATTGGGTGTTTGGGTATTTCGTCATTTTCTATTGCCCTGCCTCCAGACGTTCGAGTTCGAGTTCGGTCTCCAGATTGAGGAGGCGTTCGGTGGAAAGCTGGGCGCGTGCGTAGGCGGCCCATTCGCTTTCGGGGAAGTCGTAAGTGAGCCGCTTGAAGGCCGAGTAGGCGGCCATCTCCTGGCGCAGCTCCTGATAGCACATGCCCGACCAGTACATCGCCTGCGCCCGCACCTTCGGACCGTCGTAGCCCTCTTCGGCGACGACCCGCTGGAACGCCTCCACGGCTTCGGGGTTCTTGCCGGCGCGCATGTAGGCCTGCCCGGCGCGGAGCCCGGCGGGTCCGGCGAGTTCGTTGCCGGGGAAGCGTTCCTGCAGGCGGCTGAAGATGCTCGCGGTCTTGAGGTATTCCGCTTCGGCCAGCCGCTTGAGGGCGGTGCCTTCATACTGCGCGTCCTTGTCCTCCTCGCCCTTGGCGAGCAGTTCCTTGGTCCGGGCCTCGAGTTCCGCGGCCTTCTTCAGGAAATGGCTGCCGAGGCGGAGCATCGATGTCGCGAGGAACTCGGAGTCCGGATACTTGTAGGCCAGCTTCACGTATTCCTGCGCCGCGATGTCGGGCTCGCCGAGCGCCTCATAGACCGTGGCGATCCGATACTGGGCGCGCGACGCGTGGATCGTCTCCGGGTAGCTGCCGGTGACCGTCATGAACCGCGAAAGCGCGGCGCGGAAGCGGGTTTCCCTGGTCTCGGAATCCTCGGTGGCCACGGCTTCCTCCATGGTTAGGGTGCCAAGCAGGTACTCGGCGTGGGCCCGGGTGTTCGGATCGCGGAACTCGTCCATCGCCTTCGAGAGCAGGAGCTTGGCGCTGTCGTATTCCTGCTGCGCCAGTTGCGCCTGGCCGAGCTGGCGGTGGCGCTTGGCCATTTCGAGGTAGGCCTCGGCCAGCGAGAACTGCGTGCGCATGCCGATTTCCTCGTTCTCGTATTTCTTCGAGAAGGGCTGGATGGAGCCGTCGGCACCCTTGCTGATCGTCACCATCAGCGTGTCACTGTCGACGCCGTTCGCATCGGTGTAGCGGGCTGCCACGGTGTCGCCGTAGGTGACGGGGAATCCCTCGCGGCGGACGTCGTGATCCTCCGGCAGGGCATTCCCTTCCTTGGCGTAGCTCAGCAGATATTCGCCCTTGAAGATGCCGGTGTGCGGACCGCTCTCGCGCAACTCGACGCTGGCCTTGGCTCCTGACTTGGCCTGGACGAGCGCATTGACGGTGTCCATGGCGTCGCTGACGTCGGCCCCGAGATCGACCACCCGCAGGTTCAGCGACTCACCAACGTAGGCGCTTTCCATCGGTGAGCGGTAGTCCTCGGCCATCAGGTCGAATACGCCGTGCGTAAGGACCTTGGTCGCCGCCGTGACCCACTGTTGCTGGCCCGACTCGTCGGTGTATCGGAAACCGAGGTAAATGGTGTCGCCGGGACCGACGATCAGACCGCTGTTTCGGGACTCCAGTTCCAGCGCGGCCGCGCGGGAGTCCCTGGCGCGTTCCTCGAGGTCCTCGCGCTCCTGCTCGCTGAGGACGCCGGTGGGAGGCAGCAATCCGGCGGCGAGGGGGACGATCAGTCGGAAACGGTCGTTGTGGGTGTCGCCCTGCGGGTGATCGATGTGACCGCCGGTGTAGATCTCGGTGGTCGCCGTATCATTAAAAAAAAAAAAGGAAGACGCATAGCCCGCGCTGACGCCCGACAGATCGACGCTACCGAGCA
>CALGOH010000102.1 GCA_937957985.1 uncultured Verrucomicrobiae bacterium
GGGTGGCTTCCGATCCCAGCTCCGTACCCCTGCCCGTGCCCGACTCGGACCGCGTCTCCGAGCCCGAGTCCGAGGCCGAGACCGCGGCCGACACCCAGCCGGTTCCGAGAACCTTCCCCACCCCGGGACCGACCCCGCCACCCGCGTGCGTTCCGGCGCGCCGCGCCTCCGCCGCGATGGTGAACAGATCCGCGACCTCGCACTCGCCGCCTCCGACCTGCTGGTCGAGAAGGTCGGAGGTCCGCCGGTGAAACCCTATCAACCCGAGGGCATCTGGGCGGCCGTCGCCATGCCGCAATCGAACACCAAGAACTACCAGCGCGACACCGGGGATAAGCTCTACCGTCGCTCGCTCTACACCTTCTGGAAGCGCACCGCCCCGCACCCGGCGATGGAGATCTTCAACGCGCCGACCCGGGAGGTCACCTGTGTCGCCCGCGAGCGCACCAACACGCCGCTGCAGGCCTTCGTCACGCTCAACGACCCGCAGTTCGTGGAGGCCTCCCGCCGCCTCGCCGAACACGCGATGGCCGGGGAGGGCTTCGACGCGCGTCTCGACTTCATCACGACCCGCCTGATCTCGCGTCGGCTCGTTTCCGAGGAGCGCGAGCACGTGCGCCGCACCTTCGAGGCCGCGATGGAGAAATTCGGGGCCGATCCGGAGTCGGCGAAACAGTTCATCAGCGAGGGCGAAACCGAACCCGACCCGCAGCTCGCCGCCCCCGAAGTCGCCGCCTGGACGCTGGTCTCCAGCCAGATCCTCAACCTCGACGAAACCCTCAACCGCTAGAACAGGAGCGCCGGCTTCAGCCGGCTCCCCGCCAACCGCCACTCCGGTCATGAACTCGATCTTCGACTACAATTCCGCGATCAACCGCCGCCAGTTCTTCCGCAAGAACGGGACCGGCCTCGGCGTGGCCGCGCTTTCCAGCCTCCTCGCCCGCAGCGGCATGGGCGCGGCGGAACCGGCAGCTCCGGATCTTTCGAGGCTCCAGCACTTCGCTCCCAAGGCGAAGCGGGCGATCTACATCTCGCTCATCGGCGCGCCCTCGCAGATCGACCTCTTCGACTACAAGCCGGAGCTGCAGAAGCGCTTCAAGGAGGACCTCAAGGACTACCTCGCGAAGCAGGGCGAACGCCTCACCGGCATGACCTCCGGCCAGGCCGCCTTTCCGCTGGCTCCGTCGATCTTCAAGTTCCAGCAGCACGGCCAGTCCGGTGCGTGGGTCTCGGAACTGCTGCCGTGGACCGCGAAGATGGTCGATGACCTGTGCATCATCAAATCGATGCACACCGAGGCGATCAACCACGAGCCCGCCAACCAGCTCGTCTACACCGGCTCGATGCAGGCCGGGAAGGCCTCGATGGGATCGTGGCTCTCGTACGGCCTGGGCAGCATGAACGACGACCTGCCGACCTTCGTCGTCCTTCACGCCACCCACAGCTCCCCGTATGCGAACGTGCAGGCGATCTCCGCCCGCCTGTGGGGTGCGGGTTTCCTTCCCGGCAAGCACGCCGGCGTCGCCTTCCGCTCGAAGGGGGATCCGGTGCTCTACCTCAAGGACAGCCCCGGCGTCTCCCGCGACCTGCGGCGCTCGATGCTCGACGGCCTGAACGCGCTCAACCAGCGCTCCTACGAGGCAATCGGCGATCCCAACATCCAGACCCGCATCCAGCAGTACGAAATGGCCTTCCGCATGCAGGCCAGCGTGCCGGAACTCGCCGACATGTCCGACGAACCGGAGCACATCCACGAACTCTACGGTCAGGACAGCAAGGACCGCGGGACCTTCGCCAACTCGGCGCTCATGGCCCGCCGCCTGCTCGAGCGCGGCACCCGCTTCGTGCAGATCTTCCACCGCGGCTGGGACCAGCACGGCAACCTGCCGCGCGACCTGCGCTCGCAGTGCGGCGACGTCGACCAGGGCTGCTACGGCCTCATCCAGGACCTCAAGCAGCGCGGCATGCTCGAAGATACGCTGGTCGTCTGGGGCGGCGAGTTCGGGCGCACCGTGTACTGCCAGGGTGCGCTCAGCGAGACCAACTACGGACGCGACCACCACCCGCGCTGTTTCTCACTCTGGATGGCCGGCGGCGGGGTGAAGGGCGGACAGGTCTACGGCGAGACCGACGACATGAGCTACAACATCACGCAGAACCCGGTGCACATCCGCGACCTGCACGCAACGATCCTCAACCAGCTCGGCCTCGACCATCAGCGCCTGAGCTACAAGTTCCAAGGGCTCGACCAGCGTCTCACCGGTGTGGTTCCGGCGAAGGTGGTGAACGACATCCTCGCCTGAGTCGGGCGCACAAGCCTTGCCGTAGAAGGGGGAAGAGCGCAGGAGCCCTGCATCGGTAGGCTCTCGTGACGGTCGCCGACTGCAGGATCCTTCCAAGGCTGGCCTGGGAGGCCCGTTAGGCAACTGAGCGTCAAGGACCGCGCATCATTTCGCGAAGGCCAAGCCCATACCCTCAAACGATTGTTTTCGGCGACTTCCGCAGACAATTAAGGGCTTCAAGCACAAGTCACACGCCCACGGACTTCGTGCGATTCCACCACGCGTTTTCGCAGCGAAGCTGGGAATCGCCAACTCCCGTCGTCCTCGAATGGATCACCCCTTCATCCCGGTCCTCGTCTTCTTCGGCGTCGCGCTCGCCGTGCCGATCGGCGCGCTGGTGCTGGCCCGGATCTGGATGCGGTTCTTCACCCCGATCAAGCGCGGCAAGGAGAAGAACGCGCTCTACGAGTGCGGCGTCGAGCCGCTCGCCGAACGCCAGGTCCGCTTCCACTCGCAGTTCTACCTCTTCGGGCTGCTGTTCCTGCTGTTCGACGTCGAAACCGTCTTCCTGCTGCCCTTCGCGGTCGCCTTCCTCGATCTGAGCGTCGGCGCCTTCCTGGTCGCCATGATTTTCCTGCTGCTGCTCGCCGAGGGCCTCGTCTGGGCCTGGAGCAAGGGGCTGCTCAACTGGCGCGGCGTGCCGAAACCGAACTTCACGATCTATGGCGATTGACCCGAAACTCGCCGAGGACCTCAAGCCCCACGGCATCCACGTCACGACCTTCGAGTCGCTGATCAATTGGGGCCGCTCGAGTTCTCTGTGGCCGATGCAGTTCGGCCTCGCCTGCTGCGCGATCGAGATGATCGCCGCGACGATGGCGAAGTACGACATGGCCCGCTTCGGCGCCGAGGTCTTCCGTCCGTCGCCGCGCCAGGCCGACCTGATGCTGGTCGCCGGCACGGTGACCAAGAAAATGGCCCCGCTGGTCGTGCGCCTCTACAACCAGATGGCCGAGCCGAAATACGTGATCGCCATGGGCGCCTGCGCGATTTCAGGCGGACCCTTCAAGCCGGGCTACAACGTGCTCAAGGGCATCGACCGCTACATCCCGGTCGACATCGTCATCCCCGGCTGCCCGCCGCGCCCCGAGGCGCTCCTCGACGGGCTCCTCGCGCTGCGCAAGAAGATCGCCGGCGAAAAGCTCATCGGAAAACAGCGTGCCCGCCACGCCGACGCCAAGGGCACCGCCGAATTCCCGGTGCCGGAATACGGACCGCACGACCTGCACCCGACCGCCAACCGCGAGATCTGGAACCCGGACCCGGTCGTCCACGAGGAAGGAGCCGACGAATGAACCCGGTCCCCCATGGAGCGCGGCTTTTCAAGCCGCAGTCACAAACGCCCCACCGGAAAGGAGGCAAGTCATGAACCCGGATGTGGACGCCATCCTCGCCCACCTGCGCGAGACCCTGCCCGACGCCACCGTCGAGCTGCGTAAAAACCCGGGACCGTCCGAGCAGCATTCGCTGCTGGTCGCAGGCGCCGACCTCGTCGGGGTCTGCCGCGTCCTCCACGACGAACTCCATTTCGACTACCTCTCCAACGTCACCGGCATCGACTGGCCGGATCCGGCCGTCGCCGGCAAGGTCGTCCCGCCGGAAGCGGAATCGGAGCCCTCGGAGAAGGGCTTCCTCGAAGTCGTCTATCACCTCTTCTCCCACCCCGACCGGGTCGGACCGCTGGTCCTGCGCGTCCGCACCGGCGACCGCGACCAGAAGGTCGAGGTTCCCTCGGTCGTGTCCGTCTGGCGCAGCGCCGAATTCCAGGAGCGCGAGATTTTCGACCTCTTCGGCGTGCGCTTCACCGACCACCCCGACCTGCGCCGCATCCTGATGTGGGACGAGTTCGTCGATCACCCGATGCGCAAGGACTACGTCGCCCCCGACGATTTCGAATACGAGCCCACCCCGCACGCCGCCGTGCTCGAGCGGGCGAAAAAGCACTATCCGTCCCAGCCCGACGAATGATCCCCGACCCGACATCCCTCTCGGCTCCCACCCTCGAAACGGGTGCGGACGACGACCAACTGTTGCGGGTCTCGCTGGGACCGCAGCACCCGTCCACCCACGGGGTTTTCCGGATGAACGTCGTGCTCGACGGCGAGACGGTCATTCGCCTCAAGCCGGTCTTCGGCTACCTCCACCGCAACCACGAGAAGATTGCCGAAGGCGGCCCCTACCTGCATTCGATGCCCTACACCGACCGGCTCGACTACATCTGCCCGCTGACCAACAACTGGGCCTATGCGCTGGCGGTCGAGAAGCTCGCCGGCATCGAGGTCCCCGAGCGCGCCGAGTACATGCGCGTGATCCTCGGCGAGCTGACCCGCCTGATCAACCACACCGCCTTCATGGGCTTCATCCTCGGCGACATGGGCGCCTGGGGCTCGGCCCTGATGTATGCCTTCCGCGAGCGGGAAAAGATCCTCGACCTCTTCGAGGACCTCACCGGTGCGCGGATGATGGCCAACTTCATGCGCTTCGGCGGCTGCCGCTACGACCTGCCGGAAGGTTGGGCCGGGCAGGTATCGAAGATCGTCGATGAATACGGTCCCTTCCTCGACGAGATGGAGACCTTCCTGGTCGGCAACGAGGTGCTGCTCGCCCGCTCGCAGGACGTCGGCCAACTCCCGGCCGAGAAGCTCATCAACGGTGGCGTCACCGGCCCCATGCTGCGCGCCGCCGGCGTCAGCTACGACATCCGCAATGTCGATACCTACGGCATCTACGGCCGCTTCGATTTCCGCATCCCGCTGGGTGAGAAGGGCGACGTCTACGACCGCATCATGATCCGCTTCCTCGAGATGCGGGAGTCGCTGAAGATCCTGCGCCAGGCCCTCGACGGCCTGCCCGAGGGCGATTTCATCCACCCGAAGGCAAAGCTGCGCAACTTCAAGCCACCGGTCGGCGAGGCCTACGGCCGCATCGAGGGACCGAAGGGCGAACTCGGCTTTTATCTGGCCAGCGACGGCAGCACGGACCCCTACCGTTTCCGCGTCCGCGCCCCCAGCTTCGTGAATCTAACATTACTCGAGGACATGTGCCTCGGCCTCGACCTGGCCGACGTCGTCATCATCCTCGGCAGCATCGACATCGTGTTGGGGGAGGTGGACCGATGAAACCGAACACTCCCACCACCACCGAACCCGCAACACCTCCGGAAAAGCCCGCCAAGTGGGTGCTGCCTGGGCTAGGCCTGCTGCAGGGACTCGCGGTCACCGGCAAGAACATGGTCCAGAGCTTCTACAAGAAGGAGCGGATGACCACGGTTCAATATCCGGAGCAACGCGCGCCGATCAGCCCCAACTACCGCAACATCCCCTTCCTCTGCTACGACGACGACCCCGAGACCGGCCTGCGCTGCACCGCCTGCAAGATGTGCGAGAAGTCCTGCCCGCCGGAGTGCATCTACATCGTGATGGACCGCGATGAGAACGGCAAGGCACTCAAACGCCCCAAGGTCTTCGACATCGACGCTTCGGTCTGCATGGGCTGCGGCATCTGCGCCGAGGTCTGCCCCTTCGACTCGATCTACATGGATGGCCAGTTCGAGCTCGCCACCGACAACCGCTTCGAGGGTCTGCAGCTCCACCTCGATGATCACGCCAAGCCGGCCGAATACCATCGCAA
>CALGOH010000103.1 GCA_937957985.1 uncultured Verrucomicrobiae bacterium
GCGATACCGAGGCGGGTCTTCTCCTTCAGCCCCCTGCGGAGCAGGTCGCCGGTGGAGATGTAGAACAGCTTGTGGTCCTCGATCAGCCGTTCCGACTGGGTGCCTTTCCCGGCACCGGGCGGTCCGAAGAGCGCGAGATTGAGCATGGCGTGCGGTGGTCATCCCACCGTCCCCACGGCAACCCGGAAGGCCCCCGCGATCCAGTGGAAACGGCGATTCGGCAGGATATGCGGGCAGGAACGCAAGCGGTGCCGACCCGGTGGCGCGAGGCGATGCCCCGCGAGCTGCTTCGCCGAAGACCTGTCGGCAGGACCGGAGCCCTGCCGGTCTCTCGCGAAGCATCGCTTCGCGCCACGCTCACTTCCCGAACTCCGCCACCAGCGCGCTGACGGTCGCCTTGGCGTCGCCGTAGAGCATGCGGGTGTTCTCGCCGAAGAAGAGGGCGTTCTCGAGACCGGAGAAACCGGCGCCCTTGCCGCGCTTGAGGCAATAGACGGTCCGCGCCTCGTGGGCGTTGATGATGGGCATGCCGTAGATCGGGCTGGAGGGGTCGTCGTTGGCGGCCGGGTTCACGACGTCGTTGGCGCCGATGACGATGGCGACATCGACGGTGGGCATGACCGGGTTCACCTGGTCCATTTCCTGAAGCTGCTCGTAGGGCACGTCGGCCTCGGCGAGCAGGACGTTCATGTGGCCCGGCATGCGGCCGGCCACCGGGTGGATCGCGAAGCGCACCTCGGCACCGTTCTCCTCGAGGATGTGGGCGAGTTCCTTCACCGCGTGCTGCGCCTGCGCCACCGCCATGCCGTAGCCGGGAATGATCACCACGCTCTGCGCCGCCTCGAGAACGAAGTAGGCGTCCTCGACCGACGAGGCCTTCATCTCGCCGGTCACGCCGCCGGCGGCCTGAGCCGTGGCGCCGAAGCCGCTGAAGAGCACGTTGCCGATCGAGCGGTTCATCGCCTTGCACATGATGCCGGTGAGGATCAGCCCCGAGGCGCCGACCAGGCAGCCGGCGACGACCAGCACGTTGTTGAGGATGATGAAGCCGGCCATCGCCGCGGCGATGCCGGAGAGGGAGTTCAGGAGCGCGATCACCACCGGCATGTCGCCGCCGCCGATGGGCACCGTGATGAGCACCCCGAGAACGAGCGAAAGGACCACCAGCACCAGCCCGGCGGTCAGTGCGAGAGAGCCGTCGCCGCCGGAAACCATGAGGACGATGCCGACCAGGGCCGCGATCATGAGCGCGACGTTCACGAACTGCTGGCCGGGAAACAGCGTGGGAATTCCCGGCAGCTTGCCGGCGAGCTTGCCCCAGGCGACGAGGCTGCCGGTGAAGGTGATGCCGCCGACCAGCGCGGTGAGGCCGATCGCCAGCAGCACGAACCAGCCGGGCACCGTGACGCCGCTCTGCGCCTGGAGCATTTCCAGGTAGTGGTCGACCCCGGCGTCGCGGAGCTTCGCATACTCGGCGGCGCCGACCAGCAGCGAGGCCAGCCCGCCGAAGCCATTGAAGAGCGCGACAAGTTCCGGCATGCCGGTCATCTTCACCCGCGTCGCCGCGACCGCGCCGATCGCACCGCCGATCAGGATGCCCCCGACGACCATCCACCAGTCGAGGCCGAGGTACATCAGCGTGGCGATCACCGCCAGCAGCATGCCCACCGAGGAAAGGCGGTTGCCCTTCCGCGCGGTGTCGGCGGAGCCGAGCATCTTGATCCCGAAGATGAACAGGATCGAGGCGGCGATGTAGAGCAGGTTGATCAGGACCGCGTTCATGCGCCGGGCCCTCCCTTGTCCTTCTTCTTGAACATCGCGAGCATGCGGTCGGTGACCATGTAGCCGCCGACGACGTTGATCGAGGCGAAGACCACCGCGGCGAATCCGAGCCACTTGGCGGCGGGGCCTTCCATCGCGTTGAGGGCCAGCAGCGCGCCGACGATGGTGATGCCGGAAATGGCGTTCGAGCCGCTCATCAGCGGCGTGTGGAGCTGGGACGGGACCTTCGAGATCAGCTCGAAGCCGAGGAAGATCGCCAGCGTGAAGGCGAAAAGGAGCAGGAGAAGCGGGGCGAGTTCCATGATGGAGGATGTGCGGAAAGTTGAACCGCCAAGACGCAAAGATCGCCAAGGCTGGGGTTGATCGGTTTTGGATGCTGGATGGAAGGTGGTGGTCAATCGATGGCCCGAAGGGTCATGAGAACGAAGCCCGGGGCAACGCCCCGGGTTCGGGGCAGCGTGCGATCCATGCGGCCCGAAGGGTCGCGAGAACCGCTCTTGCGACCCTCCGGGCCGCCGAATGGTCCCGCGTCGGCAGTCCCGGGGCCGACGGCCCCGGGCTTTGTTCTGTCGGCCCTTCGGGCCGGCTCTCCGGAGGAGTTGATCGACATTTCCATGAAACACTGGGAGAGCCCGGACTCCTCAAGCCTTCGGCTTGAAGCGTTCGTGGACGATGGCACCGTCGTGGGTGAGCAGGCAGCCCTTGATGATCTCGTCGTCGGTCTTGAGCGGGAAGGTCTTCGCCTCCTCGTCCCAGAAATGCTCGATGAGGTTCACGATGTTGGCCGCGAACATCTGCGAGGCGTGCCGCGGGACCTTCGCCTCGAGCGCGCCCCAGCCGATGATGCGCACGCCGCCGTCGGTCACGACCTCCTCGTCGCACACGGTGCCCTCGACGTTGCCGCCGCCCTCGGCGGCGAGGTCGACGACGATGCTGCCGGGCCGCATGCCGGAGATCATGTCGGCGGTGAGGAGGATCGGCGCCTTGCGCCCGAAGACCTTGGCGGTGGTGATGACGATGTCCGATCCCGCGCAGACCTTGGCCATGCCCTTGCGCTGCAGTTCGACCTGCTCGGGCGTGAGTTCCTTGGCGTAGCCCTGCTCGGTCTGGCCGGTCTCGCCGATGTCGATCTTCACGAACTTGGCACCCAGCGACTTCACCTGCTCCTCGACCACGGGCCGGGTGTCGAAGGCCTCGACGCGCGCGCCGAGACGACGCGCGGTGGCGATGGCCTGCAGGCCGGCGACGCCGACGCCGATGACGAAGACCTTGGCCGGGGAGATGGTGCCGGCGGGGGTCATCATCATCGGCAGGATCGAGTCGAGCCGCTCGGCGGCGGTGACCACCGCCATGTAGCCGGCGAGGTTCGCCTGGCTGCTGAGCACGTCCATCTTCTGCGCCAGCGTGGTGCGCGGGATGAGCTCGCTGCACAGGGCGCCGACCTTCGCCTCGGCATACGCCTGGAGACGCTCGGTGGAGCCGAAGGGATCCATCAGGCCGGTCGCCAGCGAGCCGGCTTTCTGGAGCTTGATCTCGTCGGGATCCGCCGGGCGGACACGGATCACGAAGTCGGCTTCGCCGAGCGCGGCGGCGCGGTCGGTACGGACCTTGGCCCCGGCCTTCTCGTAGTCGGCGTCGAGGTGGCCCGCGGCCTCGCCGGCGCCGGATTCGATCGCGACCTCGGCGCCGAGGCGCACCAGTTTCCCGACGGCATCGGGGACCAGGGCGACGCGGGTTTCGAGCGGACGGGTTTCCTTGGGGACGAAAAGCAACATGCTCGCGGGCGGCCGCGGCCGCCGGGGATGGGTTGGTCGCTATGGAAGCCAAGGTCCTGCCGAAGGAGCAAGCGGAATCCCGATCAAGACGGTCCCTGCACAGGATTCGCGCAAAACCGCCGGGCAGCGATGGAAGCCACGATGCCTGAATGGCGTAGAACTTCCCGATGACCCGCACCGTCTCGCTGCTGACCGTCCTGACGCTCGCCGGGTCGGCCGCCGAGCACCGGTTTCTCGAAAACGAGCGGATCCGCATCGGCCTCGACATGGAGTCGGGCGGGGCGGTGTTTCATTTCTTTCGCAAGCGATTCGGAGAATCGATCGACGGCCTGCTTCCGATCGCCGACCT
>CALGOH010000104.1 GCA_937957985.1 uncultured Verrucomicrobiae bacterium
CGCCTACGACGGCATCGGCAACCGCACCGCCTCCATCGAGGGCGACACCGACACCGCCGAGCCCGGAGCCGTCGCCTACACGCCGGACGAGCTCAACCAGTATGACGCCGTCGGAACCTTCAATCCGAGCCACGATGTGGACGGCAACGCCGAAGACTGGCAGATCTGGAGCGCGGGTTTGCAACCCGCATCTTCGATTACTCTCCAGGCCGCCATTTTCATCTGGGACGGTGAGAACCGCCTCATTGAGATCCAGGACGGCAGCAGCAACACCATCGCCGAGTACACCTACGACAGCCAGAGCCGCCGCATCCGCCGCGACATTGATGGCGGAGCGGACATCGCCTACCTCTACGACGGCTGGAACCCCATCGCCGAGTATGACATCAGCACCACACCCGCGTTGTCGGTCGTCAACCTCTGGGGGATGGATATCAGCGGCTCGATGCAGGGAGCCGGGGGTGTCGGGGGACTGCTGAGCGTGATCACCTCATCGGCCACCTGGTATGCCACCTTCGACGGCAACGGCAACGTCAGCGAATACCTCGACGGCAGCGGAGCCATCACCGCGCACTACGAGTATGACGCCTTCGGCAACATCGTGAACTACACCGAATCCGCCGCTGGAGTGGCCTCAACGTTCCGCCACCGCTTCAGCACGAAACAGCAGGACGAAGAATCAGGACTTCTCTACTACGGTTACCGCTATTACGACCTTGTGACGGGCAGGTGGCCATCCAGGGATCCCATCGGGGAAAGGGGTGGGGGGAATCTGTATGGGTTCGTGGGTAATGATGGAATCAACAGAATGGATCACTTGGGCCTGCTCTCAGCTGACTTCGGGTTGGGAGTTTCGGCATCACTCGCTGTTACAGTCGGCGGCGTGACGGTTGGCATCGAAGGGTCGATTGCCATCACCGACAAATACAGCGATTCGTGCACGAGGGAAATGTGTGTGCAATGCACATTAACAACGAAGCCAGGGGTGGGAGCTGGTGAGGCTACCCTAAGTTTGGGCGTGGTAGGATCTGGTGGTTCGGAGGACTATGTTGGCGAGGGAACGACGATTAGCTCAGGACCTGGCATCAATATATCGAAAGTAAAAGGCGGAAGCGCAGGTGTCTCAGTCTCTGAGGAGGGCTTGTCTGATGGGGTTTCTGTCGGGGTGGGTGACCCACTTGGGATCAGTGTCGGGCTCGCCGCAAATGTCTATTTAGCAACCCATTTCTCAGGAAAAGTCTGTGAGCCAGTGAAGTGGTTCGACCCAATGGGTGACCTCGCCAGACTCAAAGCGCTTTCCCGAGTGGGTGAAGCTTGTGACAAGGCTTATCAGGCGGCGAAAGCCAACAACTTCGGCATCCCCAAGGGGTTTCTCGGACTGGACCGTTAAGCCAGCGATTTCCTAAGGTTGACCATTGGGACCGAGATAATGTCGTCAGATGCTAAAAGGATTTGGAAGGCTGTTGGTTTGTTTGTCTTTCAGACGAGTTGCGCTATTGTGGTTCGACTGGCTCAACTCCGGTTAATTTCGGAGGTCGCTGGCTACGTTGGACTCGGCTTGATCGCTGTGCCATTTGCATGGGTCGCCTGTGGTGTTGCTTTTGATGAAAGTGGCGAATTTGCGTCCATTATTCAAAGAATTCTCATTCCGGCAGGCATCACGGTGGCAGCTTTCGTGTCTGGACTGATTTGTGGAGAAGTCATCGGAAGGGTTTTCCTGTGAGAATCTTGGCTAGGGTCCCAACACATTTGCTACGGTGTTCATGGTGGTTTCGCGCGGGATGGCCCTCTACTTTCCCCCGGCTTCCGGGGTCGTCAGCCGGCAACCGCTCCGGGGCCGGTGACGCCGGAATGGAATGGCTAGGGTCCCTGGCTAGGGTCCCGAATGGCACGGGATTACTGAGATTTCCAAAACAGGCTCATACTCCTTCGAGGTCCAATGTTGACTGAACCCAGAATGCCCGGAGGCATCTCGGCATCCGTTTGACCCGGCGCAGGGCCTTCTTGGCTTTCTGGCTGAGTTCCCAGAGGTCCTTCGGTGCGAAGTTGGCCAAGTCGTTGCCCTTGGCGTATCCCCAGAGATACTCGATCGGATTGAGTTCGGGGGCGTATCCGGGAAGCCGTTCCACCCAGACCCGTCCCTTGGTGCTCGCCAGATACTCGGCGACGATCTTCGAACGATGCGCTGGCAGGTTGTCCCACACGATCAGCAGGCGCCCCTCGATGTGACGCTGCAGGTGTTCGAGGAACTCGATGACCTGTGCGCTCTTGATCGATTCCTCGTGGAGCTGGAAGTAGAGCGTCTTTATGGTGATGCCTCCAATCACCGAGAGCTTCTTCCAGTTGAAGTTCAGCTCGAGCACCGGCGTCTCGCCTTCGGCTGCCCAGGTCTTCTTCGCCGCCGGCTTCTGCGAGAGCCCGCTTTCGTCGACGAACACGATCGTGCGCTTTTCCTTGCGGGCTTTGGCCTTGATGCGCGGCCACTCCACTTTCTTCCAGTGCTCGATCTTCTCCTCGTTGCGCTCCCGCGCCTTGCGTGTCGGCTTCTGCGTGCTCCATCCCATTCGTTGAAGCAGGCGCCAGGTCTCCGAGATGCTCAACGGCCGTTCGAACATCTCCACGACCACGCGCCGGACACGCGGCAGCGTCCACAACTCGTTGTCGTATCCATGGGCGATGGCACCGCGCTTGAGTTCCTCGGTCACCTGCGCGACCTCCTCGTCGCTGAACTTCGCTTCCGGCCCGGGCTTGCCGCTGGATCTCAACGCCTCCAGCCCGCCCTCCTTCCAAGCCAGATACCAATCGTGCACCGAGCGCCAACTCACTCCGGTCTCCCGCGAAACTTCCGCACGGGTTCTGCCATCCGCAAACATCTCGCCGGCTTTCAGCCGCCGCTTCTCCTGACGTTCCCTTCTTCCGGACACTGTCTTCAATGATCTCCTCGCCATGCATGCGCACAAGCATATCCCCGGCCATGTATGAGGCTATTTTGGAATTCTCAGTAAGTCACTCATTGCGGGCAACATGCAACACGATCAAATCGCTTTAACCGGACACTCGTGGTCGGTGGGGTCAGTAGTACCAGAGCTTCGCAAGGGTTTTTTGAAGGTCGTTTCGAGGGCGTCCGGGAGCGTGCCGATCCGGGCGGGCCGGTTCGACATGGCGGTTTCAGGGCACGCGTGTAGTGCTCCAAGCCTGCCGGCGATTCCACGCTTCACCGAAATTTCACATCGCCCCGACGGCCATCGCGGGTATGCTCCGGGTGTGAGTGACGAAACGAAAGCGCACGATCCCGCCGCCGCCTGGCGCGCCACCGCGGGCCGCGTCGCCCGCCAGGTGAACCTCGGCTGGTGGATCCAGACGCTTGCCGCACCCCTGATCGTGCTCGGCATCGCCGGGGCCAGCGCCCTGCTCCTCGTGCGCCGCCACCTGCCGGACCTGCCGCAGTGGCAGCTTTCCCTGTGGACCGTCGGCGGCGTCGCCCTGCTCGGCGGCATCGCCTTTCTCATCGCCCGCCGCCGCTTCGAGCAACCGGAGGCTTCGATGGTCCGAATCGAGGACACCATGGGCATGCGCAACGCGCTTTCCGCCGCCCGCGCCGGCGTCGCCCCGTGGCCGCCGGTCCCCGGCCGGATCGCCCCCGGCCTGAGCTGGAACTGGCAACGCGTCGTCATCCCGCCGGTCGCCACGCTCGCCTTCCTCCTCGCCGGCCTGTTCATCCCCGTCTCCGCCGTGTCGCAGGATCCGGATGCCGGCCCGGAGGAGCCCCTTGCATGGGAGCAGATCGAGGCGGACCTCGAACGCCTCGAGCAGGACGACGTCATCGACGAGAACTACCTCGAAGAGACCCGCAAGAAGCTCGAGGAGCTGCGTTCCAACGACGAGGAGGAATGGTTCAGCCACTCGTCGCTGGAAGCCACCGATTCGCTCAAGCAGCAGCACGGCTCGGAACTCGAGCGGCTCGAGCGCGAACTCGGCCGCGCCGACCGCGCGCTCGGCAGCCTGCAGAAGAACGGCGGCAACATGACACCGGCCCACAAGGACCAGCTCATGAACCAGTTCGACCAGGCGCTGCAGGGCCTCCAGAACGGCGCGCTCAAGCCGAATCCCGAACTGCTTGACCAGCTCCGCGAACTCGACCCCGACAACCTCGGGCAGCTCAATCAGGAACAGCTCGACCAGCTCCGCGAGAACCTTCGCAAGGCCGGCGAGGCCTGCAAGGACTGCCAGGGCGGCGGAGGAGGCCAGGGCGAGGAATGGCTCGACGAACTGCTCGACGGGCAGGACGGCAACGGCCAGGGCGAGGGAGAAGGCCAGGGAGGCGACCAGCCGGGCGACGGCCCCGGCGGCAAGGGCGGCGTCAACCGCGGCCCCGGCCACGCCCCGGGCGTCCTCGGGGCCGAAGGCGAGAAGCTCGAAACCGGCGACCTTGAGGCGATGGAAGCCAAGGATCTCTCCCGCTCGATGCCCGGCGACCTGCTCCAGCTCCAGGATGGCGAACACGAGGTCGAGGAGAACGCCACCCGCGACGGCAGCGGCGGCTCGGTGGATGCCACCGGGGCCGGCGGCGACCGCGTCTGGCGCGAATCCCTCGATCCCGACGAACAGCGCGCCCTGAAGCGGTTCTTCGAGTAGTCCGCCTGACTTCCCAGTCAATCCGCCGTGACGTGGTGGAAGTCGCGGAAGTTGAGGGACTGGAGCTGGCCGTCGGGATCGTCGTAGAGGACGACGACGTAGTTGCCGACGTCGAGCACGGGGATGGAGGGAAGGTCGCGCTCCTTCACCCGCAGCGGGACGTAGCCTTCGGGGTAGTTCATCGGGGCGACGGTGGTGTCGAAGCGCTTCACGGCGTACTTCTTCCAGGTGCCGTCGGGATCGCGCATCTCGACCGGGATCTCGGCATCGCGGGCGACCGAGACGAAGGTGGCGTTGCGGCGTTCCGATTCGGACTTCTGCTTGAGGCGCAGGATGCGGATCTGCCAGTGCTCCGGTTCGTCGTCGGTGGCCGGGATGAGTTCGGCGAAGGGAATGATGGTCGTGGTCCTGCCTTCCTCCACGGTGACGTTGGTCGTGCCGTCCTTGGTGCCCTCGCGGCGGATGACCACCTTGCAGCGCCCGACCGGCACGCCCATGCCGCCGGTGGCGTCGCCCAGCTTGTAGCCGGAGGGATACAGGTTCGAGCCGTCCAGCAGCAGCGTGACCGTCCCCTCGCCCGCCGCGACCGCGTTGACGAGCCGGATGAATCCGTATTTCTCCCCCTCCTCCTGCGCGCGCAGGGGGAGCAGGCAGGAGAGGACGAGCAACAGGCTAGAAATCGTTCTCATGGGTGATGATGGGGCGGTAGGTGTCGGGATTGATCTCGCCCTCGGCATCGCGCTCGCCGGGATCGGCGAAGACGGAGAAAACCTTGCGCGACTCGGCCAGCACCTCGGGGTCGACGGTCGAACCGTGCGGACGCGGCGCGAGGGCCTGGCCGACGACCCACACCCGGAAGTTGCGCGAGCGCATCGTCGTGCCTTCGTAGATCCGCGCGAAAACCTCCTCGGCGGCGGCGTCGTTCCAGCGCACGCGATCGCCGAGGTCGTGGAAGTCGCGGTTGCCGAAGACCGGCTGCTCCTCGCGCCCGTCGGGCGAGGTCGTGCGGGCATCCGCCAGGTCGCGGGCGCAGGCGAAGGGCCGGGACTCGAGGATCGCGGCGACGATGTAGTCGGCCGCCCGTTCGGACTCCGGCGCGCCGAGTTCCATCAACTGGGTGAAGGGCGCCATGTAGGGAGGAGGCCGGTGCGACGGACTGAGCAGGCGCGACAGGCGCGGATCCTGGGTGAGCAGGCCGGCGGCCAGCACCCGCAGCGCGTCGGGCGTGGCGGTGTTGACATTGATCCTGCCGTCGATGGTGACGAGTGGACCCTCGCGATCCGTGGTGATTTCGGACCTCGACTTCCCGGCATGGAAAAGATCGAGCAGGTTCGCCGCGTGCAGGCCCGGTTGGTCGATGAACCTCTCGTGTTCCGGACGGCCGATCCTCAGCGTGTTGCCACCACCGTGCACCGCGCTGGCATAGCTCTCCTCGGTCACCTCCGGCCAGCGGTCCCGCCGGGTCGGGAGGATGCCGCCGACCTGCGGCGGCACGGGCGCCAGCGAGCGGGTGTCCTGGAGCCCGCTTCCGGCACGGTTCGGCAGGTCGGAAAAGGTCGGCCACCACATCACCGGATCGAAGACGCGGCCGAGTTCGGTGGCGGAATAGAAACGGCCGAGATTCGACAGCCGCTGAGGCGCGTAGCCGGCCTCGGGTGCCGATAGGTTGCCGATCATGAAGGGATTGATCGGGGACGTGGCGTCGTTGCCGTTGTTGTTCCACACGCCGACCAGCGAATCGTGCCCGCCGTCGGGCCACTCGGAGGGCTGCACGCGGCCATAGGTCTTCGTCTTCTGGCTGTTGTCGGTGCGGTAGATCGTCCCGTAGCGGATGTTGCGGCGGTTCGGACTGGCGTTGTCGGGATAGGCGTTGAGGCCGAGCGGCCAACGGCTACTACGGATGTAGTTGGTGATCCGTGGATCGCCCATGTTGTTGATGAAGTCGCCGTAGGGCCCGTAGCTGTGGCCGGGGATAGCCGCCTTGGTGACGTATTTCTGCTGGGTCGCGTTGAACACGAAGTCGGCGTCGGTGCTGCCGATCGAGTAGCGGACGATCTTGTCGGCCCGATCGACCTCCACGCCATTCCAGCGCAGGGAAAGCCCCGACTCGCCGAGGTTCTCGGTCAGGTTGAACCGGGTGATGAAGACGCTTCCCGGACCGCTGCGCGGGCTCACGTAGACCCGGTAATTGATCGAGGCGAACTCCCTCGTTTCATACTGGTCCGGCTGGAGCGAGAGCGGCAGCGGCGCGGTCCAGAACCGGCCGTCCGACTGGGTGAGGTTGTGGGTCGTCTGCTCCGGATCGAGCAACAGGTCGGGATTGTCGAAGCGCAACGCGTCCTGCGGCAGCGCGCCGATGCCGCTCGTGCTGAGAGCGTTCTCGTAGCTCAGCGAGATGTCGCCCGAGACCGGCTCGTTGGTCATGTTCCAGACCTCGGCGAAGAGCTTGACGGTCCAGGTGAGGTATTTCCCGTCGTCATCGAGCTCCAGCCCGCGGTAGTGGATCTGGAGGAAGATCTCGCTGAGCAACGGGAAAGCATCGATGCCACGGATGCCGGCCCCGATGGTGGCGTCGCCGTCCTCGTCGGCGTAGTCGAAGGCGCCGGCGGCGAGGGTGCCGAGATAGTCGTCGGGAAAACCGCCCTTGCGGTTCTCGAAGTCCGGCAGGCCGGCGATGACGTGATCCTTGAAATCGGTGATCGCCGCCTCGCGGGGGCGGGAGAGCAGTTCGTTGAGATTGAGCTTCGGCTGGCCCGCCAGGGCGGGATCGATGCCGCGGGCGTGGGGCACCAGCGGACGTTCGTCGTACGGCCGCACCTCCGGAACGATGCCACGCTCCACGGCGTCCGCGGCGGCGTCGAGCAGGCGTCCGTCCTCGCCGCGTTCCAGCGGCGGCTCGAACCCGGCCGCGGCCAGCGCCGAGTCCGGCGAGATCATCAGCGGACGACCCTCGATCACACGATCGTCGAGATCGGTCGCGCCGGGATCGTCGCCGGCGGCGGGATCCAGCGCATGCAGGGCGAGTTCCACCGGCGGACCCTCGGGATCGGGATTCACGCCGGCGGCGGGGTGCGGCCAGGGTTCGCGCCGGTAGTCCGCCGGATCGCGATCATCTGCGGCATCGAGTCCCACCCGGGCCTGCAGGTCCTCGACCCAGAAGGCGTAGCGCCCGACCAGCTCACCATCGTCATCTTCCACCGGAATCCACGCCGTGCGGGCGGCATCCGACCATGGCTGGGGCGTGAAGTTCTCGGGCTCATCACCGACCAGGGATGCGGGATCGGGAAGATTCGCGAGATCGGTGACGGCGGCGGGATCCGTGGCCGTGCTGAAAAGCGGCGTGAGTTCGAAACTCACGTTCTCACCGCCACCTTCGCCGCGGGCGAGATAGAGGTAGTCGAGCGGATCGGTCTCGGTGCCGGCGTCCTCCTCGCCCGGTCGCGCGAGGATGAGGAATCCGTCGTCGGCCGTTTCCTCCCGCAGCAGCGTGCGCACTTCCTCGACGCCGGCGCGGGCGATCCACTCGGCGCGCTTGGTATCGACGTAGGACCGCGCGGTCTTGCGCTCGATGCCCACCACCGCCAGCACGCCGACGCTGAGCAGGAGGATCGCCGCGAGCACCACCATCACGGCGGCGAGCGTGAAGCCGCCGGGAGATCGTCTGGATGACCGGTCAGGACGCATGGGCGAATGACTGAAGGATTTCGTAGATTTCAAGCTGATCGGACCGGTCGGCCTCCTCGGGTTCCCCGAGCAGCGGACTGCCGTTCCAGCCGCCCGAGTCGCGGAGCTTGGCGATGAGTTCGCGGCGGGCCACGACCACCCGCAGGCCGACGGCGTCCGGCCCGGTCCACTCCGGGTCTTCCTCGGCGCGCCACTCGGTCCAGCCGTCGTCCTCCCGCAGGACGGGATTGACCTCGAAGGAAACCACCCCGAAGGCCACGGGCTCGTCGGCGTCCTCCCTTGCGAAGAGCGAGGTCTCGTTGTCGTTGCGCAGGGCCTCGAAGGTTTCCCCGCTGCCGCGGAAACCGCGCATGAGGCAGCGCACCGTGTCGCCGCCGATCTCGATATCCTCGACGTAATAAACCACCGCGCACAGGTCCCCCACCCGCTCGGCGTCGCTCTGGGCATCGGCCGGCTGGAGGCAGAAGAAGCCGAGCCGGTCGCGGCGCCAGCCTTCGCCATTCCGCTCGAAGACCATCTCGCGTCCGCCCACGCCCTTCGACAGGTCCTCCGCCGCCTGGGTCAGCACCGCCCGCGCCTCGCGCTCGGCGGCGACGCCATCGGTGCTGCGGCCGTAGCCATCGCCCACCGCGCGCAGCGCGCCGACCGCGAGCAGCAGCACCACGGCCCCGAGGGCCATGGAAACCATCAGCTCGATCAGCGTGAATCCGGCGCGCGCTTTCATGGAAGAATCGTGTGGAAGGCGACCGAGTCGCGCCGCTCCGCCGGGCGGACGGCGGGATACTCGATGTCGACCGTGACGACCACGCCGCTGTCGTCGGGACGGCCGGAAAGCGACGCGATGTAGAACACGTCGGCCTCGCCGATGCGCTCGACACCCTGCTGGTAGTCGTCGCTCTCGATCCGGCCGAGCAGGCCACCTTCGCGGTCGAAGCCGAGCGCCAGCACCTCGCCGCCGGCCGGAAACGCCTGGTCGGCCGTGATCGCGGGCAGCTCCTCCGATTCGCCCCGGCGCGCGGCTTCCAGCTCGATCCGGCACCACTCGGCGATGCCCGGCGCCCGGGTCTCGGCGCGGGCCGAAACCCCGGCCACACCGGCTCCGCCGATCGCGCTGAGCGCCAGCGGCACCGCCACGGCGATCACGCCCACGGCGATCACCGTCTCGAGCAGCGACACGCCGGAGGGCGGGAGGAAATGGCGTCGGCTTTTCATCGGTCCATCTGCCACGGACGGGCGACCACCCGCCCGATACGCACTACTTTGCCGCGTTCTTCGCTGGTGCGCACGGGGTTTCCTTCGCGATAGAGTCCCGCGCCGAAGGTGACGACCACCGACTCGGAACCGGCGGGCGCCAGCAGCCCGCCGCGGGGACTGAAAACCAGCCCCGCCATCTCGGCCGATTCGCTGCCGTTCTTCCACGTCAGGGAAATGGCGTCGCCATCCTTCACGTTGAGCAGCGCATCGACCTCTCCGCCGAAAAGCGCGACCCCGTCGGGCAGGGCCTGCCAGCGCTGGATGAGGCGTCCCTCGCTGGCCCGGCCCGGTTTCCACTCCTCCAGCTTGCGAAGCCCCATCCGG
>CALGOH010000105.1 GCA_937957985.1 uncultured Verrucomicrobiae bacterium
TATGACAAAAATGCCAGATTCGAACAGAGGGGTTCTGTTGGGCGCTTACCCCCAGACAACATGCCTGGCAGATTATTGGGCCATGGCAGATTATTGGGCCAGCAGGGCCAACGGCCCGGAACATACCAGCCCCGGGCATCGCCCGGGGTCCACGATCCAGGGGAAACGGAGGGCTGGAGGCCCGACACATCCAGAGCGGGTGGCTCTTGATCTTCACGACATGTGCCGGGCCTTCGGCCCTCGGAGGGGACCCCCCTCAACCCGGCCCTTCAGGCCGGGCTGGCATCTTCCGGGCCGTTGGCCCTCTTGATGAGGTTTAGCTTCGGAGGAAGAGCTCCACGTCGGGGAGATCGTGGCCGCAACGCCACCCTCCGCGGCTGGCGGCATGCCCAACATGACAACGACAACATGCCTGGCAGATTATTCCGGCCGGAAATGCGAAGGACTTCAGGTCTCCCTCAAAAAAAAATCTCCGCATCGCCAGCAAGGGCAATCATGATCCGCCGGAAAAACGCCGGCTTGTCCCGGACATCGATCCAGTAGCGCTCGTCTATGCTTGCGGTTGGCATCGGTTTTCTTGGGAGAACAGCTTGGTTCGTAACACCCGACCTTCGCCTATCGCAGACAACATGCCTTGCGGATTATTGGGTTTCGAGTTCACGGTAGGTCATCGTCTCGTAGTCGAAGTAATTCTCGACCGGGTAAGCCCCCGACTCCATCCGATCGTGCGTGTGCCAGAGCCGTCGATCCACTTCAACGAGCGGATAGAACAGAATCGCCTTCACAGTCAGGTTGTCGTCGGAACCGCGCATTTCAAATGGGATCCAGTCATACCCGAACGCAGCCTTCGGGGCCAGGATTGCTTGTCCATCGGGGCCCTCTAAAAGGCCATACGCACCGGGCCGGTAAAAGCCGTCCTTTGACGCCACGACGTATGCGGCAGTATAGCCCGCCACCACCACCGCCAGAGCGATCAAGGCGAACATCAGTGCTCTCCTCTTTTTCATCGGGCGACGTTGAAGGTTTGGCGCTGGCTACCGGCGGCGCGCCTTCGACTACGGTTTGAAGGTTGAACGGTCATGATGGCTGGAAATCGCGGCGGGGCAGGGGTTCGTTGCTCCGCGTTGTGCTGCAATTCGACTTCTGGAGTGGTTCTCCGAGGAAGCCGTAGATGGTTGCTCGAACAAACACAAGGAACACCCAACTCCCCATCATGATTCCGACGATAGCGATGAATTCTGACATTGGAAGTTCTCCCTTCACCCTCACGATCAGCATCGGAGCCATGACCGCAAAGGCCGATCCCATGAATACGACTTGTGCTCCGGGACTCCCCATCTCCGCCGCGACGATCATCGGTATTGGCATGATCAACGCCAGCAGCGACAATCGAGGGTGTTTCTTGAGAATCACCATCCGATTTTCTGACAACATGCCTGGCAGATTATTCTCATTGACCGGCACCGCCTATCGCTTCCAGCCACCCCGATGAAGTCGCGATCTCTTCCTGGGCTTCTTGGCAGGCGCAGTTTCTTGAAGCCACGACCGAACCTCAGCGGAGTCGTAAAGGTGATCAGAGGTGACCTCAATCATGCTTGGTGCGAATCGGCTGGCGATATTGGCCGCGCAGGGAGCGCAGCCGCAATCACTCCAAGCGCCTTCGAATACCTTCACGCTTGACACAACCTTCCCGGTCTTATCCTGAATCTGCTTCGATTGGCTCTCGTTCAGATCCAGGTTCGCAGTGTAAAGACGCTCCTCACCCTTGCGCTGTTGCTCCAGTGTCTCGATTTGCTGTGCAGTCAATCGGAGTTGTAGCCGAGTGCCTGAAACGAATCGATAGTCGTGGGTCATCTCGATTCCGTCAGCAAGAGCCGAAACCGTGGTGAAGATCACTACCAGTGTAGCTGGAATCAGGGACTTCATTCTTTGGCCGACATTCGTGTGTTGAGGTCGATTACAATTAGAGAGGGTGTCGATTTGATGGCGAATGTCAATGAAGGGGGGGCAGCAGGGCCGACGGCCCGGAACATACCAGCCCCGGGCATCGCCCGGGGTCTACGATCTAAGGGGAACGGAGGGCTGGAGGCCCGACACATACGGAGCGGGCGGCTCTTGCTCCTCACCGCATGTGCCGGGCCTTGAGTCCTCGGAGAGGCACCCCCCTCCACCCGGCCCTTCAGGCCGGGCTGGCATCTTCCGGGCCGTTGGCCCTCTTGATGGGGCCGCCTTCAGAGGAAGGGCTCCACGTCGATGAAGTCCTGGCCGTGGATGAGTTCGGCGAGGACCGGGGCGCCGGTGAGGTCCTCGATCACGCCGCGGTTGGTCACGGCGGCGGTGTCCTGCTCCTCCTGCAGGTTGTTGAGGACGAGGCCGGCGACCTCGAGTTCACTGGCGCGGATGTCTTCCACCGTGAGGATGGTGTGGTTCAGCGCGCCGAGGCGGTTGGCGACGACCACGATGACCGGGTGGCCGATGTCGGTGGCGAGATCGGCCATGTCGTAGCCCTTGGCCAGCGGCACGCGCCAGCCGCCGGCGCCTTCGACGACGATCATCCGGTGCTCCTTCTCCAGCATCTTGGCGGAGGCCACGAGCGAGCCGGGATTGATCTCGGCGTTGGAAAGCATCGCCGCGACCTGCGGCGCCACGGGAGCCTGGAGCCACAGTGGATTGACCGTTTCGATGTCGAGCCCGCCGGACGCCTCGGCGAGCAGTTCGGCGTCGGTGCGCTCGCCGCAGCAGACGGGCTTGAAGCCGACGGCGTCGATGCGCGCCTCGCGCAGCGCCCGGACCAGCAGGCGGGAGAACCAGGTCTTGCCGACGCCGGTGTCGGTGCCCGTGACGAACCAGCTCATGGTTCTTCGGTCGATGTCCCTTCCCCGCCTCCGGATGCGGCTTCCGCCGCCGCCTTGGCAGCCGCGGCCGCTTCCGCCGCCGCCTTGGCGGCCTCCGCGGCTTCGCGCCTTTCCTTCTCGCGCTGTTCCTGCTCGCGGCGTTCCTGCTCGAGCTGCTTGCGCAGCTTCTCGGCGGTGGAGAGCTGGGTGTTCAGCTCCTCGATGCGCGACTCGAGGTCGCGGATCTGTTCGTCGGCCGGGGCGGGCTGGGCGCGGGGCGGTTCCTCAACCTCCCACATTCCGTTCGCTTCCAGATATTTCTGAATCAGGATCCAGATCGCCGTCGCCAGTATCAGCGACATCATCTTCGGCCCCCAGTTCTTCCGAAACGCCTTCTTCATCGTCTGTGTTCTTGTTGAGGAAGATTTCCTCCATCCGTTGGCTGAAGTCCTCGCTGCTCAGGTTGCGCTCGATCTGCCCCTCCGAGCAGAGCGAGATCGCGCCGGTTTCCTCGCTGACGACGACGCAGACCGCATCGGTCTCCTCGGTGAGGCCGATCGCCGCGCGGTGCCGCAGGCCGATCGAACGGTCGCTGAGTTCCTTCTGGCTTACCGGCAGCACGCAGGCGGCGGCGACCAGTTTCCCGTCGGCGAGGATCACCGCGCCGTCGTGGAGCGGGGACTTGGGAAAGAAGATCGACATGGCCAGCTCGGGCGAGAACTCGGCGTTGAGCGTGGCGCCGGTGTCCTGCTGGCTCTTGAGCGAGATGTTCCGCTCGATGGCGAAGAGCGCGCCGATACGTTTCTTCGACAGCGACATGACCGCCTGCTCGAGGCTTTCGAGGAAGACGAGCTGGCGGCGGTCGTTGCGCAGCAGCCAGTCGAGCCAGCGGCTGCTGCCGACGCGCGCCAGGGCGGTGCGGATCTCGGGCTGGAAGATGACGGGGAGGGCGATCATGAGCACCAGCAGGCCGCGGGTGACGATGAAGCTGATGACCTGGAACTTGAAGATCTGGAGCAGCGCGGTGAGGACGAGCAGGATGACGATGAGCCCGACCAGGATGCGGGCGCCGCGGGTGGCCTTGAAGGCACGGTAGATCTGATAGATCCCGATGCTCAGGATCAGGATCTCGATGCCGTAGCGCCAGTTGTTCTGGATGAACTCCCACATGCTCCGCCGGAGCTTACGGGCGGCGGGCGCGGGCTGTCACTTGCTGTTTCCCGTCGCGGGGTGATTTCATCGGGTCATGCGAACGAGCGGAGGCTGCCCGCGATCTCCGCGGGCATCTCGATGCCCAGTTCCTTGAAGCCGGCGGCGAGTGGTCGGACGGGCTTGTGAAGGGCTTCGAGCAGCGGCCCGGTGTCGAGTCCTTCGAGGGACTCGATCCGCTTCCGGGTTTTGAGAAATCGGTCGAAGAAGTGGTGGATGGCGAAACCGACCGCGCCGGAGCGGATCATGACCTCGCGGCACTCCCGGTGGGCCTCCCGGTCGCTGGTGGCGTGCTCGAAGAGTCGGGCGAAGCGCTCCCGCTGAGGGTTGCCGGGGTGGAGGCAGAAGATGATGAGGAGATTGATGCCCGTGGCCCGCCAGTCGGGGGAAAGCTCCCGGTAGAGGGCGTCGGAGACATCGTCGAGGATCTGCAGCATGTCGCCGAGGGCCATGCCGATCTCGAAGAAGCGTTCCTCCATGTCCGGCCGTCCCGCCATGATGCAGCCGAGCCTGAGGTTGCGGCCGACCTGCTGGGAGCTTTTGGCCTGGATGACCTTCCAGTAGGTCGCCTCCGGATCGTCGTTGGGCCGGTCGCCATCGCGGATGCTGGCCTCGATCTCCTGTCCGGCCGAGGCTTCCAGGAGGAGGTCGGAGATTTCTCCGACGATGCGGATTTGCACGTCCGGAGGGAAATCGCTTCCGGCGATCAACTTGTAGGTGGCGACCAGCAACGCGCCGCCCAGATTGGCGCGGCGTCCCTCGTCGATGCCGAAATCGGGCTTCCGCTCGTCGGCATCCATGATGTCGTCGAAGAGGAAACTGGCGACGGTCGCCGCGTGGATGGCGGCTTCGACCGGCAGCGTGTCGCGGCGTTCGCCATCCGGAACGAGCATCCGGTAGCTCATGCCGCAGTAGTCGGAGGAAGCAGGGGGGTGTTTCCTCAACAACTTCCCGAGCACGGCGAAGGACCGGAGCGGCTCGATCGAGAGGATCAACTCAGCGGCGGGACCGAGGGGTGTGTCGGGCATGGGGGCAGCAGGCAGGGATTTCCGCGTGAAAGCAACAACCCGGGTCGTCGTGACCCGGGCTGTTGGAGATCGGAGACCGGGAAGGTCTCCCGTATGGGGACCTGCGGGAAGTCAGCGGGTCTGGGCCGGGACGTCCCAGCTCTCCCAGGACAGCCAGCTTCCCTTGACCGGCAGGGTATCGACCGCCATCACGCTGAGCTGCGAGGTGATGTCGGAGCTGAGTTTCATGAGCTCGTCGGTCGGGAGTTGGTTCAACAGGGTAAGGTAATCATTGATGTTCATAGCGTATTCTTTCGGGTTGGATGGCGAATGAGCGGAAACGAAGAGGTTCGTCAGGCTCATCCACCATTCGTCAGGGGTTAACAGACCGGATGGTGGCGGGTCAACCTCTCATCCGGTCTTATTCCTCCTTCGGATGCTCCTTGAGCAGTTCCTCGGGCGAGTAGAACGCGCGGGTGCCGGTCGCCTTGCGGACTTCGGCCACCTTCTCGGGGGTGATCGCCGGGGCTTCATTGCCGAAGTGGTTGCGCACGTAGGTGAGCACCGAGGCGACCTCCTCGTCGTCGAGAAGACCGGCGAAGGGCGTCATCGGGACCAGGCCCGGGTATTTCACGCCATCGACCTCCAGCGGCCCCATCAGGCCGTGAAGGGTGAGCTTGATCAGGCGTTCCTCGTCGCCCCGGGCCCAGAAGGTGCCGGCGATCGGCGGGAAGCCGGTGGTGGGCAGGCCCTTTCCGTCGGGCTGGTGGCAGGTCACGCAGTGGCCCTCGCGGTGGTAGATCTCGTGTCCGGCGAGAAAGCGCGCGCGCTCGGCCTCGGTGAGGCGGGCGGGCGGTTCCGGGGCGGGGTTGTCCTCGACCTCCGGCTCCTCTTTTCCGGAAAGCCGGGCGGCGGCGGTGTTGGTCGCGTTCTTCGACCAGTTGTCGAGCGGCTTTTCGGCGGCGGCGGCAACGATCTTCTTCGCCGCGGCGTTGTCGAGCCACGAGGCGGCGGCGACGGCCTCGAGCCGCACCCGGCCGTGCGCGTCGGTGGCGGCGGCCATGAGCAGGGCGGTGTGGTCGTCGAACGAGCGGATGTTGTAGCGCAGCGCGTGCACCGCGGCGGCGCGGACCCGGAAGTCCGAGGAGCCTAGTAGTTCGCGAAGCAGGCCGGTGTCGATGTCGTTCAGGCCCCAGGAGGTCCACAAGGCCTCGAGACGGTGGTGCTCGCGGCGCGGATCCCCGGCGTCGAGTTTCGCGACCCAGGCCCTGAGCGCCGGCAGGACCTTCTCCGCGGGGTGCGAGCGGATCTCGCGCCGCGTGCGGTAGCGGAGCCGGTAGTCGGGGTGCTTGAGGTTCTCCAGCAGCGAGGCGAGGGGTGCGCCCTCGACCGCCGGGGCCTTCACCAGCGGGCGCGACGGGTAGGTGATGCGGTAGATGCGGCCGTGGGCGTGGTCGCGCATCGGGTCGCGGGCGTTGTGCTGCATGTGGCCGATGAGCGCGTTGTGCCAGTCGACGACGTAGAGCGACCCGTCGGGCGCGAACTCGAGATCGACCGGGCGGAAGTTTCCATCGGAGGACTTGAGCAGGTCCTGCCGGAAGGTGGTCTTGTAGCCGGTGCCGTCGTCCTCGATCTTGTGCTGCTTGATGCCGAGGAAGCCGATGTTGTTGCACACCAGCATGTCGCCCTGGACCTCATCGGGGAAATGCGACGAGGAGACGAACTCGAGGCCCGAGGTCGGACGCACGGCGTTTCCGCCCGGCGCGAGGTTCTGGGTGCCGGGATTTTTCGCGCCGTAGGGCGTCTTGAGCGAGACGGGCAGCATCCAGTTGATCGCCGGACCGGAGGTGTGGAGGAAGAAGCACTGGCCCCAGTCGTCGAAGGCGATGCCCCACGGGTTCGGGATGCCCATCTGGACGGTCCGCTCGAGATGGGTGCGCTGCGGGGAGAAGCGGTAAAAGCCGCCGTCGACGCCGCGCACCGGACCGTAGGGTGTTTCCACGTTCGTGTGGAGGAAGACGCCCTCGGCCATCATCACGGCACCCGACGGATCGGCGCAGAAGGCCCCGGCGGCGTGGTGGGTGTCGTGGGTGTCGAAGCCGGTCAGGACGATCTCGTGCGAGTCGGCGCGGTCGTCGCCGTCGGTGTCGCGGAAAAGCATGAGGTGCGGGTTCTGCGCGACGTAGACGCCCTCCGGCGCCAGCTCGAAGCCGGTCGGCACATGCAGCCC
>CALGOH010000106.1 GCA_937957985.1 uncultured Verrucomicrobiae bacterium
CATCGGCGCTGGAAAACAAGGCATCCGGCGCACGCCGGAGCGGCTCCGCACCCCCGTTTCCACCCCTCCACAGGGGGACATCGCGATCATGTAGGGTGGCGGGAAAGCCGGTTTCCGTGACGTGGACAAGTGCTTGTTTGCCTCGGACTCAACTGTTTTCCACGTAGAACCTTCGGTCACGTGGCTGCAACCGCCGGTCACGTGGCTTCGGATCGCGTGAGGCGCAGCCTTTTACGCGACGCGATCACGCAACTGACCGGGACAAAATCCTTGAGAAATCAGCGATTGGAACCTGCCGCCGCCTCGGGTCATTCAAACGCGGCCCACTCCCGCATTGCAACCCGCCCCGCGAACTGCATGATCCGCAACGAAAACCAAAACCAACGACCGGCGTCGCACTGGCCGCGCGTCCATCCGAGGAGCCCGGTGCGGTAATTCCGCACGCCGGGATCTGCGAGGGGGGCGCCGGGCGACCGGCGTCCATACCTCAATCGCCCAGGATGACGGTCACCGGAGAGAACGCACTTCAGATCGGGTGCTGGGGAGCCACCACGTTTTGGCTAGTCGTCCTTGGCTCCGCCACACATGACGCCTACGCCCACGTCCAACACAACGTAAACGGAAAGGATGCGTGGATGAACGTCGTCGTTCTTTTGGCAGCATTCTGCGGCACGGCATTCTATCTGATGATCGCGCCTCCGGTGTTCAGATATTGGCGTAGCCGCCCCGCCGGTAATGCGCCGGGACGATGGTACCATTTCATTTGGGCGCTGTCCCCGATCCCTTTGATTCTGATCGCGGCCGGGCTGGTCCTCTACTTGATCGCCACAAGGAACTGAGATCACAAACCTTCAAAGGACCAAATCGGCGAACAAGCCGGATCAGGACGACCCCTTACAGCGGCCTTGTCGCAGACCGATTTTGACGATTCAATCCATTCAACGGGAACAGCGCCCCCGCCTTGTGGTTTCGGGGTCGCCTGTTCTCAGACGTTGGGCCAAGAATGAAAAGGCAACGATCACATGCTGTCATTCCGTTGGTGGCTGGATCCGCCAGCCTGCTTGTGCCGATGATCGTTTGGTTCGCTCGAAACCGTATAATCGCCTGGCTCGCTCCTGATGACCCTGCTCCTCAGAACGCGATGGCGATTGTAGGCCTGATCTGGTTCGCCAGTATTGTGGTCTTCGGATTGCTGGGCTTGGCGCTTCTGATCCACGGTTTCAGTATGCTGGCTAGAAGCTCAAAAGACGAGCTGCCAACAAAGTAAATCGAATAGCCCGGCGAGACTGTCGAATAACCCCATCCGGGTCGGAGTGAGGGCCCGATGAGCCGCGATCTGAGATGCGGGGGTCGTTGTCGGTGGAATTGGCCGGGAATTTCGTTTGGCACCGGAGCGACCGCCGGAGGAACGCCATCCGGCGGTGTGCGGGTGCTCCAAACGGGGTATTTCCGCCCGGGTCTGGTGTTCAAGTGGCTGAACCGTCGCAGCCAGCGGCGGAGCTTCACGTGGGTATCGTTCGCCCGATTGTGGGAACGCTGGGAGATGCCGCGGCCGCGGATCGTCGAGGAGTCGGTGCCCTCGCGGTGGCAGACTCGACAAGGGGCATGAGCAAGGGTAAGAGAAAGTCTGAAGACAGGACCAACCGCGTCGCGGTTCCACCGCGCGTCCATCCGAGGAGCCCGGTGCGGTAGTTCCGCACGCCGGGATCTGCGAGGAGGGCGCCGGGCGACCGGCGTCCCTACCTCAATCGCCCGAAAATGACGAGGTGCCCACACTGTCAGACCCCCTGCAACCCGTTGCGGCTCTTCTTTTACCGAGGGCGCACGGGCTATCGGTGCGCAGCCTGCGGTAAGCGGTCCGAGTTCAGGAAGTCGTCTTTGAGATGGTTCGGAGGCGTCCTTGGCGGATTGGGAGGATACTTCGGGGCTTCCTTCTCCAGAGAGTACGGTTGGTGGCCAGGTATCGGCTACCTTGCTCTCGCCGTAGCGATTATTACTTTCCTTGGACTACTCGCCCAGTATCTCTTTCTCTCTCTTCACCCGAAGGCCGAGTCGTCAGGCACACCTGCAATGGTCTGGCCGAGTGGCGAGCCCCCCAAGATCCGACTACGACCCCTGGAACAGGCGAGCCTGCCCTCCCAAAACAGCAAAGGCGAAGGCGGCGATGGCGACGCCTAACCGCGGCCTTGTTGGATCTCGTTCTAGCTGATTCAATCCCGTCAATCGGGCACGGGGCGCCGCCATTGTTCGGCGTCGCGCCATGCCTCAGACGTTATCCCTTAGAAATGGCAGTTCGCGAAGTCAAACTGGTGCAGACTGCTCGGCCATTCGAGTATGTGTCGCCGTACTCAGGAGAGGAGCACACCCTCTTGGTTTGCGTTGCTGATGCTACGGTCACGAGCGCGGAGCGTGCGAGTGTATCGGCGGAGATTGTAGCCGCGAAGTGTCGATATGCTGTCTGTTGGGGCTACGACTGTTCTTCATGGGATACGGCAATCGATTGCGCCTGCATTCAAACAGACGAGAATTTCTCACCGCCCGATGAGACCTTCGTGATGACAACTTGGCATGACGAGTCCGTCGAGGATGCAATCGACTTTTGGTGGATGAATACCTGTTTTGATGACTACGAATCGACCAAGTTCGCCGCTCTGATCATCGGCGAGGATATAGATTTGCTCACGAAAGTCCAAGCAATCACTTCCGAGCTTGCCCGACATTGGAATGGGCAAGAACCAGATTCCAAAGCGGGATAGCAATGCATCAATCATAAGACTGATCGCGTTCCGAGTCGATTGACTTTTATGATTCCAATCTTCACCCTGTCATCGAGATATCGCCCTCTGATCAGGCTACGATGACTCGAACGTTTGGAGGGAATGAGACTCGCACGGATGATCATCCTGATCGTTGCATGCTTGGCAGCTCCAGCCTTACCTCTAGCTGCGTGGTTCAAGGCGACCACTGATTCGGAGCTATGGCCTCCGATCACTGCCGATGAGATTCGCTTTCGCCCGCTGGTTGAAATTGGTAGACCACTGGCGAAGCCCGCCTACCTATTTGTCAACGGCGTCATGACCAAGGTGGATTACCGGTATTCGTGTGCCGGCGCATGGCACCCCATCTTCAGAATCTCCTTCCTAGTTCTTTCGTTGGGCTACTCCGGGTGTCTGTTTCTCGGTTCATTGATGATCCGGCAGGAAGTGGTCCGAAGGCAAAAAATCCACGCCGAACAAGAAGGCGCGGCTGGACAAACCGCTACCACGCCGCGAGTCGGAGATTGAACGTGATCAGAAGCCCCGAGCCTGAAGCGGATTGGCGCTCCCGGTAGCGGGTGCCGAGACGATCAGGGGATGGCGCGGCGATGGGTCACATCGCCGGTTGCTCGGCGGCGGGAGCCGACATCGGTTTTTCCTTTGGCCGCGGCAGCTCGTCGACGGGCCGGGTGAAGGCCGTCTGGATTTCGAGCCAGAGCCACGCGCGGACGCCGCGGAGGAGGTGGCCGAAGGCCTTCACGCTGCCCATGAAGGGAACCCTGATGTACATCCGCTTCCCCAGGTTGTGGCGGCCGTAGGTGCCGTTGGCGAGACGCTTGCGTGCGATGCGTTCGAGGCGGCGGTTGTAGAAGGCCATGAAGTGGCCGAAGCCGGCGCCGATCGGGCCGTCGTAGGGCATCTTGGAGTATTCACGATCGGTGAACTTGTAGACGAGTTGCACCGGGCCGACGAAGTAGGTCGCGAGATCGAGAAGGAAGGCGGCGCGCATCAGGTCGGCGTCGCCGAGGTATTGATACTTGTTCAGATAGAGTGAGCGGAACCACCGGTGGTAGGACTGTCCGAACTGGATGTTGTGGTAGGCAAGGCGGCCCTTGACGCATTCCCCGTCGAGTGCCTTGAGGATGATCTTGTGGGCCGCGTAACTGCTGTGCGAGCAGTAGTCGAGGCCCTGTGAGTAGAGGGGATCCATGAATCCCGCGGCGTCGCCGGTGAGGATCCAACCGTCGCCGCAGACCTCGGTCGAGTAGTAGGGGAGGTTCTTGTAGATGCGGGCGTCGTTCTCGACCGGCTCGGCGTTCTCGAACATGAGGCGCCCGATGGGCTGGGATCTGAGATGTTCGAGCAGCCTTTGTCCGATCGGTCCCTCCGAGGGCGGGGTGAACAGCCGCTCGTCCCACGTGACGCCGGCGGAGAACTCGCCGTTGGAGAGCGGAATGATCCACGACCACCAGCCGCGGCCCATCAGGTGGTTGGTGGCGCTGCCGCGGGAGACGATGGGGCCGTCGTCGAGCCCGGGAACCAGTCGCCGTGCCTCGGCGGAGTCGAGGTCGCGGACGTTGCGGAAGCGGACCCACATCGAGTGGACGGGGTGCTCGTCGAGGGTGCGGATCGTGCCGCGCCGGCGGGCGACGAGGGCCGCCTTGCCCGAGCAGTCGGCCACCCAGCCGGCGCGGACGGTGCGGGTTTCGCCATCGGACTTGTAGGTGATCTGGTTGCGGCCGGCGCCATCGAGTTCGAAGCTCTTGACGGTCGCGGGGCGGATGAGTTCGCAGCCCTCGGCCGCGGCGGTTTCGAGCATGTGCTGGTCGAGCTTGGAACGGTCGAGCTGATAGGTGGGGAACCGGGCCTGGGAGAAGGGGCCGATCTCGGTGCAGCAGCCGGGGCACTCGTTGTCCGGCGTGTTGAACCACATCCGGAGGCCGTGTTTCTGGAAGTGCTCGCGGGCGAGGTGGTGGGAGAAGCCGAGCACGCGGGTGAGGAAGCAGCCGGCGACCTCGGAGGTGGATTCGCCGATCTTGCGGTCGAAACGCTCGGATTTCTCCAGAATCAGGATCCGGGTTTCGGGCCGGGCCCGCTTGAGCAGGAGTGCCAGTGCCGAGCCGGAGAAGGCACCACCGAGAATCACGACGTCGTAGTCAACGTCGGCAGGCTCCGCATGCATGACCATGATGCGGCGCATTCTAGGCGGCTCGGCCCGGGGCGCAAGGGGTAGGTGCGGCAGGGTTTGCCGTCACTGCGAAGCCATGAAGCGAAAAGGCCCGCCGGAGAGGCGGGCCTGTGTTTTGAGGTCACTCCCCGTCGCCTTCGGCGTCGGGAGATTCCGCATCCTCTTCCGGGTCGGGCAGCGGCGGGATGGAGACCGGCGGGGTCACGGCCTGTGCCGGACGCCGGGGCGGGACCGTCACGCCGGCGCCGGGAGGGAGCTGGCCGGGAGGGGTGGTGGCGGCGCCCGAGCCTGCGGGAGGGGCGGACTTGATCAGGCCGGTGCGGTCCTTGAGCAGGGCGTCGACGGTGAACTTCGTCACGCGGAAGGTGCGTCCTTCAAGCTGCCTGGCGACCTCGAGCTTCTCTTCCAGCTCCTTCTTGCGGGTGGTGAAGGCCTCGTCCGCCTCCTTGGCCTGTTCCTCGGTCTCGCCCTCGGCGGCCTTGCGTTTCTCGGGCAGCTCGGCGGTGACGGTGACGCGCATCAGGTAGGTGTCCCCGCCCTCGCCGCCTTCCGCCTGCTCGGGTCCGAAGGTCACGTTGTAGGTGAAGCCCTCGAAGGTCTCGATGACGGCCTGGCGGCGCTCGTCCTTCTTCCACGCGTCCTCCGCCTTGTCGGCGGTCACGATGTCCTCGAAGCGGGCGTAGGAGAAAAGATTCTTGAGGGGATTGATCGCCGAGGGGTCGAGTTCCTCGTTGTCCTTCCTGCCCTCGAGCGCGAAATCACCGTCCTCGTCCTCGCGGGTGAGCTTCCACGCGGTTTCGCTCTCCTCGCCGGGCTTGCTGACGGTGATCGATTGGATCTTCTCGACCGTGAGGAAATCCTCGTCGAGCCACGAGCTGGCATCGGTGGTGAGGGTGGGGAAGAGTTCGCTGGTGACGTAGATGCCGGACGCGTCGGCGTGGTTGCGGACGAAGCGCCCGGTGGCGCCGCCGCCGCCGAAGGGGCTCATCGGATTGCTTCCGCTTTCGATGTTCCGGCCGAAGGTGAGGTGGACCAGCTCGGTGCCGGCGTCGTTGGAGAGGACGAGTTCAATGCCGCGCTCCTCTTCCTCGTCGGCCTTCGGGTCCATGCCGAAGCGCGGGGACGACTCGGGATCGGCCTCGATGCCCTGGGTGACCTCGACCTCGGCCACGGTCCGCAGGAGTTCGTTGATGTCGCCGACGTTGGCCGGGTAGTCGTTGCGGTCGGTGACGACCCATGTCCCGTCTTTCTGCGCGAGCTTCACCGAGTCCGCGCCGCTGGTGATGGTGATGTTGGCGACCTCGGTCGGCTTGAAGTCGGCGAGAAGCTCCTCGCCGCGCTGGCGCTCGGTGGCGCTCCGGTAGCCTTCGGATTTCGAGGAATTGACGATCGCGACGGCGGCGACGAGCGCCGCGGCGATGATCCAAAGGACGATGACTTGCTTCTTGTTCATGGTCTCGAGGATGGGGAGGTGGGTTTCAGCGGGCGCGGGTGCGGGTGCGGCGGGCGGTGAAGAGACCGAGGCCGATCAGGATGATGGCGGCCGGCACGCCGGCGATGTTCCAGGTGATGATGCGGGCGGCGATGTCGTCCTTGTCGCGGCGCAGGTCTTTCTCGAGTTCGCGGATCTCACGGCGGGCATCGACCTCCTGCTTGCGCAACTTGCGGATCTCCTGCTCCTGTTCCGGGGAAAGGTAGAGTTCCTTGCCGCGGGTTTTCTGGGCCTGGAGTTCGCTGAGGCGTTGCTGGGCCTGCTCGGCCTCTTCCTCGAACTTCTGGATCTTTTCGCCGACCGCCTGGTTGGCATCGGCCTCCATTTCCCGGAAGACGGTGAACGGCCGGCTGGTGGCGGCGCGGCTGCGGGAGCCGATCAGATGGGTCGAGGCGGCGGCCTGGTCGACGAGGTTGAAGAACAGCGACGAGTTGCCGTTGATCGGCTGGGCGAGCTGGAGGTTGCCCAGCCGCTGCACCTGATAGGCGAACTGGTCGTAGAAGGCATCGACATCGGAAACGAGGAAGACGTTGCCGGTCTTCTCGCCCTTGGCGAGGTGGGCGGGGGCTTCTGCCTCCTTTTCCTCACCGGCCTTCGATTCATCGGCGTCATCGGAGGAATCGGCCTCGTCCTCATCCTCGGCGGGAGCGGCCGGGTCGCCGTCGGGGAAGGCGGTGGAGAACTCGCCCTTGAGGTGCATCACGAGGTCGTAGGCCTTGCCGTCCGGGCGGAAGCGGGTGATGAGCGAGGGATCGAGGCGGGAGGCGGGGAAATTATCGACGAGGCCGGATTCGGACGAGGCCTTGATCAGGGTGTCCATCGCCACGCCCGAGCCACCGGTCTTCACCAGGCCGCCGGGAAGGAAGAGGGTGACGCTGGTGAGTTCCTTGGTCACGATGCTGTCCTCCTGCGGCATGCCTTCCTGGGGCACGGTGAGGACGGCGAGACCGGGACGGTTGCCGTTCATCGTCGTCTGGTAGCGGCCATCGGCGACCACCTGGTTGGTCGACATCTCCACGCCCCAGGCCTTGAGCAGGTTCGGCAGGGTCGAGGCGGTGGGGACGCCGCCGCCGCCCATCATCGGGTTGCCGCCGCCGGTCATCTGCGCCGCCACCGAGAAGGGGTCGATGCAGGCGATCACGGTGCCGCCCTTGAGCAGATACTGGTCGATCGCGAACTCGGCCTCGGGCGTGATGCCGGCCGGGTGGATGAGCAGGACCAGCTTGAACTTCTCGGCGTCGATCTCACCGGGGGTCATGGTGAGGTCCTCGACCTCGTAGGACTGCTGGAGCTGGTTGTAGATCACCCACGGCTGGCTCGGCTGCTGGCCGGGCATGGTGGGCGGGCCGCCGGCGAGATCGAGGGCGGACATGACCCCGATGACCGGCTTGCGGGTGGCGCTGACCTCGGCGATGGCCCGCGAGATCTCGTACTCGAGCATGGTCTCGTCGCGCGGATCGAGGAAGGGAATGGTGGTGGTGCGGTCGAGGCAGGAGACCGCGAGGCCGAGGTAGACGTTCTCGTTGTTGATCGTCTGGCCGCTGATGCCGTCGAGGTTGGCGGCGTCCTCGGCGTCGGTGTCGGGCTCGGGGTCGAGGTTTTCGATCTGCAGCTTGCCGTCCGGGGCGAGGTTCTCGTATTCGGCGAGCAGGTCATCGACGCGCCGCATGTGGAGCTTGAAGTCCTCCGGCATGTAGTCGGTGGTGCGCGACGCGTAGTAGCGGATGACCACCGGTGCGGAGAGTTCCTCGAGGATCTTCTCGGTGCCCTCGGAGAGCGTGTGGATGCGGTCCTCGGTGAGGTCGAGCGTCTTGTGGCCGATGCCGAGCGACGACACGAGCATGTTGCCGGCGACGACGATGACGGCCAAGGCGGCGATGGCGAGGATCGCGCGGGCGACGGGGTGGAGGGTCTTGTCTTCCTGGCTCATGGTGAGGTGGGAGATGGGTTGGTTGGGAAGGTCAGGAGCGCTTGGCGGAGAGGATGGCGCTGGTGCCGAGCAGCGAGGCGAGGATGATGGAGGCGAACCAGATGAGGTCCTGCAGTCGGAAGGCGCCGCGGGCCAGCGAGAGGAAGTGGTCCCACACGCCGAGCGAGGTGATGGCGTCCCTCACCTCCGGCGAGAAGGTCTTGGAATACTGGCGGACGAAGGGGTCGAAGGTGGCGAAGACGAGGCCGATGCAGATCGCCGAGGAGACGATGAGGCAGACGACCTGGTCGCGGGTGAAGGCGGAGACGAGAAGGGTGATGGCGAGGAAGGTGCAGGCGAGCAGGAAGGCGCCGATGTAGCCGGAGAAGATCGCGAGATTGTCTGGCTCGCCGAGCCAGTTGACCGTGATCCAGATCGGAAAGGTCAGCGCGATGGCGATGAGCCAGACGGTGGCGGCGGCCTTGAACTTGCCGAGGATGACCGACCACAGCGAGATCGGGTAGGTGCCGATGAGTTCGACGGTGCCGCTGCGGAGTTCCTCGGACCAGAGGCGCATGCCGACGGCGGGCACCAGCACCATCAGCACGAAGGGCAGGTAGAGGAAGAAGGAGTAGGTCAGCGAGGCGTCGCCGGCTTCGATGAAGTTCCCGAGGGTGAAGGTGAACACCATCGAGAGCAGCAGGAAGATGACGATGATGGCGTAGGCGATCGGCTGGCTGAAGTAGCTGAGCAGCTCGCGCTTGTAGATGGTCCAGACGTCTTTCATGGCGGTCTAAGGTCGGAAAAGTCTCGGGGTCCGGTCAGGCGGCGTCTTCCGTCTCTTCGGGCTCGGTGTCGCGGGTGGTGACCTGGCGGAAGAGGTCGGTCAGCGACCCGGTGCCGGACTTGGCCTTGAGTTCCTCCGGCGTGCCGTCGACGACGATCTTGCCGCGGTCGACGATCACCGCGCGGGTGCAGGCGGCCTCGACCTCCTCGAGGATGTGGGTGGAGAAG
>CALGOH010000107.1 GCA_937957985.1 uncultured Verrucomicrobiae bacterium
ACGGTGTAGGCCGCCAGCGAATCGGGCTGACGGGCGAAGGCGACGACCGTGATGAAAGGGAGGACCAGCGAGGCTCCGATGAGGAGCCAGCCGGCCCCGCGGGCCGCGGTCGAGGTCGTGCGCATCGGGGGCCGACGCAAATCACATGCCCGGAAGTCCCAGGCCACCGGTCAGTTTCTTCATCTCCGCGGCGGTGGCTTCCTTGCCCTTGGCGATGGCCTCCTGGACGCCCTTGAGCACGAGTTCCTCGAGGAATTCGACGTCGTCGGGATCGACCAGGTCGCGATCGATGGAGATCGACTTCACGTCGCCGGTGCCGGTGGAGACGACCTTGACCTTCCCGCCACCGACTTCGACGTTGAATTCGGTTTTGGAGAGTTCTTCCTGTTTGGCGAGCATGCCGGACTGCATCTGCTGCGCCTGCTTCATCATCTTGGCGAGGTTCATGGCGGGATGGGATCGGTTTGGATGGAGTGGTTATTTGCGGATCTTGGCCTCGAACATGTCGAGGGCCTTTTGGATGAGAGGGTCCTGATAGAAATCGTCATCGACCGGTTTCGGCTCCTCCTTCGGCGGCTCGGGTGCGGGTTCGGATTTCGCCTGGGGCGGAGGGGCCGGCTCGGCGGACTCCTCCGGAGCACTGGCGATCATGGCGTCGAGACCGTCGATGCCCCCGGAGCCGTTGGCAGCGGGAGCATCGTCAGGCTTTCCCACGGGCAGGGGCGACGGCTGCGCCGGGAGGTCGGGGAGTTGGTCGGATCCTGCGGCGAGGACCTTGATCACGTCGCTGATCCGGACCTCGCCGAGGCTCTGGATCGCCTTGATCAGGCCGATCTCGAGATGCAGGCGCTTGTTGGTCGCCCAGCGCATCCGGCCTTCGGTTTCGGCGAAGATGTCGATGACGGCGAGGAGGCGCTCGGTGGGAAACGCCGCGGCGGCCTCGACCATCTTTTTCCAGGTGTCGGCGGGGATGCCTTCGTTGCTGGCGTCGGAGTCGAGTCCGGCGACGAGCAGGGCCCGCAGTCCGCCGATGAGTTCGCCGAGGAGCTGGGAGAGTTCGCGTCCGGCATCGGCCTCGCGCTGCACGATGCCGAGAGCCCCGGGGCTGTTGCGCGAGAGGAGCGCGAGGGAAAGCGAGGCGACGGTTTCCCGCGAGGTGAAGCCGAAGACGTCGAGGACGTTGGCCTCGTTGATCGTGTCGCCGCAGAACGCGACGAGCTGGTCGAGCATCGACTGCGCGTCGCGCATGCCGCCATCGGCACCCTTGGCGATGGCCCAGGCGGCGGTCTCGTCGAGCGCGATGCCTTCCTCCGAGGCGATGTGGAGCAGGTGGGTGGCGATGGTTTCCGCCGGGATCGGCCGCAGGTCGAAGCGCTGGCAGCGCGACAGGATGGTGGCGAGGATCTTGTGGGGCTCGGTGGTCGCGAAGATGAACTTCACGTGCTCCGGGGGCTCCTCCAGGGTCTTCAGCAGGGCGTTGAAGGCCTGGTTGGTGAGCATGTGGACCTCGTCGATGTAGTAGATCTTGAACTGGCCGCGGGCCGGGGCGAAGCGCACCGTCTCGCGGAGCTGGCGGACTTCCTCGACACCGTTGTTCGACGCGCCGTCGATCTCGAGCACGTCGAGCGAGCGGCCCTCGGCGATCTCCTGGCAGATGTCCTCGTCGGGATCGAAATCCGCCTTGGGTCCGCCGGTGCAGTTCAGCGCCTTGGCGAGGATGCGGGCGGTGGAGGTCTTGCCGGTGCCGCGGGGACCGACGAAGAGGTAGGCGTGGGCGAGGCGGCTCTGGTCGATCGCGTTGCGCAGGGTGCGCACGACATGGTCCTGACCGAGGATGTCGTCGAAGGATTTCGGGCGGTATTTCCGGGCGAAGACCTGGTAGCTCACGGGCCCGACTGTATTGGGGTTTGCGGGTTTGTCAGGTTTCCGTTTTGAAAGACGCGATGAATCGCGAAATCACGGGGATTCCGGGGGACGGGGAAAAGCGGGAGCGGTATGGCGAGGCCGGGGAAAGGCTGCGGGGACTGGTGGCGGGGGAGCCGGACATGGTGGCCCGGATGGCCGGGGTGGCGGCGGTGCTGCACGGCACGATGCCGCATTTTTTCTGGACCGGATTCTACCGGGTGGTCGGGGCGGAACTGGTGATCGGACCCTATCAGGGGACGCCCGGGTGCCTGAGGATCGGGTGGGGAAAAGGCGTCTGTGGGACGGCGTGGAAAACCGGGACGACGCAGGTCGTGCCGGACGTCCACGCCTTTCCCGGTCACATCGCCTGCGATGCGGCTTCCCGGAGCGAGATCGTGGTGCCGGTGAATGACGGGGCCGGGCGGGTGATCGCGGTGCTGGATGTCGACAGCACCCATCCCGGAGCGTTCGACCGGGTCGATGCCGCGGCGCTCGAGGAGATCGTCGCGAAGTTCGTTTCCCCGTCCGGAGGGATGTGCTAGAGGGAAATCCATGAGCAATCAGGATCCCCATCGGATCGAAGGTCTGGGCCGGCGGCAGCGGGAGAGGCGCGGATTTCCCTGGTTCCGGGCGGGCTTTTTCGTGCTGGCGCTGGCGGCGGTGGTGATCGTCCTCACGCCCCAGGGGAAGGACCTGCTGCGCGGCGTGAAGAGGTTTCTCGAAGCCCGGGACACGACGCCGGCCGAGGTCGACGAGGAAGACATCCTGCGCCAGGCCGAGGCGAGGCTGCGGGAGCAGTACGAGCGCGAACTGGCGGAACTGCGGGGCGAGGTCGAGAAGGCTCGCAAGCAGGCGGCCGAGGCGGCGAGACAACCGGAAGAGTCGATCCTGCCGCCGATCAACGAGCACACCGCGCGCACCGGCGGCGACGTGCGCAAACTGCGGTCGGAGATCACCCTCAAGACCGAGGTCAAGGTGAACGAGGGGGGCCTCGCCTCGAAGGAACGGAAGGATGACGACGCCTACGCGGCCAGCTACACGCTGGAGGTGCGGGTGCCCAAGGCGTCCACCACGCTCGAGGAGCTGAAAAAAGTGAATCCCGACCTCGGCGAGGTGCTTCCGGGGCTCGGCGGCATGCTCGACGAGGCGAAGGTGTCGCGATGGTTCTACCAGCTCTACGAGAACAAGACCGAGCGCCTCAAGCGGCAGGCCACGGAGCTTTCCGAACTGCTCACGCGGCACAACTTCTACGACTGCGAGACGATCCTCAACCTGCGGCATCCGGAAACGAAGCGCCGGGTTTTCCTGATGCAGGCGGAGATGGACGTGGTGTCGGACGGCTCCGACGGCGACCGGCTGGCGACGATGCCCGACGAGATCGTCAACTCGACCTTCTACCAGCCGTTCACGAGCTACGGCTGGAAGAAGCGGACCAAGACGCCGAACCCGATGGTCGCGGGCTGGGAGAAGCGGATCGGCAATGCCAAGCGGGAACTGGCCGACCCCAAGACCACCGCGGCGCGGAAGGCATGGCTGAAGGACCGGATGGAATACCTGAAGCGGGGGATCGAGGACATGAAGTACCGCAGTTTCCTGATCGCGGAGTACGATCCGTTCATCGTGATCCCGGTGAACCTGCTGACGGCCTCCGGTGATCCGTTCACCCCGCGGATCGGCGACTACGCGGTGGTGGTCCACGGAAAGACCGTCTATCCGGCGATCGTCGGCGACGGCGGCCCCACCTTCAAGGTCGGCGAGGCCTCGCTACGGATGGCCCGGCAGATCAACAGGAACGCGTCTCCGTACAGCCGTCCCGTCTCGGACCTCACCGTCACTTACGTCGTCTTTCCCAACAGCCGGGAGCAGACCAAGGAGCCGCCGGACTACGAGAAGTGGCGTACCAAGTGCGCGGCGCTGCTCGGGGAGATCGGCGGTCTCGGCGAGGGGGTGGAGCTTTTCCAATGGAAGAACCTGCTGCCCGACGCGTCCGACGAAGAGGAGGAGGAGTCAGCTCCCGAGCCGTGACTCGAGATCCTTGAGGAGCGATTCGAGGCGGGCGTCCGAGCCGATGTCGGCGGGATCGTCGAAGCCGATCCAGACCGCCGTGGATCCGCTGGGGCCGATGCGCAGCATCCAGGCGTCCCGTTCCGAGCCGGTGAAGCCATGGAAGCAGCGGCCGCTGCCGACCGGCTTGAAAAGCTCGGACGCCTGCGCGGCGGCATGGCGGCTGACCGCCTGCGAGGTCTCGGGTTTCCGGCGGTAAAGTTCCGCGCCGGAGGCATCGGTCACCCTCTCGATGAAATGGGGAACCGGGCGCTTGCCGCCGTTGGCCAGGGTGGCCAGTCCGGTCGCGGCTTCCGCCGGGGTCGCGGCGGCGCTGCCGCGGAATAGGTCCTCGGTTTCAAGGAACGGGCCGCCGAGGCCGCAGCGGCGGGCGATGCGGGCGGTTTCGACCGGACCGATCTGGCGGCCGGTGAGCAGGGGACGTCCGGGCAGGACCCGCTTGTCGCGCTCCGCGGCGGCGACGGCGATCCAGGGTTCGAGCGCGGTGCCGAGATCGCGCCGGGCACCGGTCGCGCGGTCGAAGCGGGAGTCGAGGAAATCGCGTCCGCCGATCCACGCCAGCACCCCGCCGGTATCGGAGTCGAGCGTGACCGCCGCGTACTGGAGATACACCGGACGGGTACCGGGTTCGTGGTCCGCGTGGCGGGGATGTTTCCAGCCGCCGCTCTTCTCGGCCGCGAGCAGCGCCTTCGACAGGTCGGACTCGAGACGCAACTGCCAGCCACCGTCGAGGGTGGTGTGCACGATCAGGCCGTCCGAGCGGATGTCGCAGGCCTCCAGGATGGTTGAAAGCTCCCCGCGCACGGCCTGCAGCGCGTAGGAACGGTCGGGACTGCGCTGTTCGTCGGGGACGATCTTGATCGGCAGTGCCCGGATGCGTTCGCGCTCCTCCCGATCGATCTCCCCGGTGGCGATCATGCGGTCGAGCACCTCGTCGCGCTGCGCGAGGGCTCCGTCGAGATTGCGGGCGGGGGAGAACAGGTGCGGGCCGCGGATGATCCCGACGAGCATCGCGCATTCCCCATCGTGCAGTTCGGACACCGACTTGCCGAAGTAGGTGCGGGCGGCTTCCTCGATGCCATGACAGCCGGATCCGAAGTAGATGCGGTTGAGGTAGTGGGTGAGGATCTCGTCCTTCGAGTAGTGGGACTCGATGCGCAGGGTGAGGGCGATCTCCAGCAACTTGCGGTGGATCGACTTGGCCCGCATGTCGTAGGTGTTGCGCGCGAGTTGCATCGTGAGGGTGGAGGCCCCCTGGGTGAAATCGCGGTCCTTGATGTTGCGCACCGTGGCGCGGGCGAGGCCGCGGAAATCGACGCCGTGGTGGGTGAAGAACCGGGCGTCCTCACGCGCCTCGAGGGCATCGACCAGGAACGGGGGAAGGTCCTCGCGTCTGGCCAAGTGGCGGCTGGCGCCCCAACCGACCTCGATGGTGGAGCCGTTGCGGTCGAGAATGGTGGTCCGCGAGGGAAGCTCGGCGACCTTCCGCATGTCGTAGCCGCCCGCCTGGATCATCTAGTAGAAGGCGATCGCCGCGAAGACGACCACCGCGACGATGAGCCCGCGGAGGGTCCAGAGCAGGGGGCCGTAGAACCAGTCCGGCAGCCACGAGAGCCAGCGGGGAAAGCGGGAGACTGGACGCCAGGTCGACACGTGCAATCAGCGGGTTCGGGGCAGGATCAATCGACCGGGACGGCGCGGCGGACGGGTTCCTCGACGGGCACCGCCCGGGGTACGCGCGATGCCGGAGGCGGTTCGACCGGCACGGCCCTCGGGGCCGGGGGCTCGACCGGTTCGGCGCGGGGCGCTTCCTCGATCGGCCGGGCTTTCGGCGGCGGCCCATCGCCGGTGGAAGGCGCGCCCTCGTGCTGCGGACAGTAGGTCTTGAGGGAGGAGAGCATGTCCTTGGGCACGCTGTCGGTGTAGGCCTCGCCGGCCGCCTCGCAGCCATCGGTGGCCCGCTTTCCGGACACGCGGCAGAGCCGGATCTCGGTGAATGAAAGCTCCGACTTCAGTCCCTCCGACTTGTAGCCGAGCCGGTCGGCGGTCTTCATCACCTCGGTCCAGACCGGGAGGGCCAGCACCGAGCCGTAGCCGCGGTCGATGATCGTCTTCGGCTGGTCGAAGCCGACCCACACCGCGCAGGTGAGGCTGGAGGTGAATCCCGCGAACCACGCGTCCTTGTAGTCGTTGGTGGTGCCGGTCTTGCCGGCGCAGGGCTTGTCGAATCCGAGCCGCCGCACCGCCGCGCCGGTTCCCCGGTCGACGGCCTCGCTGAGGATCTTCGAGGTCGTCCATGCCGCGCCGTGGCCGCATGCCTGGTACGAGAGGCGGGGGTTGCGGTACTGGACCTCGCCGCTGCGGTCGCGGATCTCGGCGATGATGCGAGGCGGGAACCGCTCGCCGCCGTTCGGAAAGATGGTGTAGGCCGAGGCGAGTTCCTCGGGCGATGCCTGGAGCGTGCCCAAGAAGGCGGTCGGGTAGGGCTCGACCTCGTCCTTGAAGCCGACCTGCTTGGCGACCTCGGCGACCTTGTCGAGGCCGGCATAGTTGCCCACGCGCACCGACATCGTGTTGCGCGACCGGATGAGGCCGTACGAGACGGACTGGAAGCCGTTGTACTTGCCGTCCGAGTTCGCCGGCGACCAGCTCCCCGCGCCCCTCACCTCGCCGCGACGCAGCGGGTCGTCGCTGACGAGCATGTCGGGACGGAGGCCCGCATCGAAGGCCGCGAGATAGACGAAAGGCTTGAAGGTCGAGCCGATCTGCCGGCGGGCCTGCGTCGAGCGGTTGAACTTCGACTCGTCGGGATCGCGCCCCCCGACGGTGGCGACCACGGCGCCGGTGAGGTTCTCGATCACCACGACGCTGCCCTGGAGATACTGCGGAACCGGCCGCGGCTCGGGAAGCTCCTGCCACGCGGCCCGGGTCTGGTGCGGATAGCCCCGCTGCCGCTCGATGCCGCGGAGGTGGGAATTGAGCGCCTGCTCGGCCCGCTTCTGGACCAGCGAATCGATGGTGGTGGTGATCTGGAGTCCGCCGAACTCGATGTCCTCCTCCTCGAGGATGCGTTCGAGTTCGCGGCGCACCGCGTCCATCGCCCAACTGTCGTGGAAGACGCGCCGCCACTCCGGGCGGACTTCGATTTCCTCCGCCTTGGCGGCCGCGGCCTGCTCGGCGGTGATGAAGTCGGCGGCCACCATGCGGTCGAGCGTCGAATCCCGCTCGCGCAGCGCATCCGAGAGGTCCTTGAATGGGGAGAAGGCGTTGGGACCGCGGACGATGCCCGCGAGCAGCGCGGCCTCGGAGAGCGTGAGGTCGCTGGCCGACTTCTCGTAGTAGGTGCGCGCCGCTTCCTCGATGCCCCGGATCGTGTGGCCCCAGAAGATCCGGTTCACGTAGTGCTCAAGGATCTCCTCCTTCGAGTAGTTGTGCTCGATCCGGAAGGACACCGCGATTTCGAGCAGCTTGCGGTCGATCTCCTGCAGCGTGCCCGAGAAGGACAGCCAGGGCGCGTAGAGGTCGTAGCTGTTGCGGGCGAGCTGCATGGTCAGGGTCGACGCCCCCTGGGTCACGCCGAGGTCCTTGATGTTGCGGAGCGTCGCGCGGCCGAAGCCGATCCAGTCGACCCCGCGGTGGCGGAAGAACCGCTCGTCCTCCCGCGCGAGGATGGCGTAGATGAAATCCTGGTCGATCTGGGAGAAGTCGATGATGTCCCGCTTCTCGCCGTGGATGCGGCCCAGCTCCTTGCCGCGGCGGTCGAGGACCACGCTGCGCTCCGGCATTTCCTCGACCTTCGCCATGTCGAAGCCGCGGGCGCGGGCATGGTAGACGACGGCGAGGGGAACAATTACGTAGAGCGCGAGGATCAGGGGATAGCCCCCGAGCCGCATCAGGAACCGCCAAACGCCCGGCAGCGGGGCGGTGAGCCGGCCGAAAAGCAGCACCGGCCAGAACAGCAGGATGGTGCCGAAACCGTGGCGCTTGCGGCGCTGCGGGCTTCGCTTGCTGTTGTTGGAGCGACCCTTCGAATTGCGTTTCGGCATGAACGTGCTAGAGGCTAGGAAGATGCGGGCCCGGACGCGACGATGAACTCCGGGTGAAGACGAGGCGGCGGAAATGCGTCGCTATGCCGTGTGACAGAGCGATGAAGATGACTGGAATTTTGCAGGGGATCGGATTTTCGATGTTGCTGACCTTGTCGGCGGCGGCGCGCGAGCCCGTGGCCTCGCTCAAGGATCTGGCGGCACTCGAAACCCGCACGGGCGCGCTGGTCAAGCGGGTGATGCCGGCGACGGTGGCGATTCTTTCGGGATCGACGGGGGCCTCGGGCTCCGGAGTGGTGGTCAACGAGGACGGATTGATCCTCACCGCCGCCCACGTGACCGACCGTGCCGAGGAGGTGGACATCGTCTTTCCAGACGGCAAGCAGACCAAGGCGAAGGTGCTGGGCTCCAACTACTCGAAGGACGCCGGGATGGCGCAGATCGTCGATCCGGGTCCCTGGCCTTATGTGGAACTCGGCGAGTCCGGCAAGCTCAAGGCCGGTGACTGGGTCGTCGCGCTGGGTCATAGCGAGGGCTACGATCCGGCCCGGACTCCGCCGGTGCGATTCGGCCGCGTGGTGTCCGAGGGACCGGGCAATTTCCTGACCACCGACTGCACCCTGATCGGGGGCGATTCCGGTGGTCCGCTGTTCGACCTGGATGGCCGGCTGGTGGCGATCAATTCGTCCATCGGGGAAACCCTCGACAACAACAACCATGCCGGCATCGATGGCTTCAAGGAGGACTGGCAGCGGATGGAAGCCGGTGAGAGCTGGGGCGAACTGCAGCTCAATCCGCTGGCGAATCCCGAGCGGCCGGTCATCGGCATCGTGATGGGTCGCGAGCTGCGCGACGGCGGCGTGCCGGTCGATCAGGTCACCCCGAACTCGCCCGCGGCCAAGGCCGGGATCCGGAGGGGCGACATCATCCGCAGCGTCGACGGGGTGCGCGTGCGGGGCGGTCGCAACCTCGGCATGCTGCTCGCGAAATATTCGGCCGGCGATGTCGTCGAGATCGGAATCGAACGCGGACGGGAGACGACCACTTTCTCGATCGAACTGATGCGGATGGACCAACTTGCGGAGGAATTGAAACGATGAAGAAGATCGGATTTCTGGCACTATTCGTCGCTGGCGCGGCCTTGGCGCAGGATGTCCCACTCCAGCGAGCCGAGGAACGCCGGGCGACCCGGCAGCAGTCGCAGGAGGTCTACGATGTCATCCGGCCGGTGGCACAGGAGGCGTCGGCCTCGACCGTCTGGGTATGGGCGAACCGCCGGCAGGTGGCGATGGGCACGGTCGTCGGCGGCGGCGACAAGGTGGTCACCAAGTGGAGCGAGATCGCCTTTGCCAGGACCCCGGTGCAGGTGGTCGGGGGCGACGGCCGCACGGCGACCGCCTCGGTGCTCGGCGTCTATCAGGATGACGACATCGCCCTGCTGCAGCTCGACGGGGCACAGTTCACGCCGGTCAAGTGGAGCACGGAGCCGGCGCCGGAACTCGGAAGGTTTCTTGTCGCGGCGGGAGCCGACGGCATGCCGGTCAGCATGGGAGTGGTCGCGGTCGCCGTGCGCTCGTTGCGCGACTCCGACCAGGCCTTCATCGGGATCACGCTCGATCCATCATTCGAGGGCGAGGGGATCCAGGTGCTCGAACTGGCCGAAGGCGGGGGAGCCGCCAAGGCGGGTCTCCGGAAGGGCGACGTGGTGCTCGGCATCGAGGACCAGGAGGTGTCGAGTCCGTTCGAACTGCGAAACGCCCTGCTCGATCACGCGCCCGGCGACGAGATCACCGTGCGCTTCCTGCGGGATGGCAAGGAATCGACCCTGAAGGTGGAACTCACCGGGCGTCCCGAGTTCCCCGGCGTGCCCGAGGGACGCCTGCGCACGATGCGGCGCATGGGCGGCCCGATCAGCCTCGTCGGCCGGGGCTTTCCTCTCGCGATCCAGACCGACATGCAGCTCAAGCCGCGGCAGTGCGGCGGCCCGGTGGTCGATCTGAACGGCGAGGTGGTCGGCATGACGATCGCCCGCACCGACCGCACCCGGAGCTTCATTCTGCCGGCATCGCGCATCGTCGAGCTGCTCGAAAAGGATCCGCTCGATCCCGAACTCGCGCAGCTTCCGCAGCAGCGGATGGGTCCGCAGGCGAGGGTCCAACAAGGCGGACAGGCCGTGCCGATGAATCCTCGGGCGGCGGGACGCCTCCGACGCCATCTCGAGGAGATGGGCCGCTTCCTTGAACGCTTCGACCGCGAAATGGAGCGCGTCGGCGAATAGGGCTAAAGGCAGACGCGCTTGAAGAGCTCCGCCAGCGGCAACTGCATGCCGATGTAGAAGTCGCCGAACTCGCCGTAGCGGGCGGAGACCTCGTCGAAGCGCATTTCGTAGACGATCGACTTGATGTCGATGGTGTCCTTGGCGAGCAGCGTCACGCCCCACTCGAAGTCGTCGAGCCCGGTCGATCCGGTGATCAATTGGAGGATCCGCCCGGCGTAGGCCCGGCCGGTGCGGGCGTGGCCACCCATTAGCTTCTTGCGCTCCTCGAACGGAAGACTGTACCAGTTGTCCTTTCCATCCCGCCGCTTCGTCATCGGGTAGAAACAGATTGCCGGCCAGTCGGGCAGCACCGGGTAGAGGCGGTGCTGGAGGTAGTGGTCCATGCGCTCCTCGAACTCCTTCATCGCCTCGGCGAACTCCGGGCTCGCTTCATCGAGGCCGCGTTCGCCCTTGAGGGTTTCCTCGGCGTATTGTTCCGGGGTGGTCGTGTATTCCGAGCGCTCGGTCTGGGAGAGATAGGAATAGACGGGCGAGAGGATCTCCGGGCCGAGCGAAAGCGTGAGCTGCTTCTCGTAGGCGTTGGCGACCTGGAGGTCGGGGGTGAGAAGCATGAAGCCGATGTCGGCCTTCGGCGTCGCCACCGCGAAGACCAGCAGGTGCGTGTCGGGCGTGCTGCGGATCTGCTGCACCAGCTCGGTCAGGCGTGTCTTGGCCGCCCGCTGGTCGTCGCGGTCGAGCAGGCTCCACTGCGCGTGGTCGACCTGATAGAAAAGGTGCATGACGTGCCAGCCTTCGCGGGGCACGAGTGGGGAAATGTCGTTGGCTTCGCTCATGGCGGTGTCAGCGGCGGGCGGGCGAGATGGGGATGGTGAAAAGCAGACGGAACTGGTCGCCGGGAGCGTTCGCCCCGGGGCCCTCGAAGATCTCGACCGACCAGCGGTCATCGCCGACGCGGTAGCCGTTCATGTCGCCATCGGTTTCGTAGCCGTCGGTGGCGGGGAACTCGATCGTGTCCGAGCCGTTGTCCAGGAATCGGCCGTTCTCGAAAACGCGGGTGATGCTGTCGCCGACGAAGTCTCCGGTGTGTGTGCGGAAGATCGCCCGCAGGGCGCCGGTGCCGTCGGCGACCTTCACCGACACCACCGGGATGTAGGACACCTCCGGCCGCGTCACGTCGCGGTTCTCGCCCTCGCGCACCGGCTCACGCCAGTAGGTGCTGGCCTTGGCCACCTTCGCATGCTCGCCCTGGACCGGGAGCTGCGGCTCGTCGCCGCCGATCCGCGTCGTGGGGATGTCGGAAAACTGCCCGGCGATCCACCAGATCGCGAGACCGAGGAACACCGCCGCCAGGACGCCGAGACTGATGAGGTCACGACGGCTCGGCAGCGAAAGCGTCGGCGGGGAGGACGACTCCCGGGTTGACGCCTCGGCCGGCTCCGGCGCGGTTTCGCTTTCGACGGACTCCACCGCGGTTTCCCGTTCCTCCGCTTCAACGCTCTCCGGTTCCCGGGTCGGCGAAGCGGCAGCCGGTTCTTCCTCGGGCGCCGGGGCCTCCTCCTCCGGCGGTTCCTCAGACACCGATTCCTCGGCGGCCTTTGCCGGGACACGGGGCTCCGGTTTCACGGGGCTTTCCTGCTCGCCGTCGAGATCCCAGAGGTCGTCTTCGGTGGTCTCCCGCGACAATTCGCTGAGCCGCGGACGGTGGGGTCGCGACTGGGAGGGCTGGGGGGTGTCGTCGTAGGGCATCGGCTTCGGCTGTGTTCTTAGGAACCGTCCGGGAGCTTGGCCAGAGCAAAGCATGCCGGAAACATGCGGGAAAAGGGGTTGCATGCCGGAGCGCTTCGGGCGATTTCATCGGCACGCAAATCCCTGACCATCATGGCCGACCGAGAAGACAAGAACGAGGAAAACGTCGACGGCAAATTCTACGTGGATGCCCAGTGCATCGACTGCGACCTGTGCCGCGAAACCGCACCGAACAATTTCCAGCGCTCCGACGACGAAGGCTATTCCTACGTCTACAAACAACCGGAGAACGATGAGGAACTCGAGCAGTGCCGGGAGGCCATGGAAGGCTGTCCGGTCGAGGCGATCGGCGACGACGGGGACGAGTAGCCATGGCGCGCGACGGACGGCTTGAGCGGATCCGTCGCGCGGTGCTCCGCGAGTGGCGCGGTGGCGACGAGCCGGTTCACCCCGACGATCACCTGCACCGGGCGACGAAGTTCCTCGGGGCGATCCTCCGCGATGCCAAGGTCTCGGAAGGCATCGACGAGGAAAGGTTGCGGGAAATGTGGGTCGAGATCGCGGGTGACTTCATTGCCCGCCACGCGACTCCCGATTCGTTGCGCGGAGGCTGCCTCACCCTCAAGGTTCTCCAGCCCGCGATGCGCTTCCAGCTCGAGCAGATGAAGCCCCGCCTGCTGGCCAACCTCGAGCGGGTGGCGGGCAAGGGGGTCGTGAAATCGATCCGTTTCTCCCTCGGCTGATGTTCCGCAACCTCATCTTCGACTGGTCCGGCACGCTGGTGGACGACCTGCCGCCGGTGCTCGACGCGACCAACCGGGTGCTGGAGGTTTACGGCAAGCCGGCGCTCGACCGGGAGGTTTTCCGGGAACGCTTCCGGCTGCCGTACCGGGAGTTTTACGAGGAGGTTCTTCCAGGCGTGCCCTTGGAGGAACTGGAGGATCACTTCCGGGCCGCCTTCTCGGCATCGGAGGCCCCGGTGACCGTGCTGCCGCACACCCGCGAGAAGCTCGAGTGGTGCCGACGACACGGCATCCGCAGTTTCGTCCTCACCAGCATGGATGCGGACGCGTTCCGGCTGCAGCTCGCGGAGTTCGGTCTCGGATCGTACTTCGAGGCGACGTATGCCGGGGTGCTCGACAAGCGCGAGCGCATCCTCGAGATCCTCGAAACCCACGGCCTCGATCCGGCCGAGACCGCCTTCGTCGGCGACATGGTCCACGATGTCGACACGGCGCGCCACGCACGGGTCACGGCGGTGGCGGTGCTCAGCGGCTACACCCGTGCCGAGCCGCTGGCGGCGGCCTCGCCCGACATCACGGTGCGGGATCTCGAAGGCCTGCGGAAGTTGATGGAGCGTCCCCTCGACCGTCGGCCGCCGGTGGCGACGGTGGGTGCGCTGATCGAGGATGACGAAGGCTGCTTCCTGATGATCCGCACCCACAAGTGGGGTCATCGCTGGGGAATCCCCGGGGGCAAGATCGAGCGCGGGGAAACCGCCGAGGCCGCCCTTCATCGCGAGGTCCGCGAGGAGACCGGGCTGGAGATCGAGGCGCCACGTTTCGTCATGGTGCAGGACTGCATTGATTCCGAGGAGTTTCAGCGTCCGGAGCATTTCCTTCTGCTCAACTACCACGCCCGCCGTCGATCGGGTGAGGTGGTCCTGAATGAAGAGGCCGAGGATTTCCGCTGGGTGACCGCCGACGAGGCCGCCGCGATGGATCTGAACCGGCCGACCCGCGTGCTGCTCGACGCGGTCGTCGCCACGGAGGTCACGCCATGAATGTCATCCACATCCGGGGCCTGGAGATCGAGACCCGTATCGGCGTTCCCGACGAGGAGCGCGCCACGGCGCAATGCCTCAAGGTCGACATCGAGATGACACCCACCGACCGCTTCGAGTCGATGGGGGATGAGGTGCAAAGGACCATCGACTACCACCGCGTGTGCCTCGAGGTGCGGCGGCTGGCGGGTCTGGGCGAAAGACGTCTGGTCGAAACCCTCGCCGCCGAGATCGCCGAACTGGTGATCCGCGACTTCGGAGCGCTGCGGGTCCGCGTGCGCCTCCGGAAGTTCATCCTGCCCGGGACCGAGTGGGTGGGGGTCGAGTGCGTGAGGGAGGCCTGAGCCGGGTCCGGACCGCGAGCTTCAGCTCGCATCATCGAGTCTCCGGTGCGAGCTGAAGCTCGCGGTCCGCCCGCCGGATCAATCCTGGCTGTCTTCGCGGGCGAGCATTTCCTCCTCCTCTTCGTGCGAGTGGACCTGGAGGTTCACCTGGACGTCGGCGCGTTCGGAAGCGGCCTTGAGCACGCCGCGGATCGCCGAGGCGCTGAAGCCGTTGCGTCCGATCAGCAGGGCGACATCCGAGCTTTCGAGCACGAGCTTGAACCGCAGGCGCTTCGGGCCGAGTTCGGCGACCTTGAGCTGGGCGCGCTCGGGGTGCTCGATGAACTGGACGGCGATGTATTGGAGAAAGTTCCGAATCTGTTCCGTGACCGCCTGCATGAAGCAAGTCTGCCGCGGAGAACGGGCCGGATCAATTAGAGAATCCGATACGAAACGGCCCGCCTCCCGTGACCGGGTGGCGGGCCGTGTGACAGGGGACCAGGACCGCGTCAGGCGATCTCAATGCGCTTCGGCTGGGCTGCCTTGACGAGCGGCACCGAGACCTTGAGCAGGCCCGATTCGAGCCGCGCGCTGAGCGCCGAGCCGTCGAGGGCGTTGCCAAGCCGGAGTTCGAGACGGTAGCCGTCGGGTGCCGGTTCGCCGTGGATCAGCCGGCCGGCCGGCGCCTGGTCGGGCCGGCGGGCCTCCAGCGCGAGTCGCGAGCCTCGGACCTCGAGTTTGAGATCCTCCTTGCGGACGCCGGGCAGCGCGACCTCGATGTCGGCGCCGTGGTCGTGACGCGTGGCATTCCATGCCGGCTCGGCGAGCCGACGCGGACGGTCGTCGCGGGTGGTGATGGCGGTGTTCTCCGTGTCCGGAGTTTCGCAGCAGGTGGTTTCTTCGTTCATGATGGGTTCAGGTTATTGGATTTCGATGTGATGCGAGGCGACCTGGGCGTCGAGCTTCGGCAGGCGAATCTTCAGCACGCCCAACTCGAAGCGGGCGGAAACACCCGCGGTATCCACCTTGTCGCCGAGCGGCAGGTGATAGCGGGTGTCGTCCTTCACCCGGAGGTGCAGGCCGTTGTCCTTGACCTCGAGTGCCAGCTCATCCCGGGCAACGCCCGGAAAGTCGACCTCAAGCGTCCAGCCGTCGTCGTCTTCATGAACCCGCAGGTCGGCGGGAGTCGTGACCACGCCACGCAGGGCGGCGTCGAACAGGCGACCGAAGTCGCTGAGCCAGGGGCTCGTGTTTCTCAGATGTTGGGCAAGAATCATGGTGTGTTGGTTGGGTTGACGGATTCTCTATGGCAGGACCGGTGCCAACCCGGAAAGAGGTGGCGTAAGCCATTGACAGCCAGTGATTCGAGTCAGCCATGCAGTAGGTCATTCATTCCAGGGAGATGGCGCAAATTGTCGCGCCTGCGACAAGCTGTCGGGTCGGGCTGGCGCGCTCGGTCGCGTCTTGTCGTCGGCACCCGACGGGATAGCGTCGCGGCGTGGCGAGCGAGCGGAGTCCGGCGGGAGTGATGGGGCGTCTGTCGGTGATGTTTTTCCTCACCGGCATGTCGCCGGGCTTCTACGTGCCGGTGCTCACGAACATCCTGCTCGGCGCCGGTCTCGACAGCGGACAGTTGCAGTGGGCCTGGCTGGCGTTTCCGCTCGCGGCGATGGTCTCGCCGCTGTGGGTCGGCGCGCTGGCCGACAACCGCTTCGCCGCCCAGCGGCTGCTGGGATGGACGTGCATCGTCAGCGCGCTCCTGCTCGCCGCGGCCTTCGTCACCCTCGACGCCGGCCTCGGACCATGGTGGTTCATTGTTCTGTTTTTCGTCAGCTCGGCGGTCGGGGCACCGATGTGGAGCACGCTGGCGGTGATCTGCATGCGCCACCTGCGCCGCAGCGAGCGGGAGTTCCCGATCGTCCGGCTCGGCGGCACGCTCGGCTGGCTGGCGGCCGGTTACGTGACCAGCTTGGTGCTCAATGCCGACGCCTCGCCGCTGGCGGGTTACGCGGCGGCGGCGATCCGGCTGGTTGGCGGCCTGGTTGCATTCGGGCTTCCGGACACGCCGCCGCCGGGGCGTTCCCGCTCGTTGAGGACCCTGATGGGGCTCGACGCCTTCCGCCTGTTGCGGGAGAGGGACCACGCCGTGTTCTTCGCCACCACCGCGCTGCTCTCGATGCCGCTGGTGGCCTTCTACATGTGGTTGCCGCGGCATCTGCGCGACCTCGGCGACCCGCACGTGGCGGCGACGATGGCGATGGGGCAGTTGAGTGAAATCGTGGCCATGCTGTTGATGGCCGCGTTGATGAGCCGCTTCCGGGTCAAGACCCTGCTGCTGGCGGCGCTGTCGCTTTCGACGCTGCGCTACGCGTTCTTCGCGTGGTCCGGCTTCTCCGGGGAGCGGACAGGCCTCCTGATCGGGATCGCGCTCCACGGCCTCTGCTACACCCTCTATTTCATCACCGCCCAGCTCTTCCTCGACCGGCGGGTGGAACCCGCCATGCGCGGCCAGGCCCAGGGCTTGCTCTCACTGGTCGCCAATGGCGTCGGCTCGCTGCTCGGCACCATCGGTGTCCGGATGTGGCATGATCACGCGGTGCTTGGAGGAAACGGCGGCTGGGCGATCTATTGGGTCGTGCTCGGCGGGGCGATCCTCGCCATCACCACGGCGTTCGGCTTGCTCTATCAGGGTCGGCCGGCACGGACAATGGACGGCGGCTGACCCGATGCGGTATCGATAAGAACCCGCGGCCTTTTCCGTATGCTCGCGGTCATGTCGTTGAATCCTTCCTCCCGTCGCCACTTCCTGAAGTCGGCCGGCGCGCTGGGCACCGGGCTGACCGTGCTGCCGTCGGGCATCCTGAAGGCCGGACAGTCCCCGAACGAGAAGCTCAACATCGCGCTGATCGGCGTCGCGGGGAGGGGAGCCGCCAACATGAAGGGAGTCGAGGGTGAGAACATCGTCGCCCTTTGCGACGTCGATGCCAACGCGCTGGCCGCCGCCGCGAGGAAGTTTCCGAAGGCCACGACCCACGTCGACTGGCGGCGCTGTCTCGAGCAGAAGGACATCGATGCGGTCGTCTGCTCGACCACCGATCACACCCACGCCTTCGTCAACGTCTGGGCGATGAACCGCGGCAGGCACGTCTACTGCGAGAAGCCGCTCGCGAACTCGGTGCACGAGGCCCGCGTCGTCCGGGAAACGTATCTCAGGAACAAGGACAAGCTTGCCACCCAGATGGGCACGCAGATCCATGCCACCGACAACTACCGCCGGGTGGTCGAACTGATCCGGGGCGGCGCGATCGGCACCGTCAAGAGCGCCGACGTCTGGGTCGGACGGCCGCGCAAGGCCGAGAGCTACTATCCCGCGGCAAAACCGGTTCCCTCCCACATCGACTGGGACCTGTGGATCGGTCCGTCGCCGTTTCACCCCTACAATCCTCGGTATCTATCCGGCGATTGCCAGATCTGGAACCGCTTCTGGGACTTCGGCACCGGGCAGTTGGGCGACATGGCCAGCCACCTGATCGACCTGCCGTACTGGGCGCTGGACCTGCGCTTTCCGACCCACTGCGTGGCCAATGGCGAGCCGGTCCATCCGGACTGTTATCCGGAAAAGATCAAGGTCACCTGGAAACACCCGGCCACCGACATGCGACCGCCGGTCGAGGTCTCCTGGTACGATGGCGGACCGAAACCCGGCATGCCCATCCGGGCCTTCAACCGTGATGCGATGGAGCAGGGGATCCTCTTCACCGGCGACAAGGGCTGGCTGCTCGCCGACTACCAGTTCCGCACCCTGACGCTGCGCGGCGACATGACCCACTACGAAAAGCCGGAGCCCGGCGACCTCATTCCGCCCTCGCCCGGACACCACCAGGAATGGATCCATGCCTGCAAGACCGGCGCGCCGACCCTCTGCGACTTCGACTACTCCGGTGCGCTGGTCGAACACAACCTGCTCGGCGCGGTGGCGCTCCGGGCGGGCCAGCCGTTGGAATGGGACGCCGCCGACCTCAAGGCCACCAACTGCCCCGAGGCCGACGCGTTCATTCGGAAAACCTACCGCGACGGCTGGGTGCTCAACGGTTGATCGTCATGAAACTTCCCATTCCTCTCATCACCGCGATCGGCCTTGGCGTGTCGCTGCTTTCCGCTGCCGAGCCTGACGCCCCGCGTGCCTTCATCGACGGTCGTGGGCCGGGCTGGAAAGTGCTCGGCGAGGCCGACTTCGAGAACGTCAACTGCCACGACGACACCTGGACGTGGAAGGACGGCTTGGCGAAGTGCACCGGCAAGCCGGTCGGGGTGATCGCCTCCAAGGTGCCCTACACCAACTTCGAGCTGGTCGCCGAGTGGCGGCATCTCAAGGACGCCGGGAACTCCGGGATTTTCGTCTGGGCGACCAGGGAATCGCTCGACCGCCTGCGCGGGGGCGAGGGGCCGTTGCCCGACGGCATCGAGGTGCAGATTCTCGATCCGGGATTCGACGTTGCCTTCG
>CALGOH010000108.1 GCA_937957985.1 uncultured Verrucomicrobiae bacterium
AGCGCATCGCCCAGTTCCTCCTCGCAGAACATCCGCTCGAACCAGCCCCGCGTGTCCCCGGAACGGCTGCGCTCCACCAGGACGAGGCCCTGCGCGGCGTCTGCGGCGATCCCGATCCGCCTCAAGCGCCCCTCCCGGTGAAGGCTTCGATCTGTTGGAGGCTGACCTCGCGCATGTCCGCTCCGTCGAGGAAGGCCCGGTGCCAGGCGACCGTCATTTCCAGCGACTCGCGCAGACCCCAGCGCGGACGCCATCCGAGGCGGGCCCGCGCCTGCGAACTGTCGAGCATGAGCAACCCGGCCTCGTGCGGTTCGTCTCCTCCCGGACTCAACTCAACCCGGGCGTCGCCGCCCCACAATCCGGCGATCATTTCCGCCACCTCGCCGACGGACGTGCCATCCGTATCCGTCGGCCCGAAGTTCCAGCCGGTCGCGAAATCACCATCGCCGGACATCATCCGCTCGCCGAGCACCAGATAGCCGTGCAGCGGGTCGAGCACGTGCTGCCACGGGCGGACCGCGTGCGGGTTCCTCAGTCGCACCGTTTCTCCCGCAGCGAACGCGCGCAGGCAGTCGGGGACCAGCCGGTCCTCGGACCAGTCGCCACCGCCGATCACGTTGCCGGCCCGGGCGGTCGAGATCCGCGCCGCGCCCCGGCCGGAAAAGAAGCTCGCCCGATAGGCCTCGGTCGCCACCTCGGCCGCGGCCTTGCTGGCGCTGTAGGGATCCCGGCCTCCGAGGCGATCGACCTCGCGATAGGGAAAACGCCACTCGCGGTTGTGATAGACCTTGTCGGTCGTCACCACCACCACGTCACGCACCGAGTCGGTGGCCCTTGCCGCCTCGAGCACGTGGATCGTGCCCATCACGTTCGTGCGGAAGGTGCGGACCGGCTCGGCATAGCTTTGTCGCACCAGCGGCTGGGCCGCCAGGTGGAAGATGAAATCGGGCCGCAGCCGCTCGACGAGCGAGGTCAGGCCCGCGGCATCATCAAGATCCGCGCGCGTGTCGCTCGCCAGGGATTTCGCCACGCCGGCCTTCTCGAAGAAGCCCGGGCCGGGCAGCGGGTCGAGCGCGTAACCGTGAACCTCGGCGCCCAGCCGGTCGAGCCACAGCGCCAGCCAACCGCCCTTGAAGCCGGTGTGCCCCGTCAGGAACACCCGCTTCCCCTTCCAGCGATCCGGATTCACCACTGCTTCCACGGCGCGTTTCCGGATTCCCACAACTCCTCCAGATGAACCTTGTCCCGCAAGGTGTCCATCGCCTGCCAGAAGCCCGAGTGCTGGTAGCACATCAGTTCTCCACGCGAGGCCAGCACTTCCAGCGGACCCGACTCCCACGAAACCCGGTCGCCATCGATCAGCTCCAGACAGGACGGCGACAGCACGAAGTAGCCGCCGTTGATCCATCCGCCGTCACCCGGAGGCTTTTCGACGAAGCCCTTCACCCGGTCGCCGTCGCGGCTCAGCGCGCCGTAGCGGCCCGGCGGGCGCACCCCGGTCACCGTCGCCGCCTTGCCGTGCTTGAGGTGGAACTCGATGAGTGCGCGGATGTCCACGTCGGAGACACCGTCTCCATAGGTGAAACAGAACGCCTCCTCGCCCTCCAGAAAGCGCCGAACCCGCCCGAGGCGCCCACCGGTCAGCGTCGATTCGCCGGTATCGACCATCGTCACCTTCCACGGCTCGGCGTTCTGCTGGTGCACCTCCATGCGGTTGCTTGCCATGTCGATGGTCACGTCCGACATGTGGAGGAAGTAGTTCGCGAAATACTCCTTGATGATGTAGCCCTTGTAACCGCAGCAGATGATGAACTCGTTCACCCCGTGGAACGAGTACTGCTTCATGATGTGCCAGAGAATCGGCTTGCCCCCGATCTCGACCATCGGCTTCGGCCTGACGTTCGTCTCCTCGGAAATCCGTGTGCCGAGGCCTCCTGCGAGAATCACTACCTTCATTCCGCTGCGTCGGCGGCGACTATGACCCTCCCCCGCCGACCAAGTCCATGAAACTTTGGCCGGGACCGCCCCGCGCCCGATTGACAGCCCACGGGCTGGCTCGCATAAACGCGCGGTGACCGCGATCCGGAGCTACCTCAAGGCACTCTGCCTCTGCCTTGGCGCGGCCCTCCTCGCCTCCCTGCTGATCAACCTCTGGGCCGATCCCTGCCGGGTCCTCCCGACCCCGCTGCAGTCCGAGGCGCTCGACCCCTACCGCGGTCCCCCCGGCCGGCACCGGACCACGAAGTGCGGCTTCGTCCGCTCGGCGCCCTCCATCGGGGTCGCCCTGATCGGCTCGTCCCGCGTCGGCAGCGGGCTCGATCCCTTCGATCCCCGCTGGGGGCGTGACGACGTCTACAACCTCTCCTACCCCGCCGGCTACTTCTACGAAAACGAGGCGATGTTCCGCTACCTGGTGGAACACCAGCAGCCCGAACTCGTGATCCTCGGGCTGGATCCCGGCGATCTCAGTTCGGATTTCGACAGCCGCGGGATCGGCGACTTCGCCGGCTCCCCGATGGGTCCCGACAAGACCGCGCTGGACCGCGAAATCCGCTACCTCTTCGGCATCTCCTCGCTGGAGGCCTCGGTCGATGTCATCAGCCGCTCGATGTCCGAGGACCTGCCCGAGTTCGACGCCCGCGGCTACCTCCGCCGACCGCCCCAGCCGTCGATGAGCCAGCGCGAATTCCTCGAACTCGCGATCCGCGGCGAGTCGATGTTCGATTTCCCCGACGCCGTCCGCCGCAGCGACCCGCTGGACCCGGAGAAGGCGGAGCTGCTCCACAAGCTCATCCTGACCTGCCGCGAGCGCGACATCCGCCTGATCCTGCTGCTGCATCCGATGCACGTGCTGCCGCACGCCCGCCCGGACGCCCCGCCGCTGCTCCATTTCGAAACCGAGCGCCGCCTCATCACCGGGCTGGTCGCCGGGCTGAACGCGGACGCGCCCGCCGACCAACAGGTCGACCTGTGGGATTTCGGCGACCACCATCCGATCAACTGCGACCCGCTTCCCGAGGGCGACGGGCGCATGCGCTACTGGACCGACTTCAACCACTACAGCGCCGAGGTCGGAGGCGCGATGCTTGCGCGCATGCTCGGCTGGCCGATGGAACTCGAGGCCGCGCGCGACTACGGCATCCGCCTCACCCCGGAAAATTTCGATGGCTGGGTAGAACGCTCGAAGGAGGGCTACCGGCGCTACATTTCCGGCCCGGGGATCCCCGACCTCGAATGGAAGGAGCGGATCATCCGTGAAACCCGTGGCGGGTAGGCATGCTGTTCAACTCCTACATCTACCTGCTCCTCTTCCTGCCGGCGGCGATGCTGGGCTACCAGCTCCTGCGCAAGGCTCCGTTCCGGGTGTCGGTCGCCTTCCTCGCCATCGCCAGCCTCATCTACTACGGCTACTGGGACTGGACGAACCTGTGGATCATCGGCGCGTCCTGCGCGTTCAACTTCCTCTGCGGACGCTTTCTCGCCCGGCACCGGGCGTCGCGCGCCGGCAAGGTCATCCTCGCCACCGGCGTCTCCGCCAATCTCGGGCTGCTCTGCTGGTACAAATACGCCGGCTTCCTGGCCAAGGCGGTCGCCTCGCTCGGGGCCAGCGGCCTGCCCGTTCCCGAGTTCGTCCTGCCGCTCGGCATCTCCTTCTTCACCTTCCAGCAGATCGCCTACCTGGTCGATGCCTGGCGCGGCGAAACCGAGGAATACCATCTCGCCGACTACCTGCTGTTCGTCACCTTCTTCCCGCAGCTCATCGCCGGCCCCATCGTCCACCACAAGGAGATGCTGCCGCAGTTCCGTCGGCACGCGGGCATGGGGCTGCGCTCCACCGATCTCGCCGTCGGCTCGACCATCCTCTTCATCGGCCTCTTCAAGAAGGTCGTCATCGCCGACTACCTCGCGCGCACCGCCAACCCGATCTTCGACCTCGCGCACGATGGCAACCGCTACGTGACCTTCGGCGAGGCGTGGGCCGCCGCGCTTTCCTACACGCTCCAGATCTACTTCGACTTCTCCGGTTAC